>NZ_JBFAKV010000002.1:249249-287533 GCF_040655895.1 Streptomyces sp. NPDC050264
CGGCGTCCGGCGTGCTCGCTCGGGCCGGTTCGCGGCGGTGGTGCCCGGGGTCGGGTGCCTCGGCCTGCTGCTGGGCGCGGCGGGTTCGCAGGACGCCGGGTTCGGTGCGGGTACCGGTGTTCGCGCCGGCGCTGGCGCTGGCGGCGTCCGGCGTGCTCGCTCGGGCCGGTTCGCGGCGGTGGTGCCCGGGGTCGGGCGCCTCGGCCTGCTGTTGGGCGCGGCGGGTTCGCAGGACGCCGGGTTCGGTGCGGGTACCGGTGCTCGCGCCGGCGCCGGTGCCGGTGCGGGGGGCATCCAGCGCCCCGGCCCGAGCAGCCTCGGCGCAGCGGCACCCGCGGCCCTGACCCTGGCCGTCCACACCGCCGCCGTGACCACCGTCTCCCGCAACGAGACGACAGGCGGCACACCTCTCGCCCCCGCGGCGGCCCTGGCCACCACGGCAGTGCTGACCGCACACCTCCTCAAACTCCCGGCGGGCCGAGGCGCGGCAGCCCCCCTCGGCCTGCCGGGTCCCACCGCGTACGCGGCCACCGCGGTCCGCCCCCTCCTCCACGCCGCCCTCAACCCCTCCCCACCCCTGACCCAGCGGGCCGTCGGCGCCGGGATCCGCGCCATGATCCCGCTCCAGGCAGCCCTCGCCGCACGCGCGGGGTCGCCCGGATCGGCCCTGGCCACCGCCGCCCTGGCCCCGCTGGCCCGCCGCTTCGCGAAGAAGGTGAGCGTCACATGAGCCACCACCCGCAGAGGAGCGCCCCGCGCTGGGGCTACGGCACCAACGGCCTCACCGACCTCCGCCTCGACGACGCCCTGGCCCTCCTCGCCGACCTCGGCTACGACGGCGTGGGCCTCACGCTCGACCACATGCACCTGGACCCGCTGACCCCGGACCTCGCGCAGCGCACCCGCCAGGTTGCCCGCACCCTGGAGCGGTACCAGCTCACGGCCACCATCGAGACCGGCGCCCGCTATGTCCTCGACCCGCGCCGCAAACACGGCCCCTCCCTCCTCGATCCCGACCCGGACGCCCGCGCGGCCCGCACCCGGCTGCTCCTGCGCGCCGTCCAGGTCGCCGCCGATCTGGGCGCCCACGCGGTGCACTGCTTCAGCGGCATCACCCCCGAAGGCACCGACCCGGGCACCGCGTGGAAGCACCTCGCCGACGAACTCGGCACCGTCGTGGAGGCCGCCACCGACGCCGGCGTCCCCCTCGCCATCGAGCCCGAACCCGGCCACCTCCTGGCCACGCTCGCCGACTTCCACCAGCTGCGCCGCGCCCTCGGCAGCCCCGACGCCCTCGGCCTCACCCTCGACATCGGCCACTGCCAGTGCCTGGAACCGGACCCGCCCGCCGACTGCGTGCGCGCGGCGGCCCCCTGGCTGCGACACGTCCAGATCGAGGACATGCGCCGCGGCGTCCACGAACACCTGCCGTTCGGTGACGGAGAGATCGACTTCCCGCCGGTGCTCGACGCGCTCGCCGCCACCGGCTACCAGGGCCTGACCGTGGTCGAACTGCCCCGGCACTCCCACGCGGGCCCCCAACTGGCGGCCCGATCGCTGGAGTTCCTCCGAGCAACAGCACGAGGAGGCAGCGCATGACACGGCCCACCACCGTCGCCGCACTCCGCGCCCACCTCGACACGGAGCTGACGGCGGCCGCCCGAACCTGGCTCGACCAAGCCCTGTCAGAAGCCGCGGCACACACCGGCGCCCCCGACGAGAAGACTCCGCCGGTTTGGGAGTTGAGGTTCGCGGAGGCAGGCCGCCGCTCCGGCCAGGACCACGCCGACGCCACCCGCGTGCTCCTGCTGCACGCTGCCCGCGCCGACGCGGACACCCTCACCCGGCTGTACGCGCAGGGCACCGCCGCCGAACGCCGCGCCGTCCTGGAGGCACTGCCCCACCTCGTGCCGGGCCCCGAAGGGCTGCCGCTCGTCGAGGACGCGCTGCGCACCAACGACACCCGTCTCGTCGCCGCCGCCGTCGGCCCGTACGCCGCCGAGCACCTGCCCGCCCACGACTGGCGGCACGCCGTCCTGAAATGCCTCTTCACCGGCGTCCGTGTCGACGCCGTCGCCGCACTGCGGCCACGCGCCCACGGCGACGCCGAACTCGCCCGCATGCTCGGCGACTTCGCCGAGGAACGCACCGCCGCGGGCCGGCCCGTCCCCGAGGACCTGCACCGCGTGCTGACCCTGACGGCACCCGCGACGGAGGAGTCCTGATGCGCATCTTCGACCCCCACATCCACATGACGTCGCGCACCACCGACGACTACGAGGCCATGTACGCGGCCGGGGTCCGCGCCCTCGTCGAGCCCGCCTTCTGGCTCGGCCAGCCCCGTACCTCGCCCGACTCCTTCTACGACTACTTCGACGCGCTCCTCGGCTGGGAGCCCTTCCGCGCCGCCCAGTACGGCATCGCGCACCACTGCACGATCGCCCTCAACCCCAAAGAGGCCAACGACCCGCGCTGCACGCCCGTCCTGGACGCCCTGCCGCGCTACCTCGTCAAGGACAACGTCGTCGCCGTCGGCGAGATCGGCTACGACTCCATGACTCCCGCCGAGGACACCGCGCTGGCCGCACAGCTGCAGCTCGCCGCCGACCACGAACTGCCCGCGCTCGTCCACACCCCGCACCGCGACAAGCTCGCCGGCCTGCGCCGCACTCTCGACGTGGTCCGCGAGTCCGCGCTCCCCGTCGACCACGTCCTGGTCGACCACCTCAACGAGACCACGGTCAAAGAAGCCAAGGACGCCGGGAGCTGGCTCGGCTTCTCCGTCTATCCCGACACCAAGATGGACGAGGACCGCATGGTGGAGATCCTGCGCTCCTACGGATCCGAGAAGGTCCTCGTCAACTCGGCGGCCGACTGGGGCAAGAGCGACCCGCTCAAGACGCGCAAGGTCGCCGACGCGATGCTCGCCGCCGGCTTCACCGAAGACGACGTGGACCAGGTCCTGTGGCGCAACCCGGTCGCCTTCTACGGTCTGAGCGGCCGCCTCCAACTCGGCGCGGTGACAACGCCGGAAGCGACCCACGAAGGCAACTCCATCCTGCGCGGAGGGGCGTGACGCATGCGTTTCCGCCACCCCGACGGCTCCACCGTCCACCTCGCGTACTGCACGAACGTGCACCCCGCCGAAACCCTCGACGGCGTTCTCGCCCAGCTCCGCGACCACTGCGAGCCCGTCCGCAGACGCCTCGGCCGCGACCGCCTCGGCATCGGCCTGTGGCTCGCCAAGAACGCCGCCCGCACCCTGACCGCCGACCCGGCGGCGCTGCGCGGCCTGCGCGCGGAACTCGACCGGCGCGGCCTCGAAGTCGTCACGCTCAACGGCTTCCCCTACGAAGGGTTCGGCGCGGAAGAGGTCAAGTACCGCGTCTACAAGCCGGACTGGGCCGATCCCGACCGCCTCGCCCACACCAGCGACCTGGCCCGCCTCCTCGCCGCGCTGCTCCCCGCCGACGTCACCGAAGGCACCATCTCCACCCTGCCGCTCGCCTGGCGCACCGCCTACGACGAGCAGCGCGCCGACGCCGCCCGCATCGCCCTGGCCGCCCTCGCCGAACGACTCGACGCCCTCGAGGAGCTGACCGGCAAGTCGATCCGCATCGGCCTGGAGCCCGAGCCCGGCTGCACCGTCCAGACCACCGCCGACGCCATCGCCCCGCTCACCGCCATCGGCCGTCCCGACCGCATCGGTCTCTGCCTCGACACCTGCCACCTCGCCACCTCCTTCGAGGACCCGGGCACCGCCCTGGACGGCCTCGCCGCCGCCCACGTCCCTGTCGTCAAATCGCAGCTCTCCGCCGCCCTGCATGCCGAACACCCCCATCTCCCCGAAGTCCGTGAGGCGCTCGCCGCCTTCGACGAACCCCGCTTCCTGCACCAGACCCGCACCGTCACCCCCGACGGTCTGCACGGCACCGACGACCTCGGCCCCGCCCTCGACGGCGCCGCCCTGCCGGACACCGCACCGTGGCGCGCCCACTTCCACGTCCCCCTGCACGCGGCCCCCGCCGCCCCGCTCACCTCCACGCTCCCCGTCCTCCAGGAGACGCTGGCCCGCCTCGTCGGCGGGGCGCGCCCGCTCACCCAGCACCTCGAAGTCGAGACGTACACCTGGCAGGCCCTGCCGCCCGCACTGCGCCCCCGGGCCAGGACCCAGCTGGCCGACGGCATCGCCGCCGAACTCGCCCTCGCCCGCGACCTGTTGACCGACCTCGGCCTCAAGGAGCTGCCATGACGGACACCCGCCCCACCCCGCTCCTCGTCCTGGACGTCGTCGGCCTCACCCCCCGTCTCCTCGACCACATGCCGCACCTCAAGTCGCTCGGCCGGTCCGGCTCCCGCGCGCCTCTCGGCACCGTGCTGCCCGCCGTCACCTGCGCCGCCCAGTCCACGTTCCTGACCGGCACGATGCCCTCCGAGCACGGCATCGTCGGCAACGGCTGGTACTTCCGCGAACTCGGCGACGTCCTGCTGTGGCGCCAGCACAACGGCCTCGTCTCCGGCGACAAACTCTGGGACGCCGCCCGCCGCGCCCACCCCGGATACACGGTCGCCAACATCTGCTGGTGGTACGCCATGGGCGCCGACACCGACATCACGATCACCCCCCGTCCCGTCTACTACGCCGACGGCCGCAAGGAACCCGACTGCTACACCCGGCCCCCGGACCTGCACGACGAACTGACCGACAAACTCGGCACGTTCCCCCTCTTCCACTTCTGGGGCCCCGGCGCCGACATCGTCTCCAGCCAATGGATCATCGACGCCACCCGCCACGTCATGGCGACCCGGCACCCCGACCTCACCCTGTGCTACCTCCCTCACCTCGACTACGACCTGCAGCGCTTCGGCCCCGACGACCCCCGCGCCCACCGGGCCGCCGCCGAACTCGACACGGCCCTCGCCCCCCTCCTCGACGACGCCAGGACCGAGGGACGCACCGTCGTCGCCCTGTCCGAGTACGGCATCACGCGCGCCGACCGCCCCGTCGACATCAACCGGGCCCTGCGCCGCGCCGGCCTCCTCGAAGTGCACACGCAGGACGGCATGGAGTACCTCGACCCGATGACCTCACGGGCGTTCGCCGTGGCCGACCACCAGATCGCCCACATCTACGTACGCCGCCCCGAGGACCTCGACGCCACCCGCGCCGCCCTCGCCGGTCTGCCCGGCATCGAGCAACTCCTGGACGACGAGGGCAAGAAGGAGCAGCACCTCGACCACCCGCGCTCCGGCGAACTCGTCGCGATCGCGGAACCCGACGCCTGGTTCACGTACTACTACTGGCTCGACGACGCCCGTGCGCCCGACTTCGCGCAGCTCGTCGAGATCCACCGCAAACCCGGCTACGACCCGGTCGAACTGTTCATGGATCCCCGCGACCCCTACGTCAAGGTCAAGGCCGCGGGCGCGCTCGCCCGCAAGAAGCTGGGGCTGCGCTACCGCATGGCGGTCGTGCCCCTCGACCCCGCACCTATTCGAGGCAGCCACGGCCGCCTCCCCACGAGCGACGACGACGGTCCGCTCATCATCAGCTCCACCCCCCACGCACTTCCCGGCCGGGTCCCGGCCACCGCTGTGAAATCGCTCCTGCTCGACCTGGCCGGCCTCGGCTGAGGCAGACCTCGGCCCAACCCGCTCCTGACCAGGACCAGTTACAGAGAGTGAAGCACGCGCCACTGACAACACGCCAGAGGCGTCAGCGAATACGACCTGTCCGCCATGTCCACCCGCACGTCGAAGAGAGGCACCCGTGACCGACTTCCAGGACACCCCCGCCGCCGACGCTCTCAGACAGCGTCTCGGCCTCGACCGCCGCCGCTTCCTCAGCACCTGCACCGCCGTCGCCGCGGGTGCGATCGCCGCGCCCGTGTTCGGCGCCGCACCGTCCTTCGCCCAGCCGCAGACAGGCGGCGGTGGTCACGGGCATGGACACGGCCACGACCACGGCGGTCACGGCGGCGGCAGCGCACTCGTACCCGCGGACAAGCGCGGCATCATCCTCTACACCGTGCGGGACGCGACCGGCCGCGACCCGCTCGCCACCGACCTGCCCTCCGGCTTCCGCGAGGTCTTCAAGGAGCTGGCCCGCTACGGGTACAAGCAGGTCGAGTTCGCGGGATACGGTCAGCACGCCAACGCTCCCGGCGGCGCCAACCTCGAGTCCGTCGCCGGCGCCAAGCTGCTCCGCTCCTGGCTCGACCGGTACGGTCTGCGCGCCCAGGGCAACCACGGCTTCATCCCGTCGTCGTGGCCGCTCAGCCAGGCCGACATCGACACGTTCAAGAAGCACCTGGAAATCGCCAACATCCTCGGCATGGACCACATGGGGACCGGTGGCGACCCCACCAACAGCTCCTACAAGGCGGACTGGGACGTCGCCGCCGACAAGTGGAACGCCCTCGGCGACCTCGCGCACAAGGCCGGCATCAAGCTCTACACCCACAACCACGACGCGGCGTACGGCTTCCTGCTCGACGGCGGTCCGCTCGACGCGCAGGGCCGCCCGACCCGCAGCTCCGGCATCCGCAAGCTGGAGTACTTCCTCAAGGGCACCGACCCGAGGACGGTCTGGCTGGAGATGGACATCTTCTGGGCACACGTCGCGCAGTACAAGTTCCACACGTACACCGCGCACGACGGCTCCCAGCGGGAGAAGGTCTTCGACCCGGCCGGGCTCGTCGTCCGCCACAACAAGCGCTACCCCCTGTTCCACGCCAAGGACGGCACCCGCAACGAGACGAGCGGGGAGGGCTACGACATGGGGGTCTTCGGTGAGGGCGTCATCGACTACCGCACCTTCTTCAGCCGCGTAGGCGAGAAGAACTACCGCAACCCCATGGTCGAGCAGGACAACGCGCCCAGTGGCACGGACCTCGGCCAGTCCCTGAAGTACGCGAAGACCGCGTACGACAACCTGGCTGCGCTGCGCAAGAAGCGCTGACCGTACGCGCACCGGGCACGGAGAGGGGCCCGGCCATCAGGCCGGGCCCCTCTCCGTGCGCACCAGTACTTACTGTCGCCTACCGCGCGGTCGCGTCCCGCTCCCTTCCCGGCTGGCGCAGCAGCAGCGCGACCGCCGCCGCGACCATCGATATCCCGCCGGCCAGCGCGTACGCCCCGTTGTAGCCCCATGCGGCGACCACCATCGAGCCGAGGCCGCCGCCGAAGAGGCCACTGACGAGTTTGCCGCTGTAGACGAGGCCGTAGTTGGTGGCGTTGTAGTTCTCGCCGAAGTAGTCCGGGGTCAGCGCCGCGAACATCGGGTAGAAGGCGCCGCCGCCGAAGCCCGACAGGAAGGCGAAGACGAGGAAGAGCCACTCGCTGCGGATGTCGCCCGCCCAGATCACGCCGAACTGGGCGAGCCCGAGGACGACGATCACGAAGACGAGGCTCGGCTTGCGGCCCATGATGTCCGACAGCCAGCCGACAACCGCGCGGCCGACGCCGTTGATGACCGCCATCACGCCCATCGAGGACGCCGCGACCAAGGGACCGAAACCGACCTCCTTGGCGAAGTCCACCTGGAAAGAGATACCGAAGATCGACACACCGGCCGTCAGTACCAGACTCAGCCACATCAGTGGCAGCATCCCGGTCCTGATCGCCTCCTTGGGCGTGAACTGACGTACCGCGGGCGGATTCTTGGCGAGGCTCTTCTCGCTCTTGCCCGAGCCGGTCTTGGCCAGCGGGTCGACCCCGGACGGCCACCAGTTCTTCGGGGGATCCCTGAAGAAGAAGGCGCAGACCAGAACGACGACCAGGACGTACGCCCCGATCATGTCGAGCACCCGGTGGTAGTTCGACGTGTCGAAGCCGTAGTTGAAGATGAAGATGAACGGCAAGGACCCGTACGCGAAGCCGCCGTTGACGAATCCGGTCTTGCCGCCCTTACGTTCCGGGAACCATTTGCCGACCATGTTGATACAGGTCGCGTAGACGAGGCCGGAGCCCAGTCCGCCGATGACGCCGAAACCGAGGATCGCCAGCCACACATTGTGGAAGTGGGAGAGGGCGAGGAAGCCCAGCATGCACATGAAGGCGCCGATCATCGTCGCCCTCTTGGCGGTCAGGATTCCCTTCTCCCGCAGCCAGCCGGCCGGGAAGGCGATGCCCGCCTGGAAGAACACCCAGATGCTCAGGATCCAGAAGGTGTTCGACTGCGTCCAGCCGTGGGCGCTGGACAGGGTGTCCTCCGCCGAGCCGTACGCGTACTCGGACACACTGATGGCCATCATCGCGACCCATGGCAGATACACCATGAATTTGCGGGAATGACCGAGGATGTCGCGGTCGGTCTCGCCCACGCGATAGACGCGGCCGTTCTCGTCGGTTATCTCTCGGTATCTTGTGCCGGTTGCCGGTGCAGTACTTCCTGCGGCGATGGGCTCCGCCGTCATATCAAGCCATCTCCTCACCGAGCGGTTGCGGATTGGGTCGTATGTCACGGGACTTGGGCCTGCCGGGCGGGGACAGGAAGAGCGCGACGAAGCCGGCGAAGAACGAGATGCAGCCCGCGAGCATGAAAGCGCCGGAGTGCCCCCAGGCGCCGACGACCAGGGCGCCCAGGCCCGCGCCGAGACCGGAGACGAGCTTGGAGCTGTAGACCATGCCGTAATTGGTCGCGTTGTTGTTCTCGCCGAAGTAGTCCGCGGTGAGGGCCGCGAACATGGGGAAGATGGCGCCGCCGCCGAAGCCGGAGACCGCCGAGAAGATCAGGAACAGGGGCAGATTCTTCGCTTCGGCCGACCACAGAATGCCGAACTGGGCGAGCCCGAGGATGACGCACACGGCGAGGAGGCACTGCTTGCGGCCGTAACGGTCGGAGAGCCAGCCGATGACACCGCGCCCGGTGCCGTTGACGATCGCCTTGAGCGACATCGCGGTGGCCACGATCCCGCCGGCGAAGCCCGCCTCCTCGCCGATGTCGACCTGGAAGGCGATGCCGAAGATGTTCACTCCGGAGGTGCAGGCCAGACAGAACCACATGAGCGCCACCCGGCCGGTCCGCCAGGCCTCCATCGGGGTGTACTGCTTGACCGCCGGAGGGTTCTTCTCCAGGGAGCGACGCGCGCGCGGGTCCTCCGGCGGGTGGAGCGGGTCGATGGTCGCGGGCCACCAGTTCTTCGGCGGGTCCTTGAAGAAGTAGCCGGCGGTCGCGACCATCGCGGCGAGCAGGACGCCCACCGAGAGCAGCACCCAGCGGAAGTTGGTCAGGTCCATGTAGCCGGTGAACAGGAACACGAACGGCACCGAACCGTAGGCGAAGCCGCCGTTCACGAAGCCGGTCTTGCCGCCCCTGCGCTCCGGATACCACTTGCCCACCATGTTGACGCAGGTGGCGTACACCATGCCCGCGCCCATGCCGCTCAGCACGCTGAAGCCGATGTAGGCGAGGACGACGTGCGGGGCGAGGGCCAGCGCCAGGTACCCCATGAAGGTGCCCGAAGCGCCGATCATCATCGCCCAGCGGGCCGGCAGTCTGCCGCTCTCACGCAGCCTGCCCGCGGGGAAGGCCACAGCGGCCTGGAAGAACACCCACACCGTCATCATCCAGAAGATGTGCAGGCTGTTCCAGTCGTGCGCGGTGTGCAAGGTGTCCTCTGCGGACGCGAACGCGTACTCGGCGGAGGAGATCCCCATCATGCCCACCCAGGGCAGGATCACCATCCACTTGCGCTTGCGGCCCATGATGTCGATATCGGTCTCGCCGACCCGGTACACCCGGCCGTTTACATCCGCCACCTCCCTGTAGGGGACTGAAGCGGGTAGATCGGTTGTGGTCATGACGGTCGCACCCCTTGCATCGAAAGATTCGGCCAGCGCCCCCTGTCCAAATTGCTTTCGTGTGCGCGCGGGTCCTGGGTCCGGCCGGCGCACACCGCCGGCCGGACCCGTATCCCTCAGCTCATCGACCGCCCCCCAGCAACCCGGCGGCGCGGGCCCACCGGTACTTGGCGCCCAGCACGGCCACCGGCTTCTCGGTCGTGTACGGGTACGCGACCACGCCGCGCTCGAAGAGGTACTGGCAGGCCTCCTCGACCTCGACATCCCCGGCGAGTGACGCGACGACGGGCTTCTCGATGCCGCGCTCCCGGAACTCCCGCACCACGCGGGCCGTTACCTCCGCAAAGACCATGGGAGGGGTGACGATGGTGTGCCAGTAGCCGAGCACGAGCGAATGAATGCGCGGGTCCTCCAGGCCGAGGCGGATCGTCGCCTCGTACGTCGACGGCGGCTCGCCTCCTGTGATGTCGACGGGGTTGCCCGCGGCCCCGAAGGGCGGGATGAACGCCCGGAAGGCGGCATCCAAGTCGGCTGGGATCTCCATCAGTTGGAGCCCGTTGTCCGTCACGGCGTCCGACAGCAGTACGCCGGATCCGCCCGCACCCGTGATGATCACGATGTTGTCGCCCTGCGGGGTGGGCAGTACGGGCAGCGCCCGCGCGTACTCCAGCATGTCGTTCAGGCCCGGGGCCCGGATGACGCCGGCCTGTTTGAGGATGTCGTCGTAGACGGCGTCGTCGCCGGCCAGGGCGCCCGTGTGCGACCCGGCGGCCTTCGCGCCCGCGGCCGTCCGCCCGGCCTTCAGGACGACGACGGGCTTCTTCGGCACGGTCGCCCGCGCGGCCTCCACGAAGGCGCGTCCGTCCTTGAGGTCCTCCAAGTGCATCGCTATGCACTGGGTGTTGGGGTCCTCGCCGAACCAGGTCAGCAGGTCGTCCTCGTCCAGGTCGGACTTGTTGCCGAGCCCCACGATCGCCGAGACGCCCGTCTTCGTGGTGCGCGCGAAGCCGAGGATCGCCATCCCGATGCCACCGGACTGCGAGGTGAGGGCGACCCCGCCCTTCACGTCGTAGGGCGTGCAGAACGTGGCGCACAGATCGTGCCACGTCGAGTAGTAGCCGTAGATGTTCGGCCCCAGCAGCCGCACCCCGAGCCGCTCGCCGATGGCCACGATCTCGTCCTGGAGGGACTGCTCCCCGGTCTCCGCGAAGCCGGACGGGATGAGCACCGCGTTCGGGATCCCCTTGCGCCCCACCTCCTCCAGGGCCGCTGCCACGAACTTGGCGGGGATCGCGAAGACCGCCACGTCCACGTCACCGGGGACATCCGTGACGCTCTTGTACGCCTTGCGGCCCAGAATGTCGTCGGCCTTGGGATTCACCGGATGGATCTCCCCGGAGAAACCGCCGTCGACGAGGTTGCGCATGACCGAGTTGCCGATCTTGCCCTGCTCGTTGGAGGCACCGATGACGGCGACCGAGCGCGGCTGCATGAGGCGCCGCATCGACGTGAGGATCTGCTCGCGTGTGTACGTACGCCTAGGTTTCGGCGCGTTCTCGGCGAGGATCACCCGGATGTCGGCGGCGACCGCGCCCTCGGGCGTCGCGATGACCGGGTTGAGGTCGACCTCGGCGATCTCCGGGAAATCCGTGACCAGTTGGGAGACCCGGCGGATCTGCTCGGCCAGCGCCCACCGGTCGACGCCCCGCGCGCCCCGCACCCCGCGCAGCACCTCGGCCGCGCCGATGGAGTCGAGCATCCCGACGGCCTCGTCGGCGGTCAGCGGGGCGAGCCGGAAGGTGACGTCCTTCAACACCTCCACCAGCACGCCGCCGAGCCCGAAGGCGACGACCTTGCCGAACGTCGGGTCGGTGACCGCCCCGACGATGACCTCCTGCGTGTCCGGCCCCGCCGGCAGCAGCTCCTGCACCTGGACGCCTTCGATGCGGGCATCCGGCGCGTACGCGCGCGCGTTCTCGATGATCCGGTGGAACGCGGCACGTGTGTCGGCCGCGCCCTCCACCCCCACGACGACACCGCCCGCATCGGTCTTGTGCAGGATGTCGGGGGAGACGATCTTCAGCACCACGGGCTTGCCGAAGCGTGCCGCGGCCGCCACCGCCTCGTCGACGTCGGTCGCCAGGTCCTCACCGGGGACGGCGATCCCGTACGCGTCGGCGATCACCTTCCCCTCCGGCGCGGTGAGCGCCGCGCGTCCCTCGGCCCGTACGGCGTCGAGCAGCGCGCGTACCGTCAGCTCGCGGTCCTCGGCCATCAATCAGATCACTCCGTTCGACTTGAGCAGGAGCAACTCCTCGTCGCCGATACCGAGTTCGCCGACGAAGACCTCTTCGTTGTGCTGTCCGAGCAGCGGGGAACTGGTGACGTTCACGGGGGAGTCGGAGAGCTTGAGCGGGGAGCCGACGGTCGTGAAGGAGCCGCGCTGCGGGTGCTCCACCTCGACGACCATCTCGTTCGCGACGAGCGAGGCGTCCTCGATGATCTCCTTGGTGGAGAGGATCGGGCCGCACGGGATGTTGTGCGCGTTGAGCTTCTCCAGGACTTCCCACTTGGGGAGCGTCGAGGACCACTCCTCGATCAGCTGGAACATCTTGTTGAGCTTGGGAAGGCGTGCTTCCGGGGACGCCCACTCGGGGTCGCCGGCCAGTTCGGGCCGCCCGATCAGCTCACTGAGGGGCTGCCAGCCCACCGGCTGCACGATCACGTACACGTAGTCGTTGGGTCCGCCGGGCGCGCACTTCACGGCCCAGCCGGGCTGTCCGCCGCCCGAGGCGTTCCCGGAGCGCGGCACCTCGTCGCCGAAGTCCTCGTTCGGGTACTCGGCCAGCGGGCCGTGCGCGAGGCGCTGTTGGTCGCGCAGCTTGACGCGGCACAGGTTGAGCACCGCGTGCTGCATGGCCACGTTCACGCGCTGCCCGCGCCCGGTGCTCTCCCGCTGGAGCAGGGCGGCCAGGATGCCGGCGACCGCGTGGATGCCGGTCCCGGAGTCACCGATCTGGGCGCCGGTGGCGAGCGGCGGTCCGTCCTCGAAGCCGGTGGTCGACATCGACCCGCCCATCGCCTGGGCCACGACCTCGTACGCCTTGAAGTTGGTGTACGGGCCCTCGCCGAACCCCTTGATGGACGCGTACACGATCCGCGGGTTGATCTCCTGGATGCGGTCCCAGGTGAACCCCATGCGGTCGACGGCGCCGGGCCCGAAGTTCTCCACCATCACATCGGAGCGGCGGATGAGCTCGGTCAGCAGCTCCTTGCCGCGCTCCGATTTGGTGTTGAGGGTGATGCTGCGCTTGTTGCAGTTGAGCATCGTGAAGTAGAGGGAGTCGACGTCCGGGATGTCACGCAGCTGCTTGCGCGTGATGTCCCCGGTCGGGGCCTCCAGTTTGACGACGTCCGCGCCGAGCCACGCGAGGAGCTGGGTGGCGGAGGGCCCCGACTGGACGTGGGTCATGTCGAGGACGCGTATGCCTTCGAGAGCCTTGGTCACGAGGGACTCACCTCACTACTTGTACATGGTCTGGTTCATGGTTCCGGGGGCGTACGCGTCCGGATCGACCCAGACGTTGATCAGGGACGGCTTGCCGGACTCGCGCGCGCGGCGCAGCGCCGGGCCGATGTCGGCGGGGTCGCGGACCTCTTCGCCGTAACCGCCCAGCATCTGGGCGAACTTGTCGTAGTGGACGTCGCCGAGGGTGTTGCCGACGCGCTCGCGCTCGTCGCCGTACTTGGCCTTCTGGCCGTACCGGATCTGGTTCATCGAGGAGTTGTTGCCGACGATCCCCACGAAGGGGAGGTCGTAGCGCACGAGCGTCTCGAAGTCCCACCCGGTCAGGGAGAAGGCGCCGTCGCCGAACAGGGCGACGACCTCCTTGTCGGGCCGTGCCTGTTTGGCGGCGAGGACGAAGGGGATGCCGACGCCGAGTGTGCCGAGCGGGCCGGGGTCCATCCAGTGGCCGGGCGACTTGGGCTGCACGACCTGCCCGGAGAAGGTGACGATGTCGCCGCCGTCGCCGATGTAGATCGAGTCCTCGGTGAGGAAGTCGTTGATCTCGCTGACGAGCCGGTAGGGGTGGATGGGGGAGGCGTCGGAGCGCAGGCTCGGAAGGCGCTTCTCGATCGCCGTCTGCTCGGCGGCGCGCAGTTCGTCGAGCCACTCCTTGCGCTTGGCGGCGCCGCCGTTGATGCGCCCGGAGGCGGCCTCGGCGACCTGCTCGAGGACGAGGCCCGCGTCGCCGACGATGCCGAGGTCGACGTCGCGGTTCTTGCCGACGGTGCGGTAGTCGAGGTCGATCTGCACCACGGTCGCGTCCTGCGACAGCCGCTTCCCGTAGCCCATGCGGAAGTCGAAGGGCGTGCCGACGATGATGATGAGGTCGGCGTTGGCGAACGCGTAGCGGCGCGACAGCTGGAAGTGGTGCGGGTCGCCGGGCGGCAGGGTGCCACGACCGGCGCCGTTCATGTAGGCGGGGACGTTCAGGGTGCGCACCAGGTCGATGGCGGCCTCGGTGCCCCGCGTCGTCCACACCTGGCTGCCGAGCAGGATCGCCGGCTTCTCGGCGTGCACCAGGAGGTCGGCGAATTTCTCGACGGCCTCCGGATCTCCGGCGGACTTGGTGGAGGCCCGGTACTGGCCGGGCTTGGGCACCCGCGCCTTCTCCACCGGCACTTTCGCGTCGAGTACGTCGCGCGGTATCTCCAGGAAGGAGGGTCCGGGCGCCCCGTGGTAGCACTCGCGGAACGCCATGGAGACCATGTCGGCCGCCCGTGCGGTGTCCGGCACCGTCGCCGCGAACTTGGTGATCGGGGTCATCATGTCGACGTGCGGAAGGTCCTGCAGAGACCCCATCTTGTGCTGCGTGTGGGCTCCCTGGCCGCCGATGAGCAGCATCGGTGACTCCGCGCGGAACGCGTTGGCGACGCCGGTGACGGCGTCCGTGGTGCCGGGCCCGGCCGTCACCACGGCGCAGCCTGGTTTGCCGGTGATGCGTGCGTAGCCGTCGGCGGCGTGCGCGGCGACCTGTTCGTGCCGTACGTCGACGACGTCGATGCCCTCGTCGACGCAGCCGTCGTAGATGTCGATGATGTGGCCGCCGCACAGGGTGTAGATGACCTCCACACCCTCGGCCTTGAGTGCCTTGGCGACCAGATGCCCACCGGAGATCTGTTCCTGGCCGTGGTCCGCATCGGACTGGGGCATGACGAAGTCCCGTCCCTTCGTAGGGGGTTGAAAGAGCAGGTCGGGGACGTGGCAGGCACGACTCCGGCACGGCTCTGGTGCGTCGCTCGTACATTGCATACAGTCGACGAATACTGTATGAACCTTGTTATCCCGCATCCGATCGGTGGTGTCCAGGGGGCGTGCGGCACTTTCGAGTCAGGAGCCGATATGGACCTGTACGAGCACCAGGCAAGGGAACTCTTCGCGGAACACGGCATCTTGGTGCCGCGGGCCGAGGTCACCGACTCCGTGAAGGAGGCACGCGAGATCGCGCGCAGGCTCGGCGGCCGCGTCGTCGTCAAGGCGCAGGTCAAGACCGGAGGCCGCGGCAAGGCAGGTGGCGTCCAGCTCGCCGCGGACCCGGCCGCGGCCGAGATCACGGCGCGTCAGATCCTCGGCATGGACATCAAGGGCCACACCGTGCGCACGGTGATGCTGGCCCAACCCGTCGACATGGAGCGCGAGTTCTACGTCTCCTACGTCCTTGATCGCATGGCCGGCACCTTCCTCGCCATCGCCTCCACCGAGGGCGGCATGGAGATCGAAGAGGTCGCCGCCACCCGGCCCGAGGCCGTCGCCCGTATCCCCGTCGACCCGGCCGAAGGCGTCACCACCGCGAGGGCCGCACAGATCGCGGAGGCGGCCGGACTTCCCCCGCAGACCGTCGACGTCCTCGTCCGGCTCTGGGCCGTACTCACCAGCGAGGACGCCGTCCTCGTCGAGGTGAACCCCCTCGTACGCACGGCGGACGGGCAGATTCTCGCCCTGGACGGCAAGGTCACCCTCGACGACAACGCCCGCTTCCGGCGCGAGCGTTGGGGCACGCGGGAGGTCGCCCACGACGACCCGCTGGAGGCCGAGGCGGCAGCCAAGGGCCTCAACTACGTGAAGCTGGACGGCGAGGTCGGCGTCATCGGCAATGGTGCGGGCCTCGTCATGTCGACCCTCGACGTCGTCGCCGGCTGCGGCGCCCGCCCCGCCAACTTCCTCGACATCGGCGGCGGCGCCTCCGCCCGGACCATGGCCGACGGCCTGAACGTCATCCTCTCCGACCCGGCCGTGAAGTCCGTCCTCGTCAACGTCTTCGGCGGCATCACCGCCTGCGACGCCGTCGCCGACGGCATCGTGAAAGCCCTCGGCAGCGTCCGGCTGACCAAGCCGCTCGTCGTCCGGCTCGACGGCAACAACGCCGCGCGCGGCCGCACCATCCTCGACGACCGCGCCCATCCGCTGATCCGGCAGGCCGCCACGATGGACGACGCCGCGCGGCAGGCCGCCGACCTCGCCCGCACCGCCAACCCCCTTTAAGGAGCCGGGACATGGCCATCTACCTCACCAAGGAGAGCAAGGTCCTCGTCCAGGGCATGACCGGCGCCGAGGGCATGAAGCACACCCGCCGCATGATCGCCTCGGGTACGGACGTGGTCGGCGGGGTCAACCCTCGCAAGGCCGGCCGCACCGTCGACTTCGACGACCGCGCCGTCCCCGTCTTCGGCAGCGTGCGCGACGGCATGGCGGCCACCGGAGCCGATGTCACCGTCGTGTTCGTGCCGCCCGCCTTCGCCAGGGCCGCCGTCGTCGAGGCCGCCGACGCGGGCATCCCGCTCGCCGTCGTCATCACGGAGGGCATCCCCGTGCACGACGCCGTGGCCTTCCACGCGCACGCCCGTCGTCTGGGCACCCGCGTCATCGGCCCCAACTGCCCCGGGCTGATCACGCCCGGCCAGTCCAACGCCGGCATCATCCCCGCCGACATCACCAAAACCGGCCGCGTCGGCCTGGTGTCCAAGTCGGGCACGCTCACCTACCAACTCATGTACGAGCTACGGGACATCGGCTTCTCCACCTGCGCCGGCATCGGCGGCGACCCCGTCATCGGCACCACCCACATCGACTGCCTCGCCGCCTTCGAGAGTGACCCGGAGACCGAACTCGTCGTCCTCATCGGGGAGATCGGCGGCGACGCCGAGGAGCGGGCCGCCGCGTACATCCGCGACCACGTCAGCAAACCGGTCGTCGCCTACATCGCCGGATTCACCGCGCCCGAGGGCAGGACCATGGGCCACGCGGGTGCCATCGTCTCCGGTTCGTCCGGCACGGCGCAGTCCAAGAAGGAAGCCCTGGAAGCGGTCGGCGTACGCGTCGGATCGACCCCCACCGAAACGGCCCGCCTCGTCCTCGAACGGCTCGCGGCCGACCAGTGACGCTTTTCATACGCGCCAACTGCCCATCCACATAAGGTCATAGGCATACGGGAGGTGCTTACCGGGCACCTCCCGTCCAACGCGACGGGCCATCAGCCCGAACACGTATCAGCACCGAGGGCCACCAGCCCGGACAGCCATGACAAGTGCCCCGCCCCGACTGTGCACCGTGAGCGGAGATCAGAGAAATGGCAACCACCCTCACCACATCCACCACCCTCGCCACACCCAGCACCCTCAAGGCCGGCACCTCCTGGGACGACGCCTGGCGGCGCTGCCTCGCCGTCGCCCCCGAGGCCTTCCAGGACGACCGCGTGCTCAATCTCTGGGGCGGCGGCTGGCAGGCCGACGGCCGCGCCCTGCCCGCCACCACCCCCGTCGACGGCAGCCCCATCGCCGGCCCGCCGCGCCTCGACGCGCCCACCGCCCACCAGGCCGTACGCGCCTCGCTCGACCAGCACCGCGCCTGGCGGCACGTCCCCCTCGCCGAGCGGCGCGCCCGCGTCGCGGCCACTCTCGACGCCCTCACCCAGCACCGCGAACTGCTCGCCCTGCTCCTCGTATGGGAGATCGGCAAGCCGTGGCGGCTCGCCCAGGCGGACGTGGACCGGGCCATCGACGGTGTGCGCTGGTACGTCGACGGCATCGACGACATGCTCGGCGACCGCACCCCGCTGCCCGGACCGGTGTCGAACATCGCGAGCTGGAACTACCCGATGAGCGTGCTCGTTCACGCCATGCTGGTCCAAGCACTGGCAGGGAACGCGGTCATCGCCAAGGCCCCGACCGACGGCGGCGTCTCCTGCCTCACACTGGCCTGCGCCCTCGCCGCCCGCGAGGGCATCCCCGTCACGCTCGTCAGCGGCAGCGGCGGGCAGCTCTCCCAGGCGCTGGTGCGGGCGCCCGAGATCGGCTGCGTGTCCTTCGTCGGCGGGCGCGACACCGGAGCCTCCGTCGCCACGGACGTCGCCGACCTCGGCAAGCGCCACATCCTCGAACAGGAGGGACTCAACACCTGGGGCATCTGGAACTTCACCGACTGGTCCAAGCTGACCGCGACGATCCCCAAGCTGTTCGACTACGGGAAGCAGCGCTGCACCGCCTACCCGCGCTTCGTCGTGCAGCGCGACGCCTTCGACGCGTTCCTCGCCGCGTACCTGCCGGCCGTCCGCACCCTGCGCGTCGGCCACCCGCTCGCGGTCGCCGCGCCCGAGGACCCGTACCCGGAGCTGGACTTCGGCCCGCTCATCAACGCGGCGAAGGCCAAGGAACTCACCGACCAGGTGACCGAGGCCATCGACCGCGGAGCCGTTCCCCTGTACCGCTCCGCCCTCGACCCCGACCGCTTCCTGCCGGGCCAGGACACCAGCGCCTACGTCCACCCGGTCACGCTCCTCAACCCGCCCCCCTCGTCGCCCCTGCACCACGCCGAACCCTTCGGCCCGGTCGACACGATCGTCCTGGTCGACACCGAGGCGGAGCTGCTCGCCGCCATGAACGCCTCGAACGGCGCGCTGGTGGCCACCCTCTCCACCGACGACGAGCGGACGTACGAACGTCTCGCCCCGCAGATCCGCGCCTTCAAGGTCGGTCACGGCAAGCCGCGCTCGCGCGGCGACCGCGCGGAGCTGTTCGGCGGCTTCGGCGCGTCCTGGCGCGGCGCGTTCGTCGGCGGCGAGCTGCTCATCAGGGCCGTCACGGAAGGGAAGGCGGGGGAGCGGCTGCCGGGGAACTTTCCCGAGTACCACCTGATGCCCTGACCCGACGTCCCGGCCGTGCACGTAACAGCCCCGTCACTCCTGGTGAGCCTGTAAAGCCCCAGGTCACGAGGGTCGGATACGCAGGTGAAAGCCACTCCGAAACCTTGGTATTGTTGTCCATGTCGCCGCGGGGAACACCCCGTGAACGACAGACACCTTGTCCGGGTGGCGGAATGGCAGACGCGCTAGCTTGAGGTGCTAGTGCCCTTTATCGGGCGTGGGGGTTCAAGTCCCCCCTCGGACACCACAAATCGAAGAGCCCTGGTCGAGTCGGTATCGACCAGGGCTCTTCGCTGTGCGTCCGAAGGCGTCAGCGGTCGCCGCCGGCCGGCTTGCGCAAGCGCAGATGCAGGACGGCGCCGCCGAGCAGGGCCACCGAGCCCGCGGCGGCGAGGACGCCCGCGGAGCCGCCTCCGCCCGTCGCCGGCTCTGCCTCGTGTGCCGCGTGGGCGTGGCCCTGGTGCACCGCGTGCGCCTGGGTGATCGCCTTGTTCGCGCCGATCGCGGCCACCTCGGTACCGGACTGCTTGTGGCCGGAGGGGCCGGAGGGGCCGGAGGGGCCGGAGAGGCCGGTGACCTCGCCGTTGCCTCCGTCGAAGAGCAGGTCCGAGCAGGAGAAGAAGTTCTCCTGGCTGTCGGAGCGGACCCACTGGACGAACAGCATGTGCCGGCCGGTGCGTTCGGGCAGTTGCAGGTCCCAGTAGTAGTGGCCCGCTTCGGTACCCGGGCCGCCGTCGTGCGGCGGGTTCTGGACGGTCTGCACCTTCTCCAGGTCCGACCAGCCCAGCGGCTCGGTGGGGTCGAAGCCGTCCTTGGTGACGTACACCTGGAACGTGCCCGGGTGGTGCGCCCAGTTGCTGTACTTGACCTCGATGGTGGACCCGGAGGTCAGGTGGGTGACCGGCCAGTCGGTGCGGGCGGCGTTGTACGGGGAGAAGTTGTACGGGCTGCGGTCGCCGGCGCTGCACAGCGTGCCGTCCGCGACGTAGCCCTCGCCGCGGCCGCCCGCGTTGGAGTCGAGCACCGCGAACCAGTTGTACAGCGGCGTGGTGCCCGCCTTCTCGACCGCTGCCTTGCACGCGGGGTTGGCCGGCATCTGGGTGGAGGAGTGGGCGAGCAGGTCCTTGTAGCAGAGGTAGGTACGGGAGCCGGGGGTCAGGGCCACGCCGTGCGCCGCGGCGGTGCCGGGAAGAGCCAGCACGGCCGCGGCGGCGAGGCCGACGGCACCGGCGAGAGCGGCGGTTCTGCGTAAGTGGGGAACGGTCATGGGACGTCTCCTTCGGAGTTTCCGATGAGCGGCTCGCCCTGGGGTCGTCGCCGGGACGGAAAAGGTTGCCGTGGCCGGAGATGTTTCAGCGACCTCTCCTCGTACGCCCGGATCAGACCCGGATCAGACAGGGCGCAGTGCGTCGACCGCGAGGTCCAGGAGCCGTCCCGTCTTCTCCGGGCAGTTGACCGCCTGGGTGGAGAGGAACACGCCGAGGAGCATCATCGTGACCTCCTCGGCCTCGACGTCCGCGCGCAGTGCGCCCGTCTCCGTCCCCGCGTCGAGGAACATCGCGAGGGTCGCGGTGATCCGCTCCCGCGTGGCCGGGGTCGCGATGCTGCCCGAGGCCCAGCCGGCGCGCAGGGTGTCGGACATCCCGCGCTTGGTCGCGAGGAACCCGGCGTAGCGCTCCACCCACGCGCGCAGCGCGGCCTCGGGCGGGAGCGTGTCGAGGAGCGCGGGCGCGCTGTCGACGACGGCGTCCAGCTCGGCGGAGTAGAGCGCCTCGACGAGGGCTTCGCGGGTGGGGAAGTGGCGGTACAGCGTGCCGATCCCGACGCCGGCCTCGCGGGCGATGGCCTCCAGTGGAGCGGTCTCGTTCGCCGAGGTGAAGGCGGCGCGGGCGGCGGCGAGGAGCTTCTCGCGGTTGCGCCTGGCGTCTGCGCGGGCCGGCCGTGCGGTCGCGCCCTTCGGGCGGCCGGGCGTCTCGAAATCGGGCGCGGTCAAAGCGGAGGCCCTCCGGTTAGTGCTACGGTCTCAATAACGGAGTCCCTCCGTTTAACTCATCGTCTCACGAGGGCGGCACTGTCATGGCTTCCACCAACCGATCCGACCAGTTCACCGCCACCGGAGCGGCCCGGGCCGGCGGCCCCGCCCCGCTCGCCGGGCGCACCGTCTCCCGCGTCGGCTTCGGCGCCATGCAGCTCGAGCGTCTGCGGGGCGACCGCGCGGCGGCCGTCGCGCTGGTGCGCCGCGCCGTCGAACTCGGCGTCGACCACATCGACACCGCCCAGTTCTACGGGCACGGTTTCTCCAACGAGGTCATCGCCGAAGCGCTCCGCCCCGAGGACGACGTCATCGTCGTCAGCAAGGTCGGCGCCGAACCCGACGCCGACGGCCCCATCCCGCTCCGCCTCGCCCAGCGCCCCGAGCAGTTGCGGGCCGGCGTCGAGGACAACCTCAAGACCCTGGGGATCGACCAGGTCCCCCTCGTCAACCTGCGCCGCGCCGACACCGGCCCCGGGCTCCGCGCCGAGGGTGACCAGATCGTCGACATGGACGACCAGCTCGCCGTCCTGACCGAGCTGCGCGACGAGGGCAAGATCGGCGCCATCGGCGTCAGCAACGTCACCCCCGACCAGCTGCGACAGGCGCTCCCGGCGGGCGTCGCCTGCGTGCAGAACGCCTACAGCCTCGTGGCGCGCGACGACGAGGACATGCTGCGGTTCTGCGTCGCCGAGGGCATCGCCTGGGTGCCGTACTTCCCGCTCGGCAGCGCCTTCGCCGGCATGCCGAAGGTGACCGACGAGCCCGCCGTCGTCGCCGCGGCCCAGGCGCTCGGCAGCACCCCCGCGCAGGTCGGACTCGCCTGGCTCCTTCACCACGCCCCGAACGTGCTCCTCATCCCCGGCACCGCCGACCCGGAGCACCTGCGGGTGAACGTCGACGCGGGCGCGGTCACCCTCGACGCCGCGACGCTCGACGCGCTCGACGCGGTCCCGACCCGCACCGGCGACATCGAGGTCGGCTAGGGCCCCGGGGCGCACTGTCTCGCATCACCAGAAGTGAGGTCACCGATGACGCTGAACCCCGCCGAACGACACCGGACGAGCGAGGAGTTGCTGGACAATCTCGCCCGGTCCGGACTCGAGCTCCACGACGTCGCGGCGGATCTGGGCCGCACACGCGAACGGTTGCGCGGCACGCTCGACGTCGACCCCGCGTCCGACCCCGGCGACGTATGGCAGCTGCGTGACTACCTCCGGCAAGCCGTCCTGGACGCCGGCGGGGCGCCCACCCCCTACACCGTGCTGACCGACCGATCGCGGGGCATGGCCCGCGTCTGGTTCCGCTTGCGCAAGGCCCCGCGGCACGTCTTGGTGACGCCCTGACGGCTCGCTCGTGTCGTGGTCGCGTCCGGCGTGGCGGCGCCGATCCCGGTCGCGCGGGCGGCGTCGGACGGGCCCGCCGCGCAGGGCGCCGACCGGGCAGCGGCCGAGAGGCCGGTGACGTAGCCACCGCCGTCGTTCATCTTTGATTTCGGGTCCGAGGGCATCTCCCGGGCCCCTCGGCCGGGTTACGGTCCCCAACGGTTCCCCCTGATACCCCAGGGGGACGCGCACGTCCGGACCGTTCGAGGTGCCATGTCGACGACCGCTTTCCCCGATCCGCCCCAACTCTCCATAGCCGCCCGGCGGTTCAGCCCGCCCCGGCGGCGCGCGGCCACCATCGTGCTGGCCTGCGCAGGGGTGTTCGTCTCCTACTTGCCGGTCGTCGGCGTCTCCGTCGCGCTACCCGTCATGCAGCAAGCGCTCGACGCGTCCACCGCCGGCCTGCAATGGATCACGGTCGCGTTCATCCTGCCGACCGCGGCCCTGTTGCTGACCTGCGGGATGATCGGCGATCTGTACGGCCGCAAGAAGTCGTACCTGGCGGGCCTGACGCTGTTCTGTCTGGGCTGCCTCGTCTGTCTGACCGCCGGTGGCGTCGTTCAGGTCTGCGTGGGTCAGGCGCTCACCGGCGTGGGCACCGCCGCGCTGCTCCCCTCGACCCTCGCGCTGCTCAGCCACATCTGTCCCGACCCCCGTGAACGGGCCGCGGCGATCGCGCTGTGGACGGCCTCGCTGGGGCTCGGCCTGACCCTCGGCCCGCTGTTCAACGGGGTGATCGTCGAGCATCTGAGCTGGCGGTGGATCTTCCTGCCCGCGCTCGCCGCCGGCCTGGCCGCGGCGGTGGCCGGCGCCCTCGTCCTGACCGAGTCCCGGTCGACCCGCGAACGCCACCTCGACCTGCCGGGACAGCTCCTCGCCGTCGTCGCCGTCACCGGGCTCGTCTACGGCGTCATCGAGGGCGGCGCCGCCGGCTGGGGGTCGGGCGGGGCGCTGCTCGGCCTCGTCGCCGCGGCGCTCGCGCTGCCCGCCTTCGTCGTCGCCGAACTGCGCTCGCCCTGCCCGATGCTGGACCTGCGGCTGTTCCGGTCGCCGGCGTTCTCCGGGGCCGCGCTCGTGATGGGCCTGACCCTCTTCGCGCAGGTCGGCCTGGTGTTCGCGCTGAGCGAGTACTTCGGCCTCGTCCACCACGCGTCGACCTGGGACATCGGGGTGCGGCTGCTCGCCCTCAACGGGTTCACGGTCCTGCTCGGCCCGCTCGTCGGCCGCCTCATGAACCGGACGTCCCCCGGGCTGCTCCTCGTCACCGGACTCGTCGTCGGCGGCATCGGCGCGCTCTGCGTGACCCTCTTCCGGGCCGACACCGGCACCGGCGAAGCGGCCCTCGTCATCGCGGTGCTCGGTATCGGCATCGCCCTCGCCATGGCCCCGGTCACCACGATCGCCATGGACAGCCTGCCGCACCGCCTCGCGGGCACGGCAGGCGCCGCGAACAGCGCGCTGCGCCAGATCGGCAGCGCGCTCGGCCCCGCCGTCTTCGGTGTCGTCCTCACCCGGCAGACCCTCGACACGCTGCCCGGGCACCTGGCCGGCTCCGGCCTCGACGCGGCCGGGCAGGGCCAGGTCCTCGGCACGGTGACGGACGTCGGCATCCAGGCGGGCGCGTTCCTGCGCCTCGGCTCGGGCCGGGACACCGGACGTGCCCTGACCGCGTACGGCGCGAGCTTCACCGACGCGCTGCACACCTGCGCGCTGATCGGCGGAATCGGCATGCTGGCCGCCGCGGTCATCGCCCTGGCCACCATCGGCGTACGCTCCCGGCCGGCTCCCGACGCCGACTGAGAGCGTCCCCGCGGCATCCGTCCTACGGCACCCGCGCCGTCCACTCCGGCGTACCGAACTTCGTGGCGACGAGTTCCTCGGCGCGGGCCAGCTCCGCCTCGGTCACCCGGCCCTCGGTGAGTCCGTAGCGGTCCCGGAACGAGTCGATCATGCGGGCGATGACCTCCTCGCGCGGCAGGCCGGTCTGCCGCCGCAGGGGGTCGACCCGCTTCTTGGCGCTCTTCGTGCCCTTGTCGGAGAGCTTCTCGCGGCCGATGCGCAGCACCTCGACCATCTTGTCGGCGTCGATGTCGTAGGACATGGTCACGTGGTGGAGCACGGCGCCGCCGCCCGCCACCATCCGCTTCTGGGCGGCGCCCGCGACCTTCCCGACGTCCGTGGCGATGTCGTTGAGCGGCTGGTACCAGGCCTTGATGCCCATGTCGGCCAGCGCGCCGAGCACCCAGTCGTCGAGGTAGGCGTACGAGTCCTGGAAGGAGAGGCCCGAGACCAGGGACTCGGGGACGGCCAGCGAGTACGTGATCGTCGACTTGGGCTCCGCGAACATCGCGCCGCCGCCGGAGATCCGCCGCACCACGGTGACGCCGTGCCGGGCGACGCCCTCGGCGTCCACCTCGTTGCGCAGCGACTGGAAGCTGCCGATGATCACGGCCGGGCGGTCCCACTCCCACACGCGCAGGGTCGGCGGGCGGTGCCCGAGCGCGACCTCCTCCGTCATCACCTCGTCGAGCGCCATGTGGAGCACGGGGGACTGCGGGGCGTCGTGGATGAGCTGCCAGTCGTAGTCGCGCCAGTCGGTGGCCTGGGCGAGGGCGCGGCGCACGGCCGTGGCGACGCCGTCGGTGGTCAGGCCGAGCATGGTGGTGCCGGGCGGCAGGGCCGCCTCGACGCGGGCGGCGAGCGCGGGCTGGTCCGCGTCGGCCGGGGCGCCTTCGAGCGCGGAGTTGATCGCCGGGAGCGCGTCGTCCGGTTCCAGGAAGAAGTCGCCCGCCACCCGGACGTCGCGCAGCACGCCGTCCGTCACCTCGACGTCTACGACGACCAGCTTGCCGCCGGGGATCTTGTACTCGCCGTGCACTGTGCGCCGCCTTCCGCCGCGGATGTTCCGGAATCCGCGGATGTTTCCTGAATGTGGTCAACGCTAACGCGCCGCCGATCACCCGCGCCGTGGCCGGAAACCTCACAGGCAACGGCAGTGAACGGATTCACCAGGAACGGTATTCGGTAAGAGCCTTGACTAATACCTGTTCGAAGTCGAAGGATCCGTTACCGCAAGACAGTGGCTTTCTGGTGAATCATGTTCGCTTCGAGGAGACCCGCTCATGCCTGTCACCCGCAGAACCGTGCTGGCCGCGGGCGCGGCCACCTCCGCCGCCGGAGTGCTCGCCGCACCCGCGGCGCACGCCGCCGAGCGCACCGGCACCGTGGGGCGCCGCACCGTCGAGCTCACCGACGGCTGGCGCTTCGCGCTCGTCGACCCCGGCGGGATCGCCGACCCGACCGGCGCCTACACCGACGCCGAGCGGCCCGGCTACGACGACACGGACTGGCGCACGGTCGCGGTCCCGCACGACTGGAGCATCGAGCAGACCCCCACCACCGAGCACAACACGACCAGCGGCACCGGCTTCCTGCCGGGCGGACTCGGCTGGTACCGCAAGAAGTTCACCGTGCCGCGCGGCTACGCGGGCAAGCGGATCTCCGTCGAGTTCGACGGCGTCTACATGGACGCCGACGTCTACGTCAACGGCGAACTCGTCGGCAACCACCCTTACGGATACACCGGGTTCGCGTACGACATCACGGACCTCGTGCACACCGACGGCCGTACCGCCGACGTCCTCGCCGTCGAGGTCCGCAACCGGCTGCCCAGCAGCCGCTGGTACTCCGGCAGCGGCATCTACCGCCATGCCCGGCTGGTGGTCACCGAGCCGGTGCACGTCGAGCGCTGGGGCACCTTCGTGACGACGCCCGACCTGGCCGCCACCCTCGACAAGGGGTACGCGACGGTCGACGTGCGCACCGCGGTCGTGGGCGAGGCGGGCACCGCGCGGAACGTCACCGTCGTCTCCACCGTCCGCGACCCCAAGGGGCGTCGCGTCGCGCGCACCGAGTCCGTGCTCAAGGGGGTCACGGCCGACCCGGGTGGCACCGCCCACGACCGACTCACGGTGAAACACCCGCAGTTGTGGTCCATCGACACCCCGGAGCACCGGTACACGCTCGTCACCGATCTGCGGGTGGACGGCCGCACCGTCGACACGTACCGCACCCGCTTCGGCATCCGGCACGCCGCCTTCGACCCCGAGACCGGGCTCTCACTCAACGGCACCCACACGAAGATCAAGGGCGTCGACCTCCACCACGACCTCGGAGCGCTCGGCGCCGCCGTCCAACCCGACGCCGTACGACGTCAGTTGAAGATAATGAAGAGCATGGGCGTCAACGCCCTGCGCACCTCCCACAACCCGCCCGCGCCCGAGGTGATCGAGGCCTGCGAGGACCTCGGCGTCATCATGCTCGTGGAGGCCTTCGACTGCTGGCGCACCGGCAAGAACACCTACGACTACGGGCGCTTCTTCGACGAGCACAGCGACGCCGACATCGCCGAGATGGTGCGCGCCGCCCGTAACTCGCCCGCCGTCCTGATGTGGTCCATCGGCAATGAGATCCCCGACTCGACCCGCACCGAGGGCGTCGCCATCGCGCAGCGCCTCGTCGACGACATCAAGGCCCTCGACACGACGCGGCCGGTCGTCATCGGCTCCGACAAGTACCGCTCGCTGCCCGCCGCCGGATCGCCCGCCGACCTGATCCTCGCCAAGCTGGACGGCCTCGGCCTCAACTACAACACGGCCGCCTCCGTCGACGCGCTGCACGCCCGTTACCCGCACCTGTTCCTCTTCGAGTCCGAGTCGTCGTCGGAGACGTCGAGCCGGGGCACCTACCAGGAGCCCGGGCACCTCAACACAGGGGAGAACCACACGCCGGGGCGGCGGGCGACCTCCAGTTACGACAACAACCTCGCCTCGTGGACGATGAGCGGCGAGTACGGCCTGAAGAAGGACCGCGACCGGCGGTTCTTCGCGGGCGAGTTCCTGTGGTCCGGCATCGACTACATCGGCGAGCCGACCCCGTACGACGTGTTCCCGGTGAAGGCCTCGTTCTTCGGCGCGGTCGACACCGCCGGGTTCCCGAAGGACATGTACCACCTCTTCCGCAGCCAGTGGTCCGACGAGCCGATGGTGCATCTGCTGCCGATGGACTGGTCGACGTACGAGGACGGCGAGGAGGTGGAGGTGTGGGCGTACGCGAACGTCGCCGATGTCGAGCTCTTCCTCAACGGCCGTTCGCTGGGCGTGCGTTCCTTCGACGAGAAGAAGACCGTCGACGGGCGTGCGTACCTGGAGACCACGGAGGCGACCGGCGACGACAAGACCGTCACGTCGGGCGCCCACCCCGGCAGTTACACCAGCCCCAACGGCAGCGCGGGCAAACTGCACCTGACATGGAAGGTGCCGTTCGCGGCGGGGGAGTTGAAGGCGGTGGCGCGGCGTGATGGGAAGGTCGTGGCGACGGACGTCCTGCGCACGGCCGGGAAGGCGCACGCCGTGCGGCTGACGGCCGACCGCAAGTCCCTGACGGCGGACGGGCGCTCCCTGGTGTTCGTCACGGCCGAGGTCGTCGACGCGCGCGGCGTCATCGTGCCGGACGCCGAGCACCGCATCGCGTTCGACGTCGACGGGGGCCACCTGGCCGGCCTGGACAACGGACGGCAGGAGAGCGCCGAGCGCTACCAGGCCAGTACGCGCACCGCCTTCCACGGCCTGGCGCTCGCGATGGTCCGTACGGGCACGAAGCCCGGCACGCTCACCGTCACCGCGCGCGCGGACGGGCTGCGCGCCGGGAAGGCGTCCGTGCGGGTGACCGGACCGGCGGGCGCACCCGTCACCCCGGTGGAACCCTTCGTTCCCGACCCCGGGGACACGCCCAAGTACCCGCTGGCGGACGCCAGTTACTCGGGCGCCACCAACACCCTGCCCGCCGCGATGCTCGACGGCGACGCGACCACCCAGTGGTCCAACGCGTTCCAGAAGGCCGCCACAGCCCTGCTGCCCGCCTTCAACGGGGCCAGGCCGCGTGACTGGGTCTCGGTGGAGTGGGCGCAGGAGCGGGAGGTCGGCCGGGTCGAGGTCTCCTTCACCGTCGACGCCCGGCACACGCTGCCCACGTCGCTCGCCGTGTCGGTGTGGAACGGCACGCGGTACGTTCCCGTGCCCGACGCCGACATCGACTGGGCCGCGGCGTCCGGCGAGCCGACCGTCGTCACCTTCGACGCCGTCCGGGGCCGCCGGCTCCGGCTCGACCTCGTCAGCGGCCGGCCGGGCACGGTCGAGGGAGCGTTCGGGATCAGTGCGCTGGACGTGGCGCGGTCGTGACCCCGCCGTTCGGCATCGACCCCGCGTGGCTGCCCGACGAGGCGCTGCGCGGGGTCGGGACGCGACGCGTCCACGTCCTCGGAGACGGTCCGATCGTCGACACCATGCGCTATGAAGTCGCCTACGTGCGCGCTCAGTTCAGCGGGGTTCAGCACTACGACGACGGCGCGTCCTGCGAACTGGTGCTGCGCATCACGGACGGCGGTGACGCGGGCCCCGAGGGCTTCACCCTGGAACGCCACGGCGCCCGCGCCACCGTCACCGCCTCCGCCCCGGCAGGGCTCCTGTACGGCTACTTCCACGTGGTGCGGCTCGGTGCCGCCGCGTTCGAGGCCGCACCCACGCGGACGCACCGGCCCGAGCTCGCCCTGCGCATGCTCAACCACTGGGACAACGTGACCGTGCACCCGGTGATGGGGCAGGTCGAGCGCGGCTACGCGGGCGGCTCACTGTTCTGGCGGGACGGCCGGGCCCGCGGCGACCTCCCCCGGGTGCGCGCCTACGGCATCCGCACCCACCTGTCCGTCGCTTCGCCGAACCCGTGCTGCTCGGCGGCCTCGGCACCGCAGACCCGCCCGACGGCGAGGTCCGTGCCTGGTGGGCGGAAGCGGCCGCGAACGAGTACCGGCACACCCCCGACTCCGGGGGCTTCGTCGTCAAGGCCGACTCCCAAGGGCAGCCGGGGCCGTTCGCCCCGGCCGCAGCCACGCCGACGGCGCGAACCTGCTCGCTGACGCGCTCGCCCCGCACAGCGGCATCGTCCACTGGCGGGCCTTCGTCTACGACCACCGTCAGGACCGGCGCGACCGGAACACGGTCCGGGCGCGCGCCGCGTACGACCATTTCGCCCCGCTCGACGGGGAGTTCAGGGACACCGCGGTCCTCCAGGTCAAGTACGGGCCGATGGACTTCCAGGTCCGCGAGCCCGTCTCCCCGGTCGTCGGCGCACTGCCCCGCACCCGTGTCGCCGTCGAGTCGCTGGCGACCCAGGAGTACACCGGGCGGCAGCGGCACGTCTGCGCGCTCGCGCCCCTGTGGTCCCAGGTGCTGCGGTTCCGACCCGGCGGGGACGACGGCCCGGATATCGGCGGCCTCGCCCGCGGCGGTGACCTGGTCGCCGTCTCGAACGTGGGGGACGACCCGTTCTGGACCGGGCACCCGCTCGCGCAGCTCAACCTGTACGCCTCGGCCGTCTCGCCTGGAAGCCGGACACGCATCTCGACGAACTCCTGGACGCATGGAAGGAGTTGACGTTCACGCCGGACCGGACCGCTGATCCCGAGCGGCTGCGGTCCGGGCTGGGGCCGTGCTCAACGACTACAACGTCGACGGCCCCGGCGCGTAGTCCGACGCGTACTACGCGCTGGTCAAGCAGCTCAAGAAGGACCGCGTACCGATCGACGGCTTCGGCCTCCAAGGACATCTGGCGTTGCAGTACGGGTTCCCGGGCGGGGTCCAGGAGAATCTGCGGCGGTTCGCGGACCTGGGCCTCGGCGTGGCGTTCACTGAACGCGACATCCGCATGATCCTGCCCGCCGGCGCGACGAAGCCGGCGGAGCAGGCCGACTGGTACGGCCGGATCACCGACGCCTGCCTGGCCGTGCGGCGCTGCGTCGGCATCACGCTGTGGGGCTACTCCGACCGGCACTCGTGGATCCCCGGCGTCTTCCCGGGCGAGGGCGCGGCCCTGCCCTGGGACGACGACCTGCGGCACAAGCCGGCGTACGACGCGATCCGTACCGCGCCGACGGCGTCCCGCGGTCACTGACGCGCGGGCGGCAACCTTCGGGCGGCAACCTTTCAGGGACGGGCGCCCACTCCACACCGGCCCGTGTCATCCGGCACGGGCGACCCCCACCGCCAACGGAGTGCAACCGCAGATGAGTGACACCCGCAGCAAGGCCCGGCACCGCAAACGCAGCACCGTCCTCGGCGCGGGAGCGCCGCTCGCGGCGGCCGCCGCCCTCGCGCTCGCCTACTCGGGCGGCGTGTTCGGCGCGGACGGCGGTGACCGGGCCGAAGCCGCCACCGCCGATACCGATGCGGCCGCCGCGGCCTGGGCCGACGACGTGGCCGACGGATTCGCTTCGGTCGACTCCCGGGGACAGGACGGCACGTACGGCGGTCGCGACGGCAGGACCGTGACCGTGAGGACGGCCGCGGACCTGGAGAAGTACGCGACCGCGAGCGAGCCGTACGTCATCGTCGTCGCGGCAGCCCTCGCCATCGACCCCGTCGGCAAGGAGATCAAGGTCGCCTCCGACAAGACGATCGTGGGCTCGGGGACCTCCGGCCAGATCGTCGGCGGCGGATTCTTCCTCGGCACCGGCGTGCACAACGTGATCATCCGCAACCTGACGATCCGCGACACCTACCAGGGCACCTGGAACGACAAGGACCACGACTTCGACGCCATCCAGATGGACGGCGCACACCACGTCTGGATCGACCACAACGACCTGCGGCACATGGCCGACGGCCTCATCGACGTGCGCAAGGACAGCACCGACGTGACCGTCTCCTGGAACAGGCTCGGCAACGACAACAAGGCCTTCGGCATCGGCTGGACCGACAACCTCGTCACCGACATCACGATCCACCACAACTGGATCCGCGAGACCGAGCAGCGCAACCCCTCCACCGACAACGCCGCCCACGCCCACCTCTACAACAACTACCTCCAGGACGACCCGGGCACCGCCATCACGTCCGCGTACGGCAACTACTCGCGGGGCAGGACCAGGATGGTCCTGGAGAACAGCTACTTCCAGGGCATGAACAACCCCGTCACCAAGGACGCCACCGCCACCATCGAGCAGCGGGGCAGCGTCTTCTCGGGGACCAGCGGAAGGAACGAGAGCGGCGGCACCGCCTTCGATCCGAAGGCGTTCTACGCGTACACGCTGGACAAGGCCGCCGACGTGCCGGCGCTGCTCAAGTCCGGTGCCGGACCGCGGAGTTCGATCGGCACAACGGCCGCCACCAAAGCCGCGGCGGCCAGCACGCTGACCGTCGCCAAGGACGGCAGCGGGCAGTACAGGACCGTGCAGGCCGCGGTCGACGCCGTGCCCGCGGGCAACACCGCGCGCGTGGACATCCTCATCGCACCGGGCACGTACCGCGAGACCGTGACCGTCCCCGCGAACAAGCCGCACGTCACCCTGCGGGGCACGGGCAGCAGCCGCAAGGACACGACCATCGTCGAGGGCCACGCCGCCGGCTCGACCAAGCCGGACGGCTCGACGTACGGCACCTCGGGCAGCGCCACCGTGCACGTCCTCGGCGCGGACAGCCAACTGCGCAACCTGAGTGTCACCAACGACTTCGACGAGGGCGCGAACCAGTCCATCGCCGGGCAGGCCGTGGCCCTGCGCACCAATGCGGACCAGGTCTTCCTCGACAGCGTCATCGTCAGCGGCGACCAGGACACCCTGCTCGTCGACGGCTCTGGCAAGCGCGTCTACATGACGAACTCGTACGTCGTCGGCAACGTCGACTTCATCTTCGGCGGCGCCACCGCCGTCATCGACAAGTCCGTGATCACGCTGAAGAAGCGGTGGAACGGCACGTCCGCCGGGTACGTCGTGGCGCCGAGCACCGCCGCCGCCGACAAGGGCATCCTCATCAACGCGACCACCATCGGCGGCGACGTCTCCAACGGCAGTTTCTACCTGGGCCGCAACTGGCACGCGGGCGGCAACGCGGCCCTCGACCCGCAGGCGACCGTGCGGAACTCGACGCTGAGCGCGGCGGTCAAGCCGACGCCGTGGACGGACATGGGCGGCTTCTCCTGGAAGGACGACCGGTTCGCCGAGTACAAGAACACCGGGGCGGGCGCCGGTTCGGCGAGCGGCGACCGGCCGCAGCTGACCGACGCACAGGCAGCGGGACAAGAGGTCGCGGACTGGCTCGGCGGCTGGACGCCGACCGCCGGATGACGCGGTCGGCAGCGCCAACCTTGTAGGAATCATTGACGGGTGGGTGCCGGACGCCTAGCTTCTGGTCGCTTTACCGAACTGCATTCGATATATCGAACCAGATGTCTCGAACCAGATGTCTCGAACAGGAGTGAGGTCCGACATGGCTTCCGGCCCCACCAGGAGATCCCTCATCGGCGCCGCCAGTCTGGGAGCGGCGGCGCTCTCCCTCACCCCGGGCCGCGCCGCCGCGGCACCGCGCACGGCCGCCTCCGGGCAGGCGGCAGCGCCCGAGGCATGGACCGTACGCCCCTTCGCCCTGGACCAAGTGGCGCTCGGCAAGGGCGTGTTCGCGGACAAGCGGCGCCTGATGCTGGACTTCGGACGCGGCTACGACGAGATGCGGCTCGTGCAGGTCTTCCGCGCCAACGTCGGCCGGCCCACGGAGGGCGCCGTCGCGCCCGGCGGCTGGGAGGGACTGGACGGCGAGGCGAACGGAAACCTGCGCGGCCACACCACCGGCCACTTCCTCACCATGCTCGCGCAGGCGTACGCGAGCACCGGCGAGCAGGTGTACGCCGACAAGATCCGCACCATGGTCGGGGAGTTGTACGAGGTGCGTGCCGCGCTGCGCACCGGCCCGACGGTGCTGAGCGTGCCGGGCCGGTCCGGCGGCGGTGCCGTCTCGAACATCCGCGGCTCCTACCAGTACGTCGACCTGCCGGCCGGGGTCCTCGACGGCGCGACCGACGCCCTCACCCTCGCGACCTGGGTCAGGCCCGAGCACACCGACGACTGGGCCCGCGTCGCCGACTTCGGCGACGACACGACCCGCTATCTGTACCTCGCCGCACGCGGCGGCACCGGCAACCCCCGCTTCGCGCTGACCACTTCGGGTGCCGGGGGAGAACAGGGCATCGACGGGACGGCGCCGCTGCCCGTCGGCGCCTGGAGCCACATCGCCGTCACCCTCGGCGGCGGCGTCGGCATCCTGTACGTCGACGGGGCCGAGGTCGCCCGCAACACCGAGATGACCCTGACACCGGCCGCGCTCGGCACCCTGAAGGACCACTGGCTCGGCCGGTCCCACTACGCGGGCGACCCGGTCCTCGCGGGCGCTCTCGACGAGTTCCACCTGTGGTCACGGGCGTTGAGCGCGGACGAGGTCGCCGCACTCCACGAGGGGGCGGGAGCCGCCGCCGGTGACCTGGCCGCGTACGGCTTCGACGAGGCCGGCGGCTCCACCTTCGCCGACACCTCGGGTCATGGGAACACCGCCTCTCTGCGGCGCACTTGGGGCGTGCCGAGCCACCCCGGATTCCTGTCCGCCTACCCGGAGACCCAGTTCATCGCGCTGGAGTCGATGACCAGCGGCGACTACACCAAGGTCTGGGCGCCGTACTACACCGCCCACAAAATCCTGCGCGGCCTCCTCGACGCGCACACCGCCACCGGCGACGCCCGCTCCCTCGACCTGGCGCAAGGTCTCTGCGACTGGATGTACTCCCGGCTGTCCCCACTCCCCGCGGCCACTCTGCAGCGCATGTGGGGGATCTTCTCCAGCGGCGAGTTCGGTGGCATCGTCGAGGCGATCTGCGACCTGTACGCACTCAGCGGAGACCCCCGACACCTCGCCCTCGCCCGCCTGTTCGACCTCGACCGGCTCATCGACGCGTGCGCCGCGGGAGAGGACACGCTCGGCGGCCTGCACGCCAACCAGCACATCCCGATCCTCACCGGCCTGGTCCGCCTCTACGACGAGACCGGCGAGCGCCGCTACCTCGACGCCGCCCGCAACTTCTGGGACATGGTCGTGCCGCCCCGCATGTACGCCATCGGCGGCACCAGCGACCGCGAGTTCTGGGGCGAGAGCGGCGTCATCGCGGCGACGCTCAGCGATGTCAACGCCGAGACCTGCTGCGCGTACAACATGCTCAAACTCAGCCGCATGCTCTTCTTCCACGACCAGGACCCCAAGTACCTCGACTACTACGAGCGGGCCCTCTACAACCAGGTGCTGGGCTCCAAGCAGGACCGGGCCGACGCGGAGAAACCCCTCGTCACGTACTTCATCGGCCTGCAGCCCGGCCACGTACGCGACTACACGCCGAAGGCGGGCACCACCTGCTGCGAGGGCACCGGCATGGAGAGCGCCACCAAGTACCAGGACACCGTGTACCTCCGGGCCGCCGACGACAGCGCGCTGTACGTCAACCTCTACAGCGCCTCGACGCTCACCTGGCGGGAGAGGGGCGTCACGCTCACCCAGACCACGGACTTCCCGCGCGAGCAGGGCAGCACCCTCACCGTGCGCGGCCGCGCCGCCACTTTCACGTTGAAGCTGCGCGTGCCCGCATGGGCCGAGGACGGATTCAAGGTCACCGTCAACGGCCGGATGCTGGACGGGAGTTCAGCGAGACCCGGCACCTGGCTTTCAGTGCGGCGCACCTGGCAGGACGGCGACACCGTGCGGATCTCGATCCCGTTCCGGCTGCGCGTCGAGAAGACGCCGGACGACGCGAGGACCCAGGCGCTCTTCTACGGTCCCGTCAACCTGGTGGCGCGGGACGCACGCGCCACGGCGGTGGAGATCGGCCTGTACCGCAACGCCGCGCTCTCCGGAGACCTGCTGCCCACGCTCACCGCCGTCCACGGCGCACCCCTGCACTACACCACGCCGGACGGCATCGAACTCGCCCCGTTCCTCGAAGGCACCGAGGACCCGACCCACGTCTACGTCCGCAGGGCCGAGCCGCGCATCGTGTTCGGGGGCATCGGCTCCGGCGTCGCCAACCCCGTACGGGACGACGGGACGAGCCTGCTCGACGAGGTCTGGGACGCGGCCCCGTTCCGGAACAAGCCCGCGCTGGTCGCCCACGTCCGGGCGACGGTCGAGGCGTGGGTCGCCGATGGACTTCTCACATCCGCCGACGGGGCGCAGGCCGTCGCGACGGCGAAGCGGGCGTCCTACCAAGCGTGACGGTCCGCCGTTCCGGCCGCGGCCGCTTCTTCGGAGGCAGGACCAGGGGCGCCGGGTGAACAGGCGCCGCGGGACGCTAAGTTGCCTCGTCATGCGCATCACGAAGTACACCCACGCCTGTGTGCGGCTCGAACACGAGGGGCGCGTGCTCGTCGTCGACCCCGGGATCTGGAGCGAGCCGGACGCCCTGACCGGTGCGGACGCCGTCCTGGTGACGCACGAGCACGCGGACCACGTCGACATCCTGCGCCTGCGAGGGCTCGGTGTGCCGGTGTACGCCCCGGCAGAGGCCGACATCCCGGGCCCCGACGTGCAACGGGTGTCCGCCGGCGCGGAGTTCGCCGCGGCGGGGTTCGCCGTGCGGGCGGTCGGCGGCCGGCACGCGACCGTCCACGGCGGACAGCCGGACTGCGCGAACCTCGGCTACGTCGTCGACGGGTCCGTCTACCACCCGGGCGACGCGCTGCACGTACCCGAGGGGCCGGTGGAGACGCTCCTCGTCCCGGCCCACGGATCGTGGCTGAGCACGGCGCAGGCCATCGACTTCGTCAACGCGGTGGGCCCGCGCAGGGCGTTCGCCGTGCACGACGCGCAGATCAACGAGCGCGGCCTGAGCAGCGTCAACGGCTGGCTCGCGCAGGACACCGACACCGATTACCGGTATCTGCGGCCCGGTGAATCCCTCTGACCCGGCCACCGTTCCCGGCCATGGTCGGCTACGCTGCCGGTCCCTGATGGCATGTACACCAAGAGGAGCTATGTCCTGGAAACCGCGTCCGGCGCTCGCCGGGCTGACGATGGTGCTCGTGACCGTGCTCGCGGCGTGCGGCGGCAGTTCGGACAAGGGGGCGTCGGCGCAGGCCGGTTCGGCGAAGGGCGGTAGTTCCTACGCCGATCAGCACGAGGACAAGCCGGTCGAGGTCGCCGGGCTCCGTGACTCCGTGCGGCACGTCAGCCGGAAGACCGCCAGGAGCACCCGGCCGCACCTGGTGCAGAAGTGTGCGACCGACACCGTCAAGGTCAAGCACATTCGGCGCAGCAAGGGCCGTACCAAGACCTGGTACACCACATCGAAGCACCAGGAGTGCAAGAAGGTGCGCAAGGGCAGCGAGACGTACACGCGCGTCGTGCGGCAGGAACGCTGGTGCGTGCGGCTCGACGACGTGAACGGCAAGCCCCGCAAGGACGACGTCTGGTACCGCGTCCGCCCCGCGACCTACAGCGAGGTCAACCAGGCGGACGCGCGCGCGAAGGTCACGTTCGAGCCGGTCGCGCAAGGGTGTTGAGAGCGCCCGGGGCCACGCGGCCCCGGACGTCCGCTCCTTGACCGTCGTCTACTGGGCCCGCACCGCCCGCTGCACCGCCTCGGCCGCGAGGTGTGCGGCGGCGCCGCGGGTGGCCGAGGCGAGCAGATCCGTGCGGATCGGGCCGCCCGCGGCGAGATGACGGTCGTAGGGCAGATGGACGACGCCGACGCCGGTCTCGCGGATGTGGGCGGTGGCGGCGGCCAGGTCGAGGTTCTGGTCCGGCGCGCCCGAGGTGAGAGCCACGACGGTGGACGGCAGCGTGGAGTGCGGCAGCCCGGCGAGCCAGTCCAGGACGACGCGGGTGCCGCCCACGCCCTCGGCGGTCATCGGCGCGACGATGATGCGCGCGTGCGCGGTGTCCATGGCGGTACGCGCGACATCGCCCGGCAGCGTCTCGCAGTCGACGACGGTCATGGCGAAGTGCCGGCGCAGCGCGAGGGTGACGGTGCGGTAGGTGGGGACGTCGAGCGGGGGGCCGACCCGGCCCTGGCTCGCGGGCAGCAGCCAGCCGCCGTCCGGGAGCGGCACCAAGTAGCCGGTGATGTCGAGGAGATGCATCGACGGCTTCAGGATCTGAGCCAGTTCGGTGCACGACCAGCGCACCGACTGGGCGCCGAGCCGCACCGCCAGCGTGCCGAGGGCGGCGTCCGCCTCCAGGGCGAGCACGGGGTCCTGCCGGACGCGCTGGAGCGTACGGGCGACGAGCGCGGCGGTGGTGGTCTTGCCGACGCCGCCCCGGATCGACGTCACGGCGACGACCCGCCCCTTGGTCACCGGATGCTGCAACTCCCGGGCCCAGCGCGCCTCTTCACCACCCGCCTGGGCCGACGGCAGGGCGAACCGGCGTAGCGACTGCCCGGACCGCCGGGCCACCGAATCGCCGTGCTGCGGCTTGCCCGTGGCCTGCGCGAGCCGCGCGTCGACGGTGAGCACGGGCTCGGGCGCCGGGAACGCGATGCCGCCCCGCGGCCGGACAGCCGGCACGGAACCCGTCGCCACGGGCGCGGGCGGAGCGGGCGGCATGGGAGGCAGCGGCGGGCGGGCCGCGGTGTCCACGGGGCTCGGCGCCGGAGGCGGCTGCACGGGCAGCGTCCTTGGCGTGGTGTCCATGTGGGGCAGCGACGCGGTGTCTGTGTGGGGCGGCTGCGCCGCTGGCACCGGCAAGGGCCGCGGTGTGGTGTCGATGAGGGGCGATGGCGCGGCGGCGGTCGCGCGCGGCTGCGGTACGGAGTGCTCGGGGTCCGGCGCGGGTTGGGGCTTTTCCGGCGTCGGTGGGGTGTCCTCCGGGTCTGCCCCGGGTCGGCCCTGCACGGGCAGCGGCTTCGGGGTGAGGTCGAGCGGGGGCGCCGGGGCAGCGGTGGGCGGCTGCGGTACGGAGTGCTCGGGGTCCGGCGCGGGTTGGGGCTTTTCCGGCGTC
>NZ_JBFAKV010000002.1:287632-543190 GCF_040655895.1 Streptomyces sp. NPDC050264
TGCACGGGCAGCGGCTTCGGGGTGAGGTCGAGCGGGGGCGCCGGGGCAGCGGTGGCCGGCCGCGGTACGGAGTGCTCGGGGTCCGGCGCTGGGTGAGGCTTTTCCGGTGCCGGCGGGGTGTCCTCCGGGCCCGGTCCGGGGTGAGGCTCGACCAGCTCGGACAGGCGGCTCAGCGCGCTGGTCTCGGGGCCCGGGGGTTCCAACGGGGCGGCCGGGCGCGGCCGCGGTGCGGTGGCTGCCCGCTTCGTGCGGACCGTGCCCGGGTTGGGACGGGCCTCGCCCGGACGGCGCACCGGCAGCGGGGACTTGGCGCGGTCCGTGGCCGCACCCTCGCCGTTGCTCTCCACGGGGTTCACCACGCCTGCCGGGCCGCAGCCCGCGTCGGCACCAGCGGACCAGTCATCCTCGCCCCCACGTGGAACATCATCGGCAGACCCCCGCATCGAGCCAGTTCGCAGTCACTTGTGCCATGTGTGGCCCCTGCGGACCTCCGGCCGCGAAAGCCTATCCTCCCTTACTCGTAGCACTGGCAAAGCCCTGGGCGTTCCGGCCAGAGCAGGGATCCCGGGTCACGCCTCCAACTGCCGTGCCCGCCCTGCCCCCGCCCCCGCGATCCCCATTGGCACACACAGCACCGCGAGCAGGGTCAGCGGGACCGTCCAGCCGCCCGTCGCGTCGTGCAGCGCGCCCAGCAGGAACGGGCCCGCGGCGGCGAGCAGATAGCCGACGCCCTGCGCCATGCCGGACATCTCGGCGGCCCGCACCGCGTCGGGGGAGCGCAGCACGATCACCGCGAGGGCCGTACTGATGAGCAGGCCGGAACCGAAGCCCTGCATCAGCATCCACGCGTAGGCCCCGCCGACGGGCGCGACCATCAGGCCGATGAGGGAGACGAAGAACAGGGCCGTGCCGGTGAGGGCGAACGGAACCTGGTTGCCGGAACGGCCGACGAGCGCGGTGAAGGCGAGCGAGCCCGCGATGCCGACGAGGCTCATCAGGGACAGCATCCAGCCTGCCTGCGTGCTGGACATGCCCTCACCGGTGAGCATCGCGGGGATCCAGGCGGCGCACGAGTAGTACTCCAGGGACTGCAGGCCCATGAGGAGCGTGATCTGCCAGGCGAGGCGCGAGTGGCGCAGCGGTGTGCGGGGGTCCGTCGCCGCCCCGGCCGCGACGGCCGGCACGTCCGTGCGGCGCAGCTGCGGCAGCCAGAGCAGGAACGCGAGTGCCGAGAGGACGGCCCAGACGCCGATCGCCCCGCGCCAGCCGAGCCCGAGCGCGTCGCCGAGCGGCACGGTCACCCCGGCCGCGAGGGCCGCGCCGCAGAACAGGGCCACCGAGTACAGGCCCATCATCAGGCCGGTGCGGTGGTGGAAGTGGCGCTTGATGACGCTGGGGACGAGCACGTTCGAGAGGGAGATCGCCGCGCCGAGCAGCACCGTGCCCGCGAAGAGCGCGGGCAGCCCGGGTGCGAGCCGCACCGCGATGCCCGCCGTGAGCAGAGCCATCATCGCGCCGAGCGCCCGCGTCATGCCGATCCGCCGGGACAGCTTCGCCGCGAACGGCGCCAGGATGCCGAAGCAGAGGATCGGCAGCGTGGTGAGCAGCCCCGCGAGGGAGCCGCTGAGCCCGGTGGAGCGGCGTATCGCGTCGAGCTCGGGGGAGACGGCCACGACGCCGGGCCGCAGATTCATGGCGATGAGCAGGATGCCCGCGGCCAGCAGCCCGCCCGCGGCCTGCGCGGGAACGGTCCTGGACGCGTCGGCGGAGCCGGGCTGAGCGGCGGTGGATGGGTCGGCACTGTGCGGCATGCCCACCAACGTAACATCCCATGTTTCGCGCACTCAATGCCTCGATAAGCCTCCAAAGCTAATAAATCGGGCGCTCAGCAGTTGGTAGATGTGGGATATTTGGCCCGAGAGTCGTTGACCGGGACGGCTCCTTGCGCGACCTGCCCGTACGAGAGAGGCCACCGCCTTGTCCGAAACAGCACAGACCGGCGCCACCCTGGTCCAGCGGACCATCGGGCGGATCGAGCGGAGCATCGAGAGCGGTGAATGGGCCGTCGGGGACCGCATTCCGGCGGAGGGGCAGCTCGTCGAGGCGTTCGGGGTGGGGCGCAACACGGTCCGCGAGGCCGTCCGGGCGCTGTGCCACACCGGGCTGCTGGAGGCGCGCCGCGGCGACGGGACATACGTGCGCGCGGCCAGCGACCTCAATGCCGCGCTCCAACGGCGGTTGCGCCGCGCCGAGTTGCGGCACGTGCTGCAGGTGCGCCTCGCTCTGGAGCGGGAGGCGGCGCCCGCCGCCGCGCTGCATCGCGGCGAGCAGGATCTGGCCCGTATCCTGTCCGCGTTGCTGGCGCGGCGCCGGGCGGACGAGAGCGGTGATCCGACCGCGTTCGTGGACCGGGACCTGGAGTTCCACCGGGCGGTCGTCGCCGCGAGCGGCAATCCGCTGATGACCGACTTGTACGAGAGCATCACGGCGTCGGTGCGGCACAGCATCGAGTCGCTGCGCCCGAGCTGGACGCCCGAGCTGCCCGGCGCCTCCGCGCACGACGATCTGGCGGAGGCGATCGCGCGCCGTGACCCGGAGGCGGCGACCAGGGCGGCGTGGGCGCATACGGAGACCGTGGAGGCGGCCATGGAGAAGATGGCGGAACGGAACGAGGGGGCCGGAGGGTGAGGCCCGCGCAGGGTGAGGTGCTGCACTTCTCCGAGGACCCGGGGATCACGGAGTTTTGCCCGCATGTCGCCATGACTGCCCGTCAATCCGACCCTTACGTATGGGCAGTTGACGCCGCGCAGGCTCCGGCCTACTGGTTCCCCCGGCAGTGTCCGCGTGCCATGGCCTGGGTCGTGGACGTCACGACGGAGGCCGACCGGCGTGCCGTGTTCGGCGCGATGGGTGAGAAGCGCGTCCACGTCATCGAGTACGGCTGGGCCGAGCGCTTCCGGACCGCGCGGCTCTACGCCTACCGGCTGCCCCTCGGCCCCTTCGCCCCCATCGGCGAACGTGTGCCGTACGCCTGGGTGGCCGCCGAGACCGTCGTACCGCTCGGCCCGCCCGAACCCGTCGGCGACCTGCTGACGCTCCATCAACAAGCCGACATACAACTGCGGTTCGTCAACAATCTCTGGACATTCTGGGACGCTGTCACCACCAGCACCCTGGGTTTCAGCGGCATCCGGCTGCGCAACGCGACCCCGCGCTGACCCCTGTCCGCGCCCCCCGACTCCGCTCTACGCTGTCTGTGCCTCACCGGGCTTCGAGGGGGAGTCGCATGAGCGATGGCATCGAGCGCACCCACGACAGCGGCCGACGGAAGGACCCCCCGGGCGGCGGGGAGCGCCTCGCCGACTGGGCCGACGGCCGACTCGGGATCTACCAGCTCGCCAAGACCCAGATGCGCAAGATCTTTCCGGACCACTGGTCCTTCATGTTCGGCGAGATCTGCCTCTACAGCTTCATCATTCTCATCCTGACCGGCGTCTTTCTGACCCTGTTCTTCGACCCCAGCACCGCCGAGGTCGTCTACAACGGCTCGTACACACCGCTCAGGGGCATCCTCATGACCCGGGCGTACGAGTCGACGGTCGACATCAGCATGGACGTGCGCGGCGGCCTGCTCATCCGGCAGATCCACCACTGGGCCGCGCTGGTCTTCGTCGCCGCGATGCTCGCGCACATGATGCGGGTCTTCTTCACGGGCGCCTTCCGCAAGCCGCGCGAGATCAACTGGCTGTTCGGCTGGACCCTGTTGATGCTCGGCATCGTCACCGGCCTCACCGGCTACTCGCTCCCCGACGACCTGCTCTCCGGTACGGGTCTGCGCTTTGCGCAGGGCGCCATCCTGTCGGTGCCGATCGTCGGGACGTATCTGGCGTTCTTCCTGTTCGGCGGCGAGTTCCCGGGCGAGGACTTCATCGCCCGTCTCTACCCCGTCCACATCCTGCTGCTGCCGGGCATCATGCTGGGCCTGGTCGTGGCCCATCTGATCCTGGTCTTCTACCACAAGCACACCCAGTTCGCGGGCCCCGGCCGCACCGAGAAGAACGTGGTCGGCGCGCCCTTCCTGCCCATCTACGTGGCCAAGGCGGGCGGCTTCTTCTTCCTCGTCTTCGGCGTGCTCGCGTTCATGGGGGCGGTCGCGACGATCAACCCGGTGTGGGCCTTCGGGCCGTACCGGACGGACCTCGTCACGACCGGTGCCCAGCCCGACTGGTACCTCGGCTTCTCCGAGGGGCTGATCCGGGTGATGCCGGGATGGGAGATCAACGGCTGGGGGCACACGTTGCAACTGGGCGTCTTCATCCCGTTCATGCTGTTCCCGCTGGTCATGGTGGCGATCGCGGTGTATCCGTTCGTGGAGGCGTGGGTCACGGGCGACCGGCGCGAGCACCACATCGCCCAGCGGCCGCGCAACCACCCGGTCCGCACCGGACTGGGCGTCGGCTGGCTGTCGCTGTACGCGGTCCTCCTGGTCGGCGGCGGCAACGACATAGTGGCCACGCATCTGCGCCTGTCCATCAACGCCATCACCTGGTTCGTGCGGATCGGATTCTTCGTCGTCCCGGTGCTCGCGTTCATCGTCACCCAGCGCATCTGCAACGGGCTGCAGCTCCGTGACCGCGAGAAGGCCCTGCACGGCCGTGAGTCCGGCACGATCAAGCGGCTGCCGCACGGCGAGTACATCGAGGTCCACGAGCCGCTCACCCGGGCCGAGTTGTACACCTTGAACATCCACGAGCAACCGAAGCCGTACGAGTTGGGGCCGGCGGTCGACGAGAACGGGGTGGAGCGGAAGTTCAGCGTGCGGCAGCGGATGCGTGCGCGGCTCGCCAAGGCGATGTACGGGCCGGGGACGTACGTGCCGAAGGCGACCGCCGAGGAGTACCGGGCGCTGCACGCCGGGTGGCACGAGTCCGAGCGGGACACGTCGGCGCACTGAGACCGGCCGGCCGGACACCAGGGGGAGCGGCATGCCGCTTCCCCTTCGTGCTGCGCCGCGAGAGCGTCTGTTCCTCCGCGGGCATCGCTGCTACCTTCTCGGAAACTAACAAATGTTTGGTAGGAAGGTGGCGGAGTCGCTGATGCCTGTCTCGCTCGCCTACGCGGAAAGCTCGCCGACGGACAAGGCGATCGCCGTCGTCGACGTCGACTACGCACCCGTCAACGCCCTCCCCGTGCAGGGCTGGTACGACCTCGCCGACACCCTGCGCGCGGCGGGCCGCGACCCCGACGTGCGGTGCGTCGTGCTCACCGCGTCCGGCCGCGGCTTCAACGCGGGCGTCGACATCAAGGAGATGCGGCGCGACAGCGGGCATGCGGCGCTGATCGGCGCGAACCGGGGCTGCGCGGAGGCGTTCGCCGCGGTGTACGAGTGCGAGGTGCCCGTCGTCGCCGCCGTGCAGGGCTTCTGCCTCGGCGGCGGCATCGGGCTCGTCGGGAACGCCGACGCGATCGTGGCGAGCGACGACGCCACGTTCGGCCTGCCCGAGCTGGACCGGGGGGCGCTCGGTGCCGCCACACACCTGGCCCGCCTGGTCCCGCAGCACCTGATGCGCACCCTCTACTACACCTCGCGGACCGTGACCGCAGCCGAGCTGCACGCGCACGGCTCGGTGTGGAAGGTCGTACCGCGCGACCGACTCAAGGAGTCGGCAATGGAGTTGGCGGGCGAGATCGCACACAAGGACGCTTACCTGCTGCGCCTCGCCAAGGCCGCCCTCAACGGCATCGACCCCGTCGACGTCCGCCGCAGCTACCGCTACGAGCAGGGCTTCACCTTCGAGGCGAACCTCAGCGGCGTCGCCGACCGGGTCCGCTCCACCTTCGGCGGCACCGCCCGTCGGGAGGCGAAGTGAGCACCGGCCCGATGACCGGGATGCCCGACAAGACCCTGACCGCCGACGAGGTGGCGGCCCGCCTGCGCAGCGGCATGACGATCGGCATCGGCGGCTGGGGATCGCGCCGCAAACCCATGGCGCTGGTACGGGCGCTGCTGCGCAGCGACCTCACCGACCTGACCGTCGTCTCCTACGGCGGCCCGGACGTCGGCCTGCTGGCCGCCGCCGGAAAGATCCGCAAGGTCGTGGCGCCCTTCGCCACCCTCGACACGATCCCCCTGGAGCCGCACTTCCGCGCCGCCCGCGAGCAGGGCCGCATCGAGCTGATGGAGGTCGACGAGGCCATGTTCATGTGGGGGCTGCGCGCCGCCGCGAACCGGCTGCCGTTCCTGCCCGTGCGGGCCGGCCTCGGCTCGGACGTCATGCGTGTCAACCCCGGTCTGCGGACGGTCACTTCACCGTACGAGGACGGGGAGACGTTCGTCGCGATGCCCGCCCTGTGTCTGGACGCGGCCCTCGTTCACGTGAACCGCGCCGACCGGTCGGGCAACGGCCAGTACCTGGGCCCCGACCCGTACTTCGACGACCTGTTCTGCGAGGCCGCCGAGGAGGCGTACGTCTCCTGCGAACGGATCGTGGACGGCGCCGAACTCGCCAAGGGCGGCCCCCCGCAGTCGCTGCTGATCAAACGGCACCGCGTCACCGGCGTCGTCGAGACACCGGACGGCGCGCACTTCACGTCCTGCGCGCCCGACTACGGACGCGACGAGGCGTTCCAGAAGCTGTACGCGACCACCCCGTTCGCGGAGCTGCGTGCGCGGTTCCTCGACGGGGACGAGCAGGCGTACCAGGCCGCGGTCGGGGCCTGGCGGCAGGAGCGGGAAGGCGGAGATCCACAGTGACGAGCACACCCGGTACGCCCGGCACGACGGACGGGACTTCGGCCGGGGGCGTGACCCGCGCGGAGTACTGCGTGATCGCCTGCGCGGAGGCGTGGCGCGGCAGCGGCGAGACGCTTGCCAGCCCCATGGGCCTGATCCCCGGCATCGGGGCGCGGCTCGCCCGCCGCACGTTCGCCCCCGGGCTGCTGATGACGGACGGCGAGGCCATGCTGATCGGCCCCGACGGGGAGCGCGAGGGCTGGCTGCCGTACCGCCAGCACCTGGAGTTCGTCACGCGCGGCGGCCGCCACGTGATGATGGGCGCGAGCCAGCTCGACCGCTTCGGCAACCAGAACATCTCCTGTATCGGCGACTGGCGCCAGCCGGCCCGCCAGCTTCTCGGAGTGCGCGGCGCGCCCGTCAACACCCTCAACAACCCGACGAGTTACTGGGTTCCCCGGCACTCCCGCCGGGTCTTCGTGGACAAGGTCGACATGGTGAGCGGCGTCGGCTACGACAACGCCGCCGCGGCCGGACCGTCCGCGACCCGCTTCCATCACCTGCCCCGCGTCGTCACCGACCTCGCCGTGCTGGACTTCGGCACACCGGACCACACGATGCGGCTCGCTTCGCTGCATCCCGGGGTCACGGTCGACGAGGTGCGCGAGGCGACGGGCTTCGAGCTGGTGCTGCCCGACGACATCCCGTACACCCGTGAGCCGACCGCACGTGAACTGAGGCTGATTCGCGACGAGTTGGACCCGAAGGCGCTGCGTCACCGCGAGGTGCCCGCGTGAGCGATGGGGTGGCGCCGCCGGGCCGGGCCTTCAAGACGGCGTTCACCGAACTCACCGGGGTGCGGCACCCGATCGTGCAGACCGGCATGGGCTGGGTCGCCGGGCCCCGGCTCGTCTCGGCGTCCGCGAACGCCGGAGCCCTCGGGGTGCTCGCCTCGGCGACCATGACCCCCGGCCAACTCCGTTCCGCCGTACGGGAGGTGAAGTCGCGCACGGACCAGCCCTTCGGCGTCAACCTGCGGGCCGACGCGGGGGACGCGCGCGACCGCGTACGGATCATCGTCGACGGGGGCGTGAAGGTGGCGTCGTTCGCCCTCGCGCCCTCCAAGGAGCTGATCGCCGAGCTGAAGGACGCGGGTGTCGTCGTCATCCCCTCCGTCGGAGCGCGCAGACACGCCGAGAAGGTCGCGGCGTGGGGCGCCGACGCGGTCGTCGTCCAAGGCGGCGAGGGCGGCGGCCATACGGGCGAGGTCGCCACCACCGTGCTGCTGCCGCAAGTGGTCGACGCCGTCGACATCCCCGTGATCGCCGCGGGCGGCTTCCACGACGGCCGGGGTCTCGTCGCGGCGCTCGCCTACGGCGCCGCCGGCATCGCGATGGGCACCCGCTTCCTGCTGACCTCCGAATCGACCGTGCCCGACGCAGTGAAGGCCCGCTATCTCGCCGCGGGCGTCAAGGACGTCACCGTCACCACAGCCGTCGACGGACTGCCGCACCGCATGCTGCGCAGCGAACTCGTCGCAGGTCTCGAACGCGCGGGCCGGCCCGCCGCCCTGCTGCGGGCGGTGCGGCACGCGGCGGCGTTCCGCAAGGCGTCCGGTCTCGGGTGGACCCGGATGGTCCGCGACGGCCTCGCGATGAGGCACGGAAAGGACCTGACCTGGAGCCAGACGCTGCTCGCGGCCAACACGCCCATGATGCTCAAGTCCGCGATGGTGGAAGGCGATCCGAGCGGTGGCGTCATGGCCTCCGGGCAGGTCGCGGGCCTCATCGAGGACCTGCCGTCCTGCCGCGAGCTGGTGGAGCGGATCGTGGCGGAGGCGGGGGAGACGCTGGAGAGGCTACGGGCGGTGTAAGGCGAAAGGGGGTGGCCCGCGGGCCACCCCCTGCCCCTACAAGCGCTCGATGATCGTCACGTTCGCCTGGCCGCCGCCCTCGCACATCGTCTGCAGGCCGAACCGGCCTCCGGTGCGCTCCAGTTCGTGCAGCAGCGTCGTCATCAGCTTCACGCCGGTCGCGCCCAGCGGATGGCCGAGAGCGATGGCACCGCCGTTGACGTTGACCTTGGCCGGGTCGGCGCCGGTCTCCTTCAGCCAGGCGAGGACCACCGGGGCGAACGCCTCGTTCATTTCCACCAGGTCGATCTCGTCGAGCGACATGCCGGTCTTCTTCAGCGCGTACGCCGTGGCGGGGATCGGCGCCGACAGCATCCGGATCGGGTCCTCGCCGCGTACGGAGAGATGGTGGACACGGGCGCGGGGCGTCAACCCGTGTTCGCGCACGGCCCGTTCGGACGCGAGGAGCAGCGCGGCCGCGCCGTCGGAGACCTGTGAGGAGCAGGCCGCCGTGATGGTGCCGCCCTCCATGACGGGCGCGAGCGTCGCCATCTTCTCCAGGGTCGTGTCCCGGCGCGGGCCCTCGTCGACGGTGACATCGCCGTACGCGACCGTCTCGCGCGCGAAGCGCCCCTCGTCGATGGCGCGGACCGCCCGCTGGTGCGACCGCAGCGCCCACTCCTCCATGGCGCGGCGCGAGATGCCCCACTTGTCGGCGATCAGCTGGGCGCCGTGGAACTGGTTCACGGGCTTCGTGCCGTACCGGGCGCGCCAGCCCGCGCTGCCCGCGTACGGGCCGTCCGTCAGGCCCAGCGGCTCGGCCGCCTGCCGGGAGGCGAACGCGATCGGGATCAGCGACATGTTCTGCGTGCCGCCCGCGACCACCAGGTCCTGCGTACCGGACAGCACGCCCTGCGCCGCGAAGTGCACGGCCTGCTGCGAGGAACCGCACTGCCGGTCGATCGTGACGCCCGGCACCTCCTCGGGCAGCCCGGCCGCGAGCCACGCGGTCCGCGCGATGTCACCGGCCTGCGGGCCGACCGTGTCGAGGCAGCCGAACACGACGTCCTCGACGGCGGCGGGGTCGACGCCGGTGCGCTCCACGAGCGCCTTGAGTACGTGCGCGCCCAGATCGGCGGGGTGCACGGCGGACAGGCCGCCCCGGCGCCGGCCCACCGGGGTGCGCACGGCGTCGACTATGTAAGCCTCGGGCATGGTCAACTCCTAATACCTGTAAGGGTGGTGGTACCGGGACGGGTCCGCTCAGGCATGCCGGTCGCTGACCGAGAGCACCTCGCCCGTCAGGTACGAGGAGTAGCCGCTGGCCAGGAACACGATGACGTTGGCCACCTCCCAGGGCTCGGCGTACCGGCCGAACGCCTCGCGGGACGTCAGCTCCTCCAGTAGCCCGGGCGACGTCACCTTCGCCAGGTGCGGATGCATGGCGAGGCTCGGGGAGACCGCGTTGACCCGGATGCCGTGCGCCGCCGCCTCGACGGACGCGCAGCGCGTCAGCGCCATCACGCCGGCCTTGGCGGCGGCGTAGTGCGCCTGGCCGGCCTGGGCGCGCCAGCCGAGCACGGAGGCGTTGTTGACGATCACGCCGCCGCGGCCCGCCGTCTTCATGAGCCGCAGCGCCGTGCGGGTGCAGCGGAACGTGCCGGTCAGCGTCACGTCGATGACCTTCGCCCACTGCTCGTCGGTCATCTCGGTCAGCTCGGCGGTGCCGCCGAGACCCGCGTTGTTCACCACGATGTCCAGGCCCCCGTGGAGTTGCTCGGCCAGCGCGAACAAGGCCCGCACCTGCTCCTCGTCGGTGACGTCGCACGGGGTTCCCGCCACGCGGCCGGCCCCGAACTCCTCGGCCAGGGCCCCGACGGTCTCGGCCGTGCGCCGGGCATGCGCGTCTCCTACGACGATCCGCGCGCCCTCCTCCAGGAAGCGGCGGGCGGTGGCGCCGCCGATGCCCGCGCCGGCCGCGGCGGTGAGCACGGCGGTCCGCCCCGCCAGCAGCTGGTGGCCGGGCTCGTACGGCGGCGGCGTGCTCATGCGCGTACCTCCATGGGCGACGTGGGCGAGGGCATCTCGACGGGCGTCCGCCCCGGAGGCTAATCTACCAAACACTTGTTAGGGAAGAAGGGGGCGCGAGTCCGATGGACCTGACGATCGACGCCGAGGACGCGGCGTTCCAGGAGCGGGCGCGCGCCTGGCTCGCCGCACACGTGCCGGACGAGCCGCCGCCCTCCCTGGAGACCGAGGAGGGCTTCGCCGCGCACCGGGAGTGGGAGCGCGAACTGGCCGCCGACCGCTGGTCCGTCGTCTCCTGGCCCGAGCGGTACGGCGGGCAGGGCGCCGGTCTCGTGCGGTGGCTGCTGTTCGAGGAGGCGTACTACGCGGCAGGGGCGCCCGGCCGGGTCTCGCAGAACGGCATCAACCTCCTCGCGCCGACCCTGTTCGACTACGGAACCGACGAGCAGCGGGCCCGGGTCCTGCCGTCCATGGCGAGCGGCGAGACCGTCTGGGCGCAGGCCTGGTCGGAGCCGGAGTCCGGCTCCGACCTCGCCTCCCTGCGTTCAACTGCGCTGCCGGTAAAGGGTGGTTGGCTGCTGAGCGGTCAGAAGACGTGGTCGTCGCGGGCGGCCTTCGCGGACCGGGCCTTCGGACTGTTCCGCAGCGATCCCGCCACCGGGAAGAGCGACAAGCCGCACCGCGGACTCAGCTACCTGATGTTCGACCTGCGCGCGCCGGGCGTCACGGTCCGTCCCGTTCCGCGCCTCGACGGCAAGCCGGCCTTCGCGGAACTCTTCCTCGACGACGTGTTCGTGCCCGACGCCGACGTCATCGGCGAGCCGGGACAGGGCTGGCGCATCGCCATGTCCGCGACCGGCAGCGAGCGCGGCCTGACCCTGCGCTCACCGGGCCGGTTCCTCGCGAGCGCTGGGGAGTTGGCGCGGCAGTGGCGGTCGGCCGGCGACCCGGCCGACACCGCGCTGCGGGACCGCGTCGCCGACGCCGTGATCGGCGCCCGGGCCTACGAACTGTTCACGTGGGCCCACGCCTCGCGCGCCCTCGACGGGCAGGACATCGGCGCCGAGTCCAGCCTGAACAAGGTCTTCTGGTCCGAGTACGACGTGAAGCTGCACGAGACCGCCCTCGAACTCGAAGGCGCCGAAGCCGAGTTGGCGGACGGCCGCTGGGCGGAAGGATATGTGTTCTCCCTGGCGGGGCCGGTCTACGCGGGGACGAACGAGATCCAGCGGGACATCATCGCCGAGCGGCTGCTCGGCCTGCCGAAGGGACGGCGCTGATGCGTTTCCTCCTCGACGCCGAGCAGCGGGAGTTCGGCCGTACCCTCGACGCGCTGCTCGGCGCGGCGGACGTCCCGGCGGCGGCCCGCGCCTGGGCCGCGGGCGACCCCGCGCCCGGCCGGGCGGTATGGCGCCGCGTCGCGGGCACCGGCCTGTTCGCCCTGGCCGTCCCGGAGGAGTCCGACGGCGTCGGTGAACTGCCCGTCGAACTCGCCGTCGCCTTTGAGCAATTGGGGCGGCACGCCGTTCCGGGCCCGTACGTGGAATCGGTGGCGGCGGCCTCCCTGTGCGCGGGGCTCGCACGTGAGGGTCCGGGCAAGAGCCTCCTGGACGGGCTGCTCACCGGGGAGACCATGGCCACGCTCCGCGTGCCGGGGAGCGGGCCGTACCTCCTGGACGCGGACGCGGCCGACGTGCTGCTCGTGGTGGAGGACGGCGGCAGTGACAGGGCCACCGCCCCCTGGACGCTGCGCGCCGCGCCCGGCCACGGTCCCGTCCGCGCCGGGCTCGACGCTTCCCGCCGTCACGCGGAACCGCTGCCCGGCGGTGACGTGCCGAGCGACACGGAGGCCGTACAGGACGCGGTCCTGCACGCCGCCGCGCTCGCCCGGCTCGCCACCGCCGCGCAGGCACTCGGCGTCGGCCGGGCGCTCCTCGACCGCACGGTCGCCTACGTGAAGCAGCGCACCCAGTTCGGGACCCCGGTCGGCGCGTTCCAGGCGGTCAAGCACCGGCTCGCCGACACCCTGATCGCCGTGGAGTTCGCCCGCCCGCTGGTCTTCGGCGCGGCCCTGACGATGCGCCCTGCGGACCTGGCCGCCGCCAAGGTGGCCGCGGGCGAGGCAGCCTACGCGGCGGCCCGCACCGCGCTGCAACTGCACGGCGCCATCGGCTACACCGCCGAGTTCGACCTGAGCCTGTGGCTCACGAAGGCCCGCGCCCTGCGGACCGCCTGGGGCACCCCGGGCGCGTGCCGCGCGGAGGTGCTCGCCGCGGGGTGAGGACCACGGGCATCCCCTCGCGTCACCCCGACGAGCCCTGCGCCGCGTACGCCCAGAAGTCCCGCATGACCGGTGGCAGCGGTGACGGCCCGGTCAGGGCGAGCTGGGTCAGCAGGATCGTCACCGTTCCCGTCGACGGGGTCAGGTGCGCCGCGGTGCCGCTGCCGCCCACCCAGCCGTAGCGGCCCGGCACGTTCCACGGTTCGCGGTGTTCGACGTCGACGGAGCCGCCGTAGCCCCACCCCGAACCCAGCGTGAACAGGTCGCTCGCCGTGCGCTGGGCCGCGGTCAGATGGTCCGTCGTCATCAGGCGCACCGATTCGGCGGAGAGCACGGGACCGCCGCCGTCGAGCAGCATGCGGGCGAACGCCCACCAGTCGTCCGCCGTGGAGACGAGCCCGCCGGCGCCGGAGGGGAACGCGGGCCGCTCGTTCCACTGGCCGTCCGGGGTGTCGACGCGCTCGGCGCCGCCGTCGGCCGTGGGGACGTAGGAGCTGGTGAAGCGGGAGCGCTTGGCGGCCGGGACCTCGAACGCGGTGTCGGCCATGCCGAGCGGCTCGAAGACCCGCTCGGCGAGGACGTCCGGCAGCGGGCGGCCGGTCACCCGCGAGACCAGGACGCCCTGGATGTCGGAGCACGTGTTGTAGAGCCACGCCTCGCCGGGCTGGTACAGCAGGGGAACGCGGCCGAGGGCGGCGAGCCAGGTGTCCGGCTCGGGCAGGCGCTGGGGCGCGTGCGGGTCCATCAGCGCGAACAGCGGCTGCACGGCGGGCAGCGAGAAGTCGGACGGGTAGCCCCAGCCCGCGCGGAACGTCAGCAGGTCCTCCACCGTGATCGGGCGGACCGCCGGCACGACGTCCTCGACCGGGCCCGCCGGATCCCGCACGACGTCCGGCGCGGCCAGCTCGGGCAGCCAGTGCCCGATCGGCGAATCGAGGGCGAGACGGCCCTCGTCGACCAGGGCCAGCACGGCCGCCGCCATGATCGGCTTGGTGAGGGAGGCGATGCGGAAGATCGCGTCGCGTGCGAGCGGCGCCGTGCCCTCGGCGTCGGCGTGCCCCACGCACGCCACCTCGGCCCGGTCGCCGCGTGCCACCAGGCCCACGGCGCCCGGCACAGGCCCCTTCGTGACGTGCGGGGCCAGGACCTCGGTCAAAGTGGTCTCGGTCATCGGGGTCACCCTCCTGCCAGGCGATGGCGTGTGTACGAGAAGGGTGACCGCCGAGCCGCGCTCAACTCATCGGTTCCCCGTCCCACAGCGTGTCGTGCGCCCGATGGGCGTCGGTGAGGCCGTTGGTGAAGAAGCGCTCGTAGTACTCGCCCTCCACGTGGTGCGCCTGCAGCCAGATCCCGGGCACGTGGATGGCGTCGGTGTGCGCGGGGAAACGGCGGTGCGTGGTCAGGATGTACGTACAGATGTCACGGGCGCAGTCGATGACACGCTCGTCGTACTCGCTGGCCTCGGCGAGATAGCGCTGTCCGTAGTCCTCCTTGTAGATGCGGGTGAAGACGTCCTTGTCGCCGTAGGTGCCACCCGTGCCGAACTTCGACCGGACGACCGAGTCGACCGCGTCCGCCATGGAGGCGTGGGCGGGCGGGCAGGCCGCCGCGATCAGCGGCGCGCCGGTCGCCGGGTCGGTCAGACCCACCGGCTGCGAACGCAGCGTGGCGTACTTGGGCAGCGGGACGTGCCAGCGCCACACATCGGCGAGACGCCAGCGCGGCGTGACGAACGTGAAGCCGAGCATCCTGCCGTACGTCCTGCTGAACTTCGGGTCGCCGAGGGCGATCTGCGGATTCAGCGACGCGTGGATCCAGGCGCCGAGCCCCATCGCCTCCGCCGTCAGCATGACCGTCTGCAGCAGGAGATCCGCCTCGATCTGGGTGCGCATCGGGCCGAGTGCGCCGAGCGGCAGCTTCAGGTCCTTGTTCAGGAAACCGTTGTCGATCCACTTCTTCACGCCCGCCGGACGGTACAGATTGCGGTCGTCGACGAGCGTCGGCCGGGCGCCGTCCGGCTGGGTGAGCAGATACATCAGGGCGTTGATGTACTGGTGCGAGAGATCGACCACGGGGAACAGGACGGTCGTGCCCGGCAGGTTGGACAGGAAGCGGTTCGAGTCCAGGTACGCCGGGAAGTCGCGCAGGCCCTCGGCCACGTCGAGCCGGCGGTCGAGGATCTTGACCTTCGTCCGCCGGGCGCGCTCGATCAGCGTCTGCGCGTCGAACTGTTCCTGCGGCGTCGGCGGCAGTTTGCGCAGGAAGTACGTGCCCTGGTCGTTGATCAGGAAGAAGTACGTGCCCTGCGCGTTGTCGGGGCTGCCGGCCGTACGGCCCGTCATGGTCAGATTCGGCTTGGCCATGATCGGCTTGCCGTCACGCGGGTCCTCGAACGGGCGGTCCGGCATGGTCAGGCCCGTCGCGCCGGTGACGGCGATCAGCACCGCCTCCTCCAGCTCGGTGAGCGGCTCGGCCTTGTGGTGCGACTGATAGCTCATCGACCCGGCCGGCACCGACGCACCCCGGGAGACCCGGTGGGTGCGCCGCCGCCAGACCGTCCGCAGGAACGGGCGGGCGAGCAGGTCGTCGAGGCCCCGGTTTCCCGAGCCCCCGTCAACTGCCGTCATCGGAGCCTCCGTTGCCGCTCGGCGACACCGGCCGCCACGGTGCGAACGCGCTCTCCTCGCGTGGCATCAGGCTCGCGAGCTCCGGGCAGTGGCGCTGCACGACGGACTTCATGCCGCCCTTCTCCACCCAGTCGATGCCGAGCGGCGTGTAGACCTCCGGGCGGTAGTCGACGGTGAGGAACCGGTCGCTCTGCAGCCGGCGCGACGCCATCAGGATGAAGACCCGGAACGCCGTGTCCGAGAAGCCGAAACCGGTCGGCGGGTTCTCCGCGAACAGGCCGACGACCGTGTCGATCTCGTCGACGTCGCGGTACACCTCCTTGAGGCGCGCCAGGGTCTCCGGCTCCCGCGTCAGGTCCTCGAAGCGGCGGATGCGGTCCTTGTGCAGGCCCGCGCGGAAGTCGTTGTAGCGCGGCACCCCGCGCCTGCGCGTGCGCACCAGGTCGACCACCGACAGGTCGATGATCTCGCCGTCGCGCTGGAAGTTCTGCAGCGACTTCGGGTAGTTGTGCAGCGTGATCGCGCCCGGGTGCGCGATGCCGAACGAGTACAGGGTGTTCGCCAGGCCGGTCTTGCGGATCTGGCTCTCCGCCGCGGCACCCTGGATGTCCTGGAAGCCGACGGTCTCCAGGCGCTGCCCGAAGTGGTGCTCGCGCAGCTCGTAGTCGTCGGGGATCAGCGGGTGCATCCGGTAGACGGTGACGAAGTCCTCGGTCAGCGAGTACGGCGCCCCGTGATGGTCCGGGAACGTCTTCGGGATGCCGGTCAGCGAGTGCGCCTCGAGCAGCCACAGGCCCAGCTGGTTCAGCCAGTTCCTGGGCGGACCCTCCCAGTTGGTGCGCAGGCCGATGTCGATGGCCTTCGTCGCGAGGATCGCCGGGGTCCACTCCACCGTGTGGATCTTCGCGATGAGCGCCGACACGACGAGCCGGGCCGTGTGGTAGATCCGGTCCTCGCTCATCGACGGGTACTCGGCGCGCAGCGCGTCGCACACCGTGTTGTGCTCGCGGGCGAACAGGGTGTGCATGGCGCTGAGCCCCATCCACCAGTTCTCCTTGAACCCGGCGATCGGGATCCCGCCGCGGTCGATCGGGAGGTGTCCGGCATCGAGCAACAGCCGTGCGCCGCCGTCGGGTTCACGCAGCTGCTTCGCCGTGGCCTCGTCGCCGCCGTACACCTCGGAGCCGTCCCACCAGTGCGAGGCGGTATTGCCGAAGAGGACCGGCGGCTGGTCGCCGGGCACCTCGATGCCGTCGTTGTCGCCGAACCGCATCACGCTCTCGGCCGGCCCGCCGGGGGAGTTGACCCACGTCCCGCCGCCCGGCGGCAGCGGCACCTCGACGGCCTTGCCGCCCTCGCCGTAGCGCCGGTGGTTCACCCAGTCGTGCACCTGGAACTGGATCCAGGCCGCCGCGAGGATGTTGAGGGACGTCGCCGGCACGAAGCTGTCCCGGGTGAGGAGCTGACGGCTGACCGTCACCGGGTTCGGCGTGTCGAACAGGTCCGGCCGGTACACGGGCTGGAGGTTGCGGCCGAACGCCGCGCCGACCGCGCCCATCTTCGGCGACGACAGATCGTTGAAGGAGCCGTCGTACGACCGTGAGGTGCGCAGCCGCTCGTCGACCGGGACCGGCACCTGCTCGGCCTTCGGCGGCGCCTCGGGCACGTCGGTGTCGATGAGGTTGAACCGGCGCAGCACCTTCCGCAGGAAGACCAGGTTGAGCAGGCTCGCCTCCAGGGGCAGCCGGTGCCACGGCACGACGCGGTTCAGGACGCGGAAGGTGAACGCGACCGGGACGTCGAGGACGCGGTTCCTGACCGGCTCCTCCGTGGTGAAGCGGATGTCGAGCCGCTGCGCGCTGCTCGCCCGGTAGGCGGCCTTGCGGGCCCGGTTGATGTTGCCCAGGGGCCTGAAGTCGTCCGTGGTGTACCAGGGGTTGAACGTCAGTTCCTCGATCCGCCGGGCCGCCGAACCGGCCTCGGCCGTCGTGACGTCCTGCTGCGGAATCGTCAGACGGGCCACCACGATGGGCGGCGTGATCGACTCCTGCCACTCCACGGACGCGTCCTCGACGGGCGTGCGGCGCTCGTCGACGTAGCGCTGCACACACAGGTCGAAGGCGAGGTCGGCGCGGGACAGGCGCCGGGCGAGGTCCTGGTGCAGGAAGTCCGGGTCGCCGCGGTCCGGGCGCGGCTCGGCGCCGCCACCGCCGGGGGCGGGCCGGAACAGATAGCGGACCGGTCCTGCCTCGGCCCACAGCATCGCGCCCCGGCTCCAGTAGCTCTCACGGGCCAGGCTGTCGACCGTGTGCCGGGTCGCCGCCTGGATGTTGGCGCGCATCCGGTTCGCGGTGCCCAGGCCCACCGCGAGCGGCAGCTTGACGAACAGCCCGAAGGCCTTCTCCAGCGGGGTGCGCGCGCCGGCCATCGCCTTGGCGAAGGCCACGAACTCGCGGGCGTTACGGGCGTGCGACACGGGGAAACTCGTCGCGATCAGGTCGTGGCTCTCGTCGCCCGTGACCTGGACGCGCACGGCGACGCCGTGCAGATCGGGCGCGCCGTCGGGGCCGCGCATCCCATTGGCGTTGGAGAGCCGCACCATCGCCGGATAGTCGGCGCCGGGCTGGGCGAAGCCGCTGCGCAGGGCGGCCGGAAGGTCGTCGGTGAAGCGCAGGCGGGCGTTCTCCACGCCGAGCACCGCCTTCGCGTGGAAGGCGCGCTGGTGGTGCGGGGCGCCACTGGCCCGCCGGTTCGCGACCTGCACCTCCATGATCTCTCGGGCGAGGCGTTCGAAGACGAGGCGCTCGGCCTCGGGGCTGCCGCCCTCGTACCGCTCGTACTGTGCCGATTCGTACGGTGTGTGACGTTCGGTCTCGGACATCGGTTGCCGTCCCTGTCGTGTGCTGTGCGTCGGGAGGTCGTGCGGGGCATGTCGGTCGAACGGGGGTCTCGTACGGGAAGGTCGTGCAACGGAGGAGGCCAGCGACGCTATCGGCGCCGCGAGGCGCCCCGCAGCGACGGTTCCCGCCATGTCCGCCACCCCGATACAGGTGTGAACTCCCTTACGCGGCAAGGGGTTTGGGCTCGTCAGCGGCGGCCACCGGATCGGCCGCCGGCCCGGCGCCGTACCCTGCGCCGCCCGCCCCTCACGCGCCTCTCCCGGCGGCGCCGCCGATGGCCGGTCAGCGACGCCTTGACGGCACTCCGCCCCGGTGGTGTGCTCGCAACCCGCCCAGGGAGGTCCCATGCGGGACACGACCGAGCACGGCCCCGCCTTCGCCGAGCTGCGCCCCCTCAAGGAGCCGACGTTCGTCGAGCCCGGCCGGCCGAGCTTTCCCGTCTACCCCGACCTGCTCGAACGCCTGCTGGACGACAAGGGGCACCCCGACCCGGACGGCGTCCTTCCGCACGTCCTCGCGACCCTGTCGGCGTACGCCTACGCCGGGTTCGCCCAGGGCGGCGACGCGCAGACGGTCGCCATGATGGCGACCCGGCTCGGCCTCGACGAGAACCGCTGCCGCCTCTTGGAACAGCGCGTCGACGCCCTGTACGTCGCCTCGGCCGCCTACCTCGTCCAGGACCGGGACCGGCGCGTCGCGATCCTCTGTTACCGCGGCACGCAGCCCGAGGACATCATCAGCATCCTCACCGACGCCGACGTGCACCCCGACACACTCCGCGTCGACCTCCACGGCGTACGCCACCCCGTGCACGCGGGCTTCTACCGCAACATGCGCGCCACCCGTCATCTGGTCCTGGAAGCCCTCGACCGGGCGGTGCGCGGCGAATCCGTCGACCCGCGCGAAGAGGGCACGCGGGGCGGCGGCCTCGAAGCGCTCTACATCACCGGCCACAGCCTCGGCGCGGCCATGGCGGCACTGATGGCGGTCACCCTCGTCCACGAACCGCGCTACGCCCGCATCGCCCGCTGTCTGCGCGCCGTCTACACCTTCGGCCAGCCCATGCTGGGCGGACCCGAGCTGGCCCGCGCCTGCGAAAGCGCCACCGACGTCAACGGCGGGCACCTGCTGCGCGACCGGCTCCTGCGCTACATCCACGACCGCGACGTCGTGCCCGCCCTGCCGCCGCGCCCCGTCGGCCCGTACGCCGCGTTCGGCCGCGAGTTCCACTACCGCAGGCCCCGCGCGGGCCTCGACGCCGTGTTCGCCGCCGCCGCCGACTCGGCGGCCGAGGCCATCTCGATCCCCGGTGACCTGCTCTCCGGCGTCATCCCCGTGCGCCGACTGCGCCGGCTCGCCGCGACACCGCGCCGGACCCGCGCACAGGGCTGGGTCGAGCGCCGCGACCCGGCCCTGCCCTACCCCCAGATGGAGAGCCTCGCGGGGCTCGCCGTCGTCGCGCCGCTCGCCTTCTTCGCGGCGCGCCTCGCACTGACCCGCTCTCTCCCCTTCAAGTACTCCTTCGAGGACCACGGCCCCGGCCACTATGTGAACGCGCTCGCGCCCGAAGGGGTGTTGAGCGAGTTCGGGGACGTGCGCTGAGGGCGGCGCGGCCCGGGACCCCGGTGACGGGCCGTCAGTCCCGGCACAGCTCCGCCACGGAGAGCTCCGCCGGGGCGCCCGGACGGAAGGCGATGACCGGGTCGTCCGCCACCCACTGGCCGCCGTCCAGCCGGACCGTGCGGACGGCGAGGGTGTGGGCGTCGCCCTCGCGGGCCACGAACACCTCGTTGTAGCCGTTGTGTTCGTCGGTCTCGCGGCTGCCGAGCGCGGGCGCCCCCGCGATCCGCGTCGTCCACTCCTGGCGGCCGCCGAGCAGCCGTTCGGCGGCCAGGAACCCCAGGTGCGTATGGCCGTGCAGGACCAGCGACGTCTCGGCGGCGGCCAGCGCCCGCTTGGCCTGACCGGCGTTGACGACACCCGAGTACGGGGCGATCTCCACCGCCGGGACCGGGGAGAGCGGGTGGTGCAGGGCGGCGAGCGTGGTGTAGCCCTGGTCGGGGGCGAGCCGGTCGAGCACGGCGCGCGAGACGACCCCGGGGTCGATCCGCTCGAAGTCCAGTATCAGCGCCGACAGCTGGCTCTCCTCCAGCGTGTGGGCGAACTCCTCCTGAGCCGTCTCCAGCTTCTGCCGGTCCTCGTCGCGCGCCGCCTCGCCGCCCGACTCCGCGGAGCCGAGCAGCGCGATCCGCAGCCCCGCCTCCGGGTACTTCACGTACAGGCGGCGCCGGTCGTGCCGGGGCTCCTGGAGATCGGGGTGCGGGAACCCGGCGAAGGTCCGCGCGAACCACTCGTGCCGCGCCGCGGGCCGCGGATCGAGGGTCAGGTCCCACGACACGTCGTGGTTGCCGCCGACCAGCAGGACCCGCGGATCGTCCGCGCGCAGGTCCGGATGGTCCGCGAGCGCCTTCCCCGCCTCGCGCAACCAGTTGAGCGCGAGGGTGCCGAACGTGTCGTGCGGCCGGTTCACCAGATCGCCCGTCACGACCAACAGGTGGGGCGCGCGGCCGAGTCCACCGAGCTGGCGCAGATGCTCCAGATAGCTGTCCATGGGGGAGCCCGCGCCCGCGAGGGAGGCCAGCCTGCGGCCCGCCTCGGTGCCGTCCTTGGCGTCGACGTTCGACCGCAGGTTGCCGCCGTGGTGCAGGTCGGACACGTGGTGGAGGCGGAGCACCTCGGGCAGATGGTGGGCGAGGACCGGGTCGGCGGCCGGGTCGGCGGCGCCGGTCCGCGCCTGCGCGGTCCGGTCGTCGGGCTCGGCCACGCCCACCCCGGAGCGGCGCCAGCGATGCGCGCGCAGCCGTGCGCGGCCCGCCTCCGACATGCCGTTGTGGAACCACTGGTCGATGTAGGCGTGGCGCTGCATGGCCTCGTCGTACGCCGCACGGTCGAGCGCCTCGGTGTCCTCCCGCAGCGCCGGGTGCAACTCGGCGCAATGCAGCGCCAGTTCGAGCAGGAACGGGGTCTGCAGCCAGCCGGGGAAGGAGTCGCGGAGCAGCTCCACCACCCGGGGCGCCCAGCCCGGGGCGCGCCCGGCCATCCGGGCGCACTCCTCGGGCGAGAGCACCGGCGGCCGCAGTACGTCCTTGGGGTGGTCGACGCCCAAGTACGGTCCGAGCAGCTCGTGTTCGGCAGGTGTCGCGAGGACCACGGGGACCATCCCGGCCTCCCGCACCTGTTCGAGCCCCGCGGCGAGCACGGCCGGGTCGACACCGGGCCCGCGCCCGCCCGCCGCGGAGAGCGCGGGCTCGTCGACGAACAGCACCGTGCCCGGGTCCGACGCCGGCGCCGCGCGCCTGCCGATGAGCCCGATGAGACAGCCGAGCCCCGCCCGGCGGACGGTGGCCTCGCCGGAGCGCAGATCGATCCGGCGTGCCCGGCCGGGGGCCTGCGCCCGCTCGGCGGCCTGCGCCAGCCAGCTCTTCCCGGCGCGCCGCGCCATCACGACCGCCCAGGCGGTGCTGTTGGGCTGCTGGCCCTCCACCATCGGGCGGGCCCACGCGGGGACCGCGCCGTCGGCGAAGCGGATGTCGAGGTCGTGGCGGTAGGCCTGGCTGGGCCAGAAGTCGGTCATCGTCGTCATTCCTGGATGCCTGGGGAGCGGGGGAGACGGACAGGGGCGGGCGGGGCGGACCGCGGGGCGCCGGTCACGGCCGGGACTCCGCGTCGCGCAGGGAGCTCTCGCTGTGGCCGATCCAGTCGAAGAACGGCCGGTCGGACAGCCATCGGTTGTGGTGGCGGAGCAGCCCCACCTCGCGCAGGTCGTTGCGCTGGGCGCGGGCCGCGTCCACCGGCACGTGGCCGGGGTCGGCGAGCAGCGCGGCGCGTCCGGCCCGGCCGATCTCCTCCCAGCGGGCCCGGAAGTGGTGGTCCCACTCCACGATCAGCCGCTGCTCCACGAGCTCGGCCAGGGCCCCGTCGTCGGAGAGCGGCCGGACCTCGTTGGCCTGCGCCGCCCTGACCACCGCGTCGCCGACGACCTGGAGGTAGAACGGCCAGGTGCCGACCAGGTCGAGGACGGCCCGGCCGGTGCGGTCGGGCGCGATGTTCACCCCGAGGTTCTCCGCCGTGCCGGTGAGGAACTTCAGCGCCGACTGGTCGTCCAGCGGGCCCAGCACCCGCGCGTTCACGTCGTTGCCGAAGCTCGACCCCGGCGCGGTCAGCGCCCAGCGCACCACCCGGTGCCAGTCCTTCTCGGTGCCCGTGTAGACGAACCAGGCCCCCGCCTGCCCCAGGTCGCGCAGCCACGAGACCACCCCCGGGTCGTAGTTGACGAGCCGTCCGATCTCGTCCAGCAGGAACGCCATCCGGTCCGAGCCGGAGCGCTTGCCCACCTTGTTGATCAGCCGCTGGGCCGCGCCGGGCCCGGAGAGCCTGCGGTCCAGGAGGTGGGCCAGCGCGTCCGGGGTGTCGACCTGCCCGCCGGCCGGCAGCACCATGATGGGCCGGACAGCCGTCGCGCCGTCGGCGCGCAGCCGCCGCCACAGCTCCTCCAGCACCCACGTCTTGCCCGCCCTGCGCGGCCCGAGGAGGGCGACCGAGGCGCCGGTGGCATGCCGGTCCCGCAGCCAGGCCAGCTCCGCCTCCCGCCCCACCGGCCTGCCCTTTCCCGTCCCCACGTGGAACTGGTCGGCCACCAGCGGCAGATCCTCGATACGGAACGGGCGCTGGCTGCCCTGGACCACGGAGTCGCGGCCGCGCGCCTGGGCCGCGTAACGCGCCAGCGCGTCGGTCTGGCCCTGCCGCGTCGTCGGCCCCGGCAGCGTCGCGATCTGCAGCAGCCGCCCGCTCTCGGCGCTCAACGCCCGCCCCGCGGGCTGCACTTCGGGCACCCGCCGCCGGGTGAGCCCCACACTCGCGTACGAGTCGGGGTCCGGCAGGCGCAGCACCAGGAGCCGCTTGGTCAGCGAGACGAGCCGCCGGTTGTTGAGGATCTGGGAGCCGCCCGCGAGAACCGTGCAGACCCCGACCTGCGGCCCGCCGCGCAGCACCGCGTACAGGTCGTCCACGGCGCCGCCGCCGTCGGTCGAGCCCATGCTGGTCAGGAACTCCTCCCAGCCGTCGAGGAGAACGAGGAGGTAGTGCATCCGGCGCGGGCCCGCCACCGACTGCCGCTGCGCGCCGATGTCCGCGAAGCCGCCGTGCGAGAGCAGCTCCTGGCGCCTGCGCACGGTGGCGGTGAGCATGCCGAGCAGCCGCACCATGTGGTCGGGCCGGCCCAGGTGCACGACGGCGCCGCAGTGCGGGAGTTCGGTCAGGGCCTGCAGCGCGCCGTCACCGCAGTCGATGCCGTACACGTGGATGTCGGCCGCGCTGTGCTGGCGGGCCACCGCCGCGGCGAGCGTGCGCAGGAACTGCGAGCGGCCCGTGCGGGGCGCGCCCGCGATCCGCAGGTTGCCGTCCCGCGCCAGGTCGAGGATGGCCGGGCGCTGGGTCTGCTCCTCGGGCGCGTCCTCCAGGCCGAACGCGAGGGGCGCGAGGCCCCGGCCGCGCGAGGGCGGCCGGATGTCGGAGAGCGGCAGCACCTCCTTGAGGGGCGGCGGCAGGGGAGTGGGCGGCGCCGCGACGGACAGCAGCGTGGTGGCCTCGCAGAGGGCGTCCACCAGGAGGGCGAGATCCGTCGTGCCGACCGAGTCCGGTTCGGCCCGCACGGTCAGCGGGGTGCGCGGCTGGGAACCGTAGGGCGCGATCTCGTGCACGCCGACCGTCTCGCGTCCGGCGGGCCGGTGCAGGCCGACGACGCGGGCGGTCTGGACGAGCAGCGGGTCGGAGGTGCCGGTCCTGATCAGGGCGACGCCGGGGGACGACGTGCTCAGCTGGGCGGCGTCCGGCGCGTCGATGACGTCCTGGCTCTCGGCCGCGTTGCTGAGCCGCAGCGCGATCCGCAGGTTGGTCAGGGCACGGATCTCCGCACTGACCACACCCGAGGGCCGCTGGGTGGCGTAGACGAGGTGCACGCCCAGCGAGCGTCCGCGCCGGGCGATGTCGATCATGCCCGACAGGAAGCCGGGTTCCTCGGCGGACAGCGAGGCGAACTCGTCCATGACGATGACGAGCCGGGGCAGCGGCGCCAGCCAGGGGTCGGAGCCCTCCGGTTCCCGGGCGCGCAGTTCCGCGTACTCACCGATGTCCTTCACGTGCGCTTCGAGGAGCCGCCGCTCGCGGCGGCGCAGTTCGGCGCCGAGCCCTTCGAGGACGCGGTCGCCGAGACCGGGCCCCACGTCGTTGACGACGGCCACGGTGTGCGGCAGCCGCACCAGGTCGCGGAAGGCCGCGCTGCCCTTGTGGTCGACGAGCATGAACGTCATCTCGTCCGGTCTGTTCGCCACCGCGAGCGAGGCGATCCAGGTGCACAGAAACTCCGTCTTGCCCGACCCGGTGGTGCCCGCGACCAGGGCGTGCGGCCCGTCCCTGAGCAGGTCGAGCGCGACCGGGGTGGGCATGGAGCGCCCGATGAGCGCCTCGGTGCCGCGCGGCGAAGCCTCCCAGCGGGCGGCGATCTCACGGGTGTCGGGCGTGCCGAGGCCGAGCAGGTCGAGGAGGCGGTGCGGCCGGGGACGCAGGTCGTCGGCGGCGGCGTCCCGCAAGGGGGCGACGGCCCGGGCCATGCGGTCCAGCCACTCGTCGGACACGGTGTCGGCGATCCCCGTGATGTCGGCGCCGCCTCCCGTCGTCAAGGTGAAGGCCGTGGCGCTCGGCGCCCCCGCGACGGACCGCGGCGGAATCTGCTCGACCTCCACCACGGCCGCGCACTCCTGGGGCAGCGACCGCCCGTCCGGGGCCAGACAGATGGCGAACACCCCGGCGGCCGGGCCCTCGCGCAGCAGCTGCGACACACCGGGGAGCGAGGTGAGCGAGCGGGCGCCGTCGAGGACCAGCACCAGACTGCGGCGGGTGCCCTCCGCGTACGGCACCGGTCTGCTCTGCCGCTCGCGCAGCGTCGTCAAGGACTCGGAGACCTGTCGCAGATGGCCGGTGCTGTCGCAGCTGATGCGGGGCCGGCTCTCCCTGTCGTACGAGCGCAGGCCGGGCAGCCACCGCGCGAACCGCCAGTCGGCCGCACCGGAGGACGTCGTGAGCACCCGCACCCCGACATCGGCCGGGCTGTGCAGCAGCCCCACCTGCGCGACCAGCCAGGCGGCGAGGCGCCGCGAGACCTGGGCGGGACCCGCGATGCCCAGGACGCCGGTGGCGGGCAGGGCGAGCGGGATGGGGATGGAGTACGCCGACACGTCGGTGACCCCGAGCCGCAGATGCAGATGGTCCTCGTCCGTGCCCCGGCGCTCCCACAGCCGGGCCGTGTCGCCGTAGGCCCACGCCATGATGTCGTCCGGGCCCGGATCACCGTGGGCCGCATAGGCCTTGACCTCTTCGCGCGCCCGTTTCGCGGCACGGCGCTTCCTGAACCTGGCGGCGCCGGGCCGGGCCAGGATCCGCACCACGTCGTCCGGGAGCGCGGGCGGCAGCGCCCGCGGCGGCCTGCGGAACATCAGGGTGCCGTCGCCCCCCGGCGTCAGCAGATCCTGCGGCAGGTCGGTGAAGTCCGGCCCCACCGGGTCCGGCGGCGCGGGCGGCCGGCCGAGCCAGACCGTGCAGCCGTCCCGCAGCGGTGATTCGTCGAGCGACGCGTCGAGCGCCACCTCTCCCGTGTCGCGCAGGGAGAGGGACTGCACCTCCGCGAGCCCGCACATCCGGCCCAGCGCTCCCGCGACGGCCCGCACCGGCGTGTCCCCGGCCGCCGTCACCGCCACGTCCCGTTCCACGCCGTCCGGCGCGACCACCGTGAAGATCCGCCCCATGCCCTTCGCCCCCGTTCCGAACTCAGCGTCCCGCGGGCGGCACCGCCACCGGCCCGGGCACCGCCGTCTGTTCTCTCAACTGCTGCTCGCTCGCCGCGAATTCGGTGAGCCAGTTCGCCGTCTCGCCCTCGACCTGGCTGTGCACGGCCGACACCAGCCCGGTGATCAGATCCATCCGCAGCTCCAGATCCCGCGGCGAGATGCCGTCCGCGAGAGCCCCGGCGCGCAACTCCTCGCGCGACCACGCGAGCCGGAACTCGCTCAGCTTCGTGCGCAGCGCCTGTGCCGCCGCCATGTCCCGCATCCACGCGGCGGAGAGCCCGAAGAAGTGGTCGAAGCCCTTGCAGCCGGCGGCCAGCGCGAGCAGGACGTACCCCAGCGCCTGCGGCGGACCGCCCTTCAGTGAGCCCGCCAGGGGGACGGCCGTCCCCGCCACGGCCAGCAGGATCGTCAGGCCGCGGATGAACCGGGAGCCGAGCCGCTTGCGGCGGCGGTCGCTCAGATACCAGTCGACGGCGTCCTCCGCCTCCTGCTCGGCCCAGCCGCGGATCGCCGTCAGGGCGTCGCGCCGCGCCTGCGGGGTGTCGCCCGCGACCGCGGGGAACGGCCGGCTCCGCAGATCCCTGCGCGGTCGCGCGCGGCCGTCACCCGCCGTGTCATCGCTGATCCCCCGACGCAGCATCAACACCACCTGGCACTAGGCGAGTTCACTCACTGTGAGCGTAACCGGTCGGAGCGCTCCCTGTCGCTGCTCCGTCCGTCACTCACGCCATCTGCCGCCGCACCAATTCGTGCAGCCGCCCGCCCGTGTCCGCGAGCAGCTCCGCGGGCGCGCCCTGCTGGACGACGCGGCCCGCCGACATGACGACCACCCGGTCCGCGTCCAGGACCGTGGACAGGCGGTGCGCGATCACGATCCGGGTCGCGTGCAGCGCCCGCGTGCTGTCGATCACGATGCGCTGGGTCTCGTTGTCGAGCGCGCTCGTCGCCTCGTCGAAGAAGAGGATGCGCGGGCGGCGGATCAACGCCTGCGCGATCATGAGGCGTTGGCGCTGTCCGCCGGAGATCGCGCCGCCGCCCGCGATCATCGTGTGCAGCCCCATCGGCATCCGCTTGATGTCCTCGGCCAGGCCCGCCATCTCCGCCGCCGCCATGGCCTCCTCCTGCGTGAACGCCTCGGCGCCGCAGATGCAGTCGAGGATCGAGCCGGTCAGCGGCTGCGCGTTCTGCAGGACGACCCCGCACTGGCGCCGCACCGCCGCCTGGTCGAGCGCCGAGAGGTCCTGGCTGTCGTACAGGACGCTGCCGGACGTCGGGGCGTCGAAGCCGATGAGCAGGCGCAGCAGGGTCGACTTGCCGCAGCCGCTCTCGCCGACCACGGCCACGAACTCGCCGGGGCGGATCGCGAGCGACACGTCGTCCAGGACCAGCGGGCCGTCGTCCGTGTAGCGGAAGGACAGGCCGCGCGCCTCCAGCGCCCCGGTGAGCTCGCCCGGTTGCGTCGCGGCCCCGCGCACCTCGGGCTCCGCGTCGAGGACCGGCTTGATCTGCTCGTACATGGGCAGCACCGCGGCCGCCGAGATCAGCGCGCCCGTCAGCTGCGTCACGGACGTCAGGAGCATCGTCACCGCGGTGTTGAAGGTGAGGAACGCCGCCGCCGACAGACTGCCCCGCGCGGGCCCCGCGAGCAGCATGAACATCACCAGCGAACACAGCGGCAGGTACACGGTGTTGAGGACCGTCGTCACGTTCTTGATGCGGCCGGCCCGGCGCTGCAGGTCCCGGCTGTGCGCGAACTCCTTGGCCCAGGCCGCGTACGCGAAGCTCTCCGCCCCGGCGACCCGCAGCTTCGGCAGGCCGCGCAAGGTCTGGAACGCCCGGTTGTTGAGCTTGTTGTTGAGCACCACCAGGCGGCGCTGCCACCGCAGTTCCCACAGCCCGAGCGTGAGGAAGACGGCCGCCACGACGACCAGCATGCCGAGCGCGGCCAGCGCCAGGGGCACGCTGTAGAGGAGGAGCAGCACCAGGTTCATGGCGCCGACCGTCATCGACTGCACGGCCACCGGGCCCACCCCGGACAGCAGTCTGCGGATCGCGCTGATGCCCATCGCCGCGCTCGCCAGCTCGCCCGTGGAGCGCGCCGCGAAGAAGCGGGTGGGGAGCCTCAACAGGCGGTCCCAGACGGCCGGTTGGAGCACGCTCTCGACGCGGCCCTCGACCCGCAGCACCGTCACGTTCTGCAGCAGCATGAAGACGGCGGACACGATGCTCGTGACCACCACCGCCAGGGAGACCTGGGTGATCAGGCTCGTCTGCGCGTTCGGTACGTATGTGCCGAGGACCTGGCCCGTCGCGACGGGCACGAGGGCGCCGAGCCCCACCGTGACAAGCCCCGCGAGCAAAAGCCTGCGCACGTCGGATGCGGCGGCCCGCAGACTGAACCGGGCCAGCCTCCAGGGTGACAACTCCCCGTCCGGCAGCGGACGGTAGAGCATCACGGCACGCTCCTCGAAATCCTCCACGGTGTCCTCGTCGACGCGCGTGCCCCGCTCCGCGGAGGGGTGCACGGCCTCGTAGCCGCCGCGCCGCCACAGGAGCGCGACCGGCGCCCCGGACGTGGCCCGGAAGCCGACCAGCGGCCCCGTGTCCTGGCGCCACCAGTCCCCGACGAGCCGTACCGGGCGGGTGCGGATCCGCGAGGCGACCGCGATCTGCTCGACCGGGTCGATCCGGTCGCTGACGGCGCCACCGTGGCCGGGCTCCAGCAGCGTGATGCCGGACGCGTCCGCGACCACCTTGCAGGCCGCGTACGTCGCGTCGACCCCGGCCTGCGACCCGCGGCCGCGCCGCCCGCGCGTGCCGATCGACGCGAGCAGCGTCCGGTCGGCCTGCTCGCGGACGGCCTCGCCCGCGCGGATCCCGGCCGCCGTCCGGTCCTCGTGCGCGCTCTCCAGCCGTTCGATCCACCGGTCGAGCGTGGACAGCAGCCGGTACTGCTGGTTCACCATCCGCTGCCACAGCGCGCCGTCCATCAGCAGATCGGCGGCCGCCTCGGCGGCGTACGCCGACCCGTACTGCACGCTGCCCGGAGCGAGTTGGGGCCACAGTACGTCGTCGTCGCCGGTGACGTCGTCGGCCGTCGTGGGCCCGGCCCGTTCGTTGAGGGGTGCCTCGAACAGCACCCGCTGGCCGCGCCCGACGCCGAGCGCGAACGCCTCCTCCAGCAGGCTCCACGCCATGTCGTACGCACCCTCGTAGGAGGGCGGCGCGTAGGGCAGCTCGCGCAGCGGGATGCGGCGCACCGCACAGCCCGCCAGCGGCCGCCCCACCAGGGTGTGCTGGGTGCCCTCGACGGGGCCGAGCAGCAGCGTGCCCGGCTCCAGGCGGCCCAGGAAGTGCCAGTGCCCCTGGGAGTGCGCGTCCACGGCGAACAGGTCGAGCGCGCCGCCCACGACGAGCCACAGCACCTGCGGGCCCTCCAGCGGCAGGCTGCGCAGACCGGTGCAGTCGACCGGAGTGCCGAGCCCGCCGAACGCCGCCACCACCTGGTCCGAGGCGGCATGCTGGGTGAACTCGGCTTGTGTGTACGTCACTTCAGTGCTCCCTGACCAGCTCGGCGTAGGGTCCGCCGGCCGCCACCAGATGCTCGTGGCGGCCGCGCTCGACGACCTGCCCGTGGTCGAGCACCACGATCTCGTCGCTGTCGCGCACGGTGCTGAGCCGGTGCGCGATGACCACGCACGCGCAGCCGCGCCGCCGGATGTTGTCCATGACGGTCTGCTCGGTCTCGGCGTCGAGGGCGCTCGTCACCTCGTCGAGGACCAGGATGCTGGGACGGCGCACCAGCGCCCGCGCGATCTCCAGGCGCTGGCGCTGACCGCCGGAGAAGTTGCGGCCGTCCTGCTCGACGCGGCTGTGCAGCCCGCCGGGCCGCCGCGCCACCACGTCGTACAGGCACGCGTCGCGCAGCGCGTCGGCGACCGCCTCGTCGGAGATCGAGGGGTCCCACAGCGCCACGTTGTCGCGGACGGTGCCCTCGAAGAGGAAGACGTCCTGGTCGACGAAGGACACGGACGCCGCGAGCGCGCCGCGCGGGATGTCGTCGAGGCGCCGGTCGTCGATCCGGATGACGCCCTCCCAAGGTGAGTACAGCCCCGAGATCAGCCGCGACACCGTCGACTTGCCGCTGCCGGAACCACCGACGAGCGCCACCTGCTGGCCGGGCCCGACCGTCAGCGAGAACTCCGACAGGAGAGGCTTGTCGAGCGGACTGTAGCCGAACGTGATGTTCTCCAGCGCGACGTGCCCCTTGAGCCGCCGCGTGCTCTGCACCGCCTCCGGGCGCGCGTACAGCGTGTCGACGGGGAAGTTCTCGACGTCCTTCAGACGCGCCACGTCGGCGGCGAAGTCCTGGATACGGCCCGCGACCCCGTTGAGCCGCGTGATCGGCGCGGTGAAGCGGGTGACGAGCGCCTGGAACGCGACCAGGAGCCCCACCGACAGATGCCCCTCGACGGCGCGCAGCCCGCCGATCCACAGGATCAGCGCACTGTTCAAGGCAGCGAGCGTCGGCGCGACGACGCCGAGCCACGCGCTCGGCACCCCGAGCTTCTGCTGCTCCTCCAGGGTCGTCGCGTGCTGCCCCGCCCACCGCCGGAAGTACCCGTTCTCACCCCCGGTGGCCTTCATCGTCTCGATCAGCTGCAGCCCGGTGTACGAGGTGTTGGTGAGCCGCGCCGAATCCGCCCGCAGCTTCTGGGTACCGGTCGCGCGCAGCCGTACGACGATCCGCATCGCCACCACGTTCAGCAGCGCGATACCGACGCCGATCATCGTCAGCTGCGGGTCGTAGCTCCACAGCAGCACCGCGTACAGCAGCACCACGATGCCGTCGACCCCGGCCGCGGTGAGATCGCGGGCCAGGGTCTCGGCGACCGCGTCGTTGGACTGGAGCCGCTGCACGAGATCGGCCGGGCTGCGCTGGGCGAAGAACGTGACCGGCAGGCGCAGCAGATGCCGGAAGAAGCGGGCGCTGCTCAGTGTCGAGGAGATGATGCGGCCGCGCAGCAGGTTCGCCTGCTGCAGCCAGGTGAGGACACCCGTCAGGGCCACCATCGCGCCCATCGACGCGAACAGCACGCCGAGCAGCGAGGTCTGGTCGCCGATCAGGAACAGGTCGATGTACGTCTTGCTGAGCGCGGGCACCGCCGCGCCCACCGCCACCAGGAGGAGACTCGCGAGCAGCGCGGCCAGCATCGTGCCGGTCGTGCCGCGCAGCCGCCCCGGCAGTGCCTTCCACACGCCCGGGCGGCGCCCGCCCCTGCGGAAGTCCTCGCCCGGCTCCACGACGAGCACGACGCCCGTGAAGCTGGTGTCGAAGTCCTCGGTGGCGACGAAGCGGCGGCCCTTGTCCGGGTCGTTGATGTACACGCCGCGCCGCCCGAAGCGCCGCCCCGTGCCGTCGTAGACGACGTAGTGGTTGAACTCCCAGAACAGGATCGCCGGGCCCTGGACGTCGGCGAGCGCGGCCGGTTCCATCTGCATGCCCTTGGCCGTCATGCCGTAACTGCGCGCCGCCTTCAGGAGGTTGCTGGCACGCGAGCCGTCCCGCGAGACGCCGCACGCGATGCGCAGCTCCTCCAGCGGGACGTGCCGGCCGTGGTGCGCGAGCACCATGCCCAGGGCCGCGGCGCCGCACTCGACGGCCTCCATCTGCAGCACCGTGGGCGTGCGCACCGTCTTGCGGCGTCTGGGCGGCGGGGGAGCGGGCCGGGCCCGGCGTCGTCCGTGCCCTGCGGGCGGAAGGGAAGTGGTGGTCACGGGAGCAGCCAATCCATCGGGCGCTGCTCGGCGAGGTGCACGGCGCCGGAGGCGAGGGTCATGGAGGTGAGGGGGTAGGGCGGGCCGTCCGCCGTCGACCAGGCGTAACCGGACGGCGTGGACGCGGACTTCGTGAGCTGTACGAGCACCGGCACCCGGGTCCCGCCCTGGGTGAACTGCGCCGCCAGCTCGCCGTCCCCGAGGAAGTCGGTGACCTGCCGCCGGGTCTGCGCGCCGCGGCCCACGGCCTTCACCTTGCCGCGCAGCACTCCGTAACTCTGGGCCGCGGGCACGGTGAGATCGACGGAGGCGCCCGCGGGCACGTTCGCCGCGCCGGTCGCGGGCACGTACAACATCGCGAGCAGCGGATCACGCGCCGAGGCGGTCTTCTCCAGTGTCGCGACATCGGCGCCGGTGGTGATCACCGCGCCGACCCGTGCGACGAGCGCCGTGACCCGGCCCGCGTCGATGGCGCGCACGACCCGGTTGCCCTGCTCCGTACGGACTTTGAGCAGCGGCGCGTCGGCGGTGACGCGCTGCCCCTCCTTCACGTACAGGCCGGTGACCTGGCCGGTGACCGGGGTCTGGAGGACGTAACTGCCCTGTCCGTACGTCAGGATGCCGCTCGCCTTGAGCGTGGAGGAGACCGAGCCGGTCACGGCCCACACGCAGGCGGCGGCCATGACGACGACGGTCACGGCGAGGGCCAGCACGCCCTGGGGCCGCGCGAGGCGCACCGGCAGGTCGAGGTCCTCCGGCGACTGCAGTTTGGTGAGGGCCTGTTGGCGGAACTGCACGGGTGTTTCCCTTACGTTTCTCCGGCCGGGCGCGGCGGCCCGGACGCGCCCGAAGGCCCCGGGACCGGAGTCCCGAGGCCTTGGGGCCGCCGCCGGTCAGGTCGGCGGCCGCGTGATCCGTGGATCAGGCTCAGAGGCCGGCGACCAGGCCGGTGGCCAGGCCCGTGACGGCGCCGGCGTTGACGCCGGTCAGGCCCTCGACCGTGCCGGTGACGCCGGCGACGACGCCCGAGACCGGGGCGATCGAGTCGACGGTGCCGGTCACGTTGCCGGCGACGCCGCCGAGCAGACCGCCGGACACGTTGTCGAGCTCGGCGTCGGAGATTTCGAGGGTCTCGACCTGGGGGGTGTTGCTCATGAGGTGAGCCGCCCTTCTCAGTGGGGTATCTGGGTATATCGAAAAACGCGGAACGCATCGGGAATCGGCGGAACCGAATCCGTGATGTCCTGCGGTGCCGAGGATCAAAGCACGTTGACGCTTCGCACAGCCAATCGGAACGTCCCCGGTGAGGGGGGATGTGCGAGGTCAATTACCGCCAGGTGCAGGGTTATTCACCGACCGGTGGCAGCTCCTTCACAACCTTCACGGAGTAAATTGCGCGAAGGGCGGGGCCACTTTCAGCAAAATGGACACTCACGCATCAATGGGTTTCATTGTTTGTACCGTGCAATGGATTTTTGTGAACGGGCGTGACTGCCCTGCGCAACCGCTGTGCAGGTTTATGACACGCCACGGCCGCGGCCGTGAAAAGGGCCGGTGGCACGAACCCCCACGCCGGTGCGGCGGTGTGCACGGCGACGGCGCACACGGCCCCGCCGACGACCGCGAGAAGCCGCGCGGCGACCCACGGTTGACCGCCCTCGCGCCGCGATCCGTCCGCGAACCCGGTGACGAGCGTGGTGAGGGTCCCGGTGAAATAGGTCGTCGGCGCGGCACCGGACCCGGCCGCGACCATCGCCGCCGACTGCCCGCCCATCGACACGGCGGCGACGACGAGCAGCACCGTCCGCCCTACGGCGTCGGGCCGCCCGTCGCACACCCCGGCCACCACGGCGACCCCCGCGAGCAGGACGCCCTGCGCCGCGAGACATGCCACGACCCGGCCCGGCCACTCAGGGCAGCGTGCCGCCCCCCGGCACAAGAAGGCGACGAGCGCGGCCCCCGCGACGTACCCCCCGAGCGCGTACAAGGGAGCGGACATCCCTTCCCCTGAACCGGAGCCGTGTCCCAGGTGCCCGACCGCCACCCCGAGCAGGACGAGGTTCCCGGTCATCACGCCGGCGAACACGGTGCCCAGCACCGTGAACGCCAGCGCGTCCACCGCCCCCGAAGCACCGGCCAGCAGCAGGAGGGACATCTGGGTGCGTCGGTTCATGCCCCGACGGTAGGCGCCGCGGGCCGGTACGGGCGGCCGGACTCACCCGGCGGCGGGCATGGCCGTGGGGGCGTCGGTCCCGGCCGTCGAGGCGCCGGAGGCGATGCCGTGCTCCGGCTCGGGCACGGTCTCGGGCGAGAGGAGGACCGAGGGCCGGCCCCCGCCCCCGGCCCGGCCCGGCTCCTCGCGGCCTGACGGCGGGGGCGGGGCCGGGGCGCCGGCCGCAATGAACTGTTCACGTTCCAGGGGGGATTGACACCGAAGGCTGCCGCGTTTCCTCTGGCATGACAGTGGGAGTGACACTCGACACGACCGGTACCGGCCTCCTCATCGACGACGCCGTGCGTCAGGCCAGGGAGGCCCGCGCGTCCGGCATCACGTCCCTGTGGTTCGGGCAGACCCTCGGCTTCGACTCCCCGACGGTCGCGGCACTCGTCGGCAGCGCTGTCCCCGGCATCCACGTGGGCACCTCCGCGATCCCCGTCTTCGGCCGCCACCCGCTGTTCGTGGCGAGCCAGGCGCAGACGGCCCAGTCGGCCACCGGCGGGCGTTACCACCTCGGGCTCGCGCTCGGCACGAAACTGATCACCGAGGGCGCGCTCGGTCTCCCCTTCGAGCGGCCCGTCGCTCGGCTGCGTGAATTCCTCACCGTGCTACGGCAGTTGCTCGAGACCGGGCAGGCCGACTTCGAGGGCGAGCTGATCACGGCGAAGACCCCGTGGCCCGCCCGCGTGCCCGGCGCCGAGCCGACCGTTCCGCTACTCGTCGCCGCGATGGGCCCGCAGGCGCTGCGCGTCAGCGGCCGTCTCGCCGACGGGATCCTGCCGTATCTCGCGGGCCCACGCGCCCTGGAGGAGCACATCGTCCCCGAGGTCACCCGGGCCGCCGAGGAGGCGGGCCGCCCGGCGCCGCGCATCGTCGCGTTCGTCCCCGGCGTCGTCACGCGGGACGCGGACGCGCTGCGCCCGAAGCTCCATGAACAGTTGTCGTTCTATGCGCAGATCCCGTCCTACGCCCGGGTCGTCGAGCTCTCCGGGCACAACCACCCGGCCGAACTCGCCGTCGTCGGCGACGAGAAGAACCTCGTGGACGCGGTACGCCGCTACCGCGACGCGGGCGCCACCGACGTCGTCGTCGGCGGCACCGAGGTGGACGGCGACGACGCCCGGCTGCGGACGTGGGAGGTGCTGGGCGAACTGGCCTGACCTCGCCCCTTCGCGGGACGGGCACCGCGGGCTGTCATTACCCTGGGTGGAGACGGCGGGGCGGAACTCCGCTGTCGAAGCGCTTCGACGGGCACCTGGACAGGTGCCCGTTGCCCCCCATAGGGTCGGCACAGGGTCGGTATGCCGAACAGTGAGAGGCGTGCCGACCCGTCGAAGCGCTTCGCGTCGGCGCCCCCTCGTCACGGCTCAGGAGAACGACATGGTCACGCTCGCAGAGGTCGCCCGGCACGCCGGAGTCTCCGCCAGCACCGTGAGTTACGTCCTCAGCGGCAAGCGGTCCATCTCCGCCGCCACCCGTGAGCGCGTCGAGAGCAGCGTCCGCCAGCTCGGTTACCACCCGAACGCGGGCGCCCGCGCCCTGGCCAGCAGCAAGTCGAACATCATCGCGCTGATGGTGCCGCTGCGCACCGACATGTACGTGCCGGTGATGATGGAGATCGCGATGGCCGTCGCCACGGCGGCCCGCACCCACGGCTACGACATCCTGCTGCTCACCGGCGAGGAGGGCGCCCAGGCGGTGCGCCGCATAGAGGGCAGCGCCCTCGCCGACGCCATGATCGTGATGGATGTCGAGCTGGACGACGAGCGGCTGCCGCTGCTGCGCACCGCGACCCGGCCCGCCGTCCTCATCGGCCTTCCGGCCGATACCACGGGACTCACCTGCGTGGACCTCGACTTCGCCGCCGCCGGCGCCGTCTGCGCCCAGCACCTGGCCGACCTCGGACACCGCGAGATCGCGGTCATCGGGGAGGCCGCCGCGGTGTACGAGCGGCGCACCGGTTTCGCCGAGCGGACCCTGACAGGCCTGCGGGAGCGCAGCGGGGAGCTGGGCCTGCGGCTGCTGCACCGCCCCTGCGAGGGCTCGTACGCCTCGGTCTCGGCAACGTTGTCGCGGATCTTCGACGAGCGGCCCGGCACGACCGCGTTCGTCGTGCAGAACGAGGCCGCCACCGACCCGCTGCTCGCGCTGCTGCGCCAGTCGGGCCGTGCCGTGCCCGAGGACGTGTCGGTCGTCGCCGTCTGCCCCGAGCAGGTCGCCGCGCACGCCTCGGTGCCGCTCACCTCGGTCGCGGTGCCCGCGCAGGAGATGGGGCGGCGCGCCGTCGAGCAGGTCATCGCGCGGATCGAGGGGCGCGGCACGGACGAGGAAGTCGTCCTGCTCGCCCCGGAGCTGACCCTGCGCGAGAGCGCGGCCCAGGCCCCCGTCGGAGCCTGAGCCGCGCGTGGTCCCGGACCGGGTCAGCCGCTGGAGACCTTGAAACTGTTCGTGGTGAAGTTCAGGCCACCGGCCGACGAGGTGATCTCGTAGCCGAACTGGACGTCACCGATCGTCTCGTTGCCCCACCAGCCCTTGGTGTCCTTGATCCACTTGAGGATCGGCAGGATGTTCACCGTGCCGGACGTCGAGTCCGAGGTGCGCAGGAACGAGTAGACCTCGTTGGCGCCGTTGTTGCCCTTGTAGACGGTCCAGGTGTGACCGCCGAGCGTGACGTTGCCCTGGGAAGTGCCGAGCGGGCCGACGGCTCCGTTGTAGTTGACCCAGAGCATGACCTCGTAGTCGTAGTCGCTGTCCCAGATGTCGTACGACGTGTTGTACGCGCCCGACGACGGCACCGTCACGTTGTAGGCGCTGGTGAGCGAGGACAGCGAGTCGATCGGCTTGTTCACGACCTTCTTGGCGTTCGGGTAGGACTTGATGCCGCCCGTGTTCGGGTGGTTCGCCGAAACGCCCCAGTTGGACGAGGAGTTGGCCCAGATGCTCTGGGTGCCGGCGCCCGAACCCCAGATGTTGTTGTAGAGGGTGTAGCCGTCCGAGGTGGTGTAGTTGCCCCACTGGTCGGACGACGACCAGATCGCCGCCTGGGCGGGGGCGGCGGCGAGGGCGACCGCCGCGGAGGCCGCCAGCGCGGCTCCGAGCAGGGTGCGGCGTCGTACGGAGTGCCTTGCCGTGGGTGCCATGGTGTCCCTTTCCATGGTCGTGGGGGTCATTGCGGGGGATGAGCGTGGGGGTTGAGGTAGAGGGCTGAGGCTGGGGGGGAACTACCGCGTTCTCACGTTGAGTTCGCGGTCCTCGCCCGCGGTCAGGCGCAGTCGCCCGGGCCCGTCGGCGGGGGTCTTGAGGTCCACGTCCGCGTCCCGTTCCGGCCTGATGACGGCCGTGCAGGTGCCGCCGCTCCAGGCCAGGTCGACGCGCGCGCCGAACCGGGTGCGCAGCCCGGACACGGCGCCGCGCGGCCAGCCGGCCGGCAGCGCGGGCAGCAGGACGAGCCGGTCCGGCGTGGACTGCAGGAGCGACTCGGTGAGCAGCGCGGGCAGGGTGTGCGCGGCGTCGGCGTTGTAGACGTCGCGGCGCGGGTAGTGCGCGCTCATCAGCGAGCGGTGGAAGTAGTCGCCGGTCAGGACGGAGCGCAGGGCGTCGCCGACCCGGGCCGTGTCGCGCAGGCGCGCCGCGATCAGGGCGTGGTGGAGGTGGCCGTGCGCCGAGTCGTTCTCCGCGCCGCGCAGCTCGAGGGCCCGGTGTGCCGCCTTCGCCCACGCGGGGGTGGAGTACGGATTGATGTCGTGGTGCGGCCACACCGGGTAGAGGTGGCTGAGGTGCCGGTGGTCGTAGGAGTCGTCGAGGTCCGGCCAGGCCCATTCGGCCAGCGCGCCCTCGGAGTTGACCCGGTAGTCGGGCAGCCGGCCGGCGAGCGCGTTCCACCGGTCGCCGTCGGGCCCCGGATGCCAGGCGGCCGCGGTGCGCAGGGCGTGCCGGGCCGCCGCGATGTCCATCGTGGCGTTCAGCGTGCCCCAGCTCGCGTTCGCGGGCCGGTTCTCCGGCGAGTACGACGGCACGATCACCACGCGCCCGTCGGGCCCCGTCCGGCTCAGGAAGTCCTCGTAGAACACGGCGACTTCGGCCAGCGCCGCCGCCAGCCACGCGGGGCGGGTCCCGGTCGTCTCGGCCTGTTCCACCAGGGGGGTCAGGAGCCAGTCGGCGCCCGCCGTCCACAGGTGCATCGGCCACTCCCGCTGGAAGTGGTACGCGTGCCCCGACTCGCCGTCGGTGTGCGCCGGCGCGACGATGCCCCGCGCCCCGAAGATCTCCCGCGCGTTGTCCCGCCAGTCCGCCAACTGGCCCCGAATCAGAGCCTCTTGCGCATCCGCCACTTCGGGCAGCGCGCACATGGCCGCGGACGCCGTCTGCAGATTGAGGTTGGCGTCCGTGGTGAACGCGCCCGACCAGGCCGTGCCCCACTCGCCGGTCCACAGCCCCGTGAGCCGGGGCGGCAGCGCCCCGGACGCGCTGAGCAGATGGTAGCGACCCGCGGCGAACAGCCGCTCCAGGAGCGCGTGGCTCTCCGGACGCTCCAGCAACTCGGCCCCGGGCAAACCGCGTTCGGTGCGCGGCGCGTTCAGATCGAACGTCACCCTCTCGTACGCGGCGCGGTGCGGCGCCTCGTGCCGGGCGAGGAGATCCGCGTACGTCACCGCCGGGTCGCCGGTCACCAGCGCCGCCAGACCGGCCGCCTCCGTGCCCGCGTCCAGCTCCCCGGCATGCCGGCGCACCCGCGTGAGCAGCAGAAGCCCGTCCGCGCCCTCGACCCGGAGCCCCGTCGCGCCCACCGAGGTGCGCCCGCCCTGCGTGAGCGCGAGCGTCACCCCCGTGTACGCCAGATCGCTCTTGGGGTATCGGCAGCGCAGCGTCAACTGGGCGCCGCCCGGGGCCAGTACGATCGCGCGGCCGACGCCGAGCCCGCCCGGCACCCCGGTCAGCCGGTGGTCGAGCGAGAGTTCCCCGGTGAGCCCGGGTCCGGTGATGTACTGCACGACGACGTCGTCCGCGCGGGAGACGAACACCCGGCCGCGCCAGCCGCCGCATCCCGCCTCGACGACCCCCGTCGCGAAGTCGACGGCGCGCCGATAGCCGCGCCACACCACACTGTCCCGTACGAACCGCACCTGGAAGGCGGGGTGGAACGCCCGCACCCACCGCAGGTCGCGGCCGTCCGTGAACCGCTCGGCGGCGCTCACGTCCCCCGCCAGCAACCGGTCCTGCAGCTCAGGCAGACGGTCGGCCAGCGCGGGCGGCCGCGGCTGCGGGCCGCCGTCCGGACGGACCAGCGCGTGATGCGTGACGATCACCCGGTCGTCGTGCGGATCGCCGAACACGAGCGCGCCGTGCCGGCCGTTGCCGCTGAGGAAGGCGTCCTCCCAGCGCCCGGCAGGCGCCGGTTCCCAGGTGCCGTGCGGATGCTCAGGCAGCACCGGACCCCCGTGGATCGCGTGCGAGGACGGCGACGCCGAACCGGCCGAGCGGCACGGAACCCGTGTGCTCCACGCCGCTCAGCACGTCCCGGTACGTCGCCTCGTCCGGCAGCGCGACGGTGGTGTCGCCGCGCCCGTGGTGGAGCAGGAACAGCAGCCCGCCGCGGCGTACGGCCTCCACACCTGCGGGGAGGCCGGACAGCGGAGGCCGTACGCCCGCCCCGGCTGCCGCGTCCGCGAGCAGCGAGCGCAGGGCCGGGGATTCGGGGAGGGTGGAGAGGTACCAGGCGCGGCCGCTGCGCAGCACGGCGGGCAGCCCGTCGAGGTCGCCGCCGCGGTACGCGGCCACCACCTCGGCGTCGGGACCCGCCGTCAGCTCCTCCGACCACAGCGTGCCGGCGAACTCCCCGCAGTCCACCGTCTCCGCGGGTTCCAGCGGCCACCATTCGTGCACCGTGCGGATGCCGAACAGCTCCCGCAGCCGTGCGTCCATGCCGCCGGGGCGGATCCGGTCGTCGGCGTCGGCGACCCCGGTGAAGAACCCGCACACGAGCGTCCCGCCGCCGCGTACGTAGGCGAGGAGGTTCTCGATCGCCGCGTCCGTCAGCAGGTACAGCTGCGGTACGACGACCACCTTGTACGCGGAGAGGTCGTGCTCGGGGTGCGCGAAGTCGGCGGTGAGGTGCGCCTCCCACAGAGCCCGGTGCCAGGCCCGCACGACCTCCTCGTACGCCACTTTTGTCGAAGGCCTGCCGTCCTGGCCGCCCGCCCACCAGGCGTGCCAGTCGTGCAGCACGGCGATGTCGGGAGGTGTGTGACTGCCCGTCACCTCCGGTCCGATCCGGGCCAGTTCGGCGCCGATCTGCTTGACCTCGGCGAACGACCGGCCCTCCTCGCCCGCGTGGCCGAGCATCCCGGAGTGGAACTTCTCCGCGCCCTGCCGGGACTGCCGCCACTGGAAATAGCAGACCGCGTCCGCGCCGCGCGCCACGGCCTGCAGCGACCAGAGGCGGTTGAGTCCGGCCGGCTTGGGGTGGTTGACCCCGCGCCAGTTCACCGGCCCGGCCGCCTGTTCCATGAGCATCCACGGGCCCCGGGCCTGCCCGCGCGTCATGTCGGCGATCATCGCGTTGTACTGGCCGCCGAGCGGGTCGCGCGGATCGGGATAGACATCCACGGAGACGACGTCCTCCTGTGCCGCCCACGCCCACGCGTCCTGGCCCACCCACAGCGGCATGAAGTTGGTGGTGACCGGGATGTGTGCGGGGGAGTGGCGGCGGACCAGGTCGCGCTCGGCGACGTAGCACTCCATGAGCGCGTCCGAGGTGAAGCGGCGGAAGTCGAGGAGCTGGGTGGGGTTGCGCAGGTACTGGGCGCGGCGCGGGGGGATCACGTCTTCCCACGTGTCGAGGTGCTGACTCCAAAAGGCTGTGCCCCACGCCTCGTTCAGTGTGTCGAGGGTGTCGTACTTGGCGCGCAGCCAGTCACGGAACGCGCGGGCCGCCTCGTCGCCGTAGTCGAACGTGCAGTACTCGTTGTTGATGTGCCACATCCGCAGGGCCGGATGCCGCCCGTAGCGGATCGCGAGGTCCTCGGTGATCGCGGCGGCGTAGCGGCGGTAGGTGCCGGAGGAGTGCGCGAACTGCTGGCGCGAGCCCCACCACACGGTCCGGCCGTCCTCGTCGCGCGGCAGCGTCTCCGGGTGCAGACGGCCCAGCCACGGTGGCGGCGAGGCGGTCGGTGTCGCGAGGACGACGCCGATGCCGTGCGCGTGCATCAGGTCCATCAGCCGGTCGAGCCACCCGAACTCCCGTGCTCCGGGGCGCGGTTCGAGCTTCGCCCAGGAGAAGACGCCGAGCGTGACGGAGGTGACGCCCGCCTCCTTCATCAGGCGTACGTCGTCGGCCCACACCTCCTCGGGCCACTGCTCGGGGTTGTAGTCACCGCCGAAGAGCAGACGCCCGTCGGGCGCGACGGACAGCCTGTCCGCGCTCATCCCTTCACCGCCCCGGTCAACATGCCCTTCTTGAAGTGGCGCTGGACGAGCGGCGAGGCCACCGCGACCGGGATCAGGGCGAGGACCATGATGGCCATCTGCAGCCCCAGCGTGGAGAGTTCACCGGTGCGGACCGCCTGCTGGAGGCCGGTCGGCGCCGCGGTGTTCTTCTGGACGAGCTGGATGAGTACATTCTGCAGCGGCATCATGTCCTGGTCGGTGAGGTAGATCGAGGCGTTGAACCAGGCGCTCCAGTAGCCGACCGCGTAGAACAGCGAGATGACGGCGAGCACCGCACGGGACAGCGGCATGACGATGGTCAGCAGGATGCGCAGGTCGCTCGCCCCGTCGATGCGCGCGGCCTCGGTGAGTTCCGGTGAGATCCCCATGAAGAATCCGCGCAGCACCAGGATGTTGAAGACGCTGACCGCGCTGGGCAGGATCAGCGACAGATAGGTGTCGGTGAGGCCGAGCGACTGCACCAGCAGATAGGTCGGGATGAGCCCGGCCCCGAAGAACATGGTCGCCATCAGGGTCATCAGGATGATCCGGTGGCCGAGGCTGCCGGGGCGGGACAGGCCGTAGGCCGCGAGCACCGACACCGCCATCGAGAACACGGTGCCGACGAGCGTGACGCCGACCGAGACCAGGATGGCACGGCTGACCTGGCCGCCGCCGAGCAGCTCCGTGTAGTTGATGAACGTGATGTCCTGCGGGATCACGACGAGCCCGCCGACCCGGTCGATCACCGGCTTCGGGGAGAGGCTGGTGACGATCACGATCCACAGCGGGGCGAGCACGCCCAGGCAGCACAGGACGAGGAAGCCGCTCTTCGCGGTGAGCCCGGACTTCTTCGGCGTCTCCTCCCACGCGGGCCGGGCCGGCGCCTTGAGGCCCCGGATCAACGTCGTGTTGAGACTCACTTCTTGTACACCCCCTGCTCACCGAGCAGATGAGCGAACTTGTTGGCGGCGAGCACCAGGCAGACGCCGATCGCGCCCTTGACCAGGCCGACCGCCGCCGCGTAGCTGAAGTCGCCGTTCTGGATGCCCATGTTCCAGACATAGGTGTCGAGCACTTCGCTGGCGCCCACCCCGACCGCATCGCGCTGCAGAAGGAACTGTTCGAAGCCGACGCTCAGCGCGTCGCCGACCCGCAGCACGAGCAGCAGCGCGATGACCGGGCGCAGAGCAGGCAGCGTCACGTGCCACATGCGGCGCCAGCGGCCCGCGCCGTCCATGGCGGCGGCCTCGTACAGATCGGTGGAGACGGCCGCGAGGGCGGCGAGGAAGACGATGATCCCCCAGCCGGCGTCCTTCCACACGGACTGGGCGGTCACCAGGAACTTGAACAGGGACGCGTTCGTCATCAGGTCGAAGGCGCCCCAGCCGTGCTTCTCCATGGTCTGCGCGATGATGCCCGCGCCGCCGAAGACCTGCTGGAAGACGGTGACCACGAGGACCCACGAGAAGAAGTGCGGCAGATACATGATCGCCTGCGCGACGGCCCGGACCCGGGGCCGGATGACGCTGTTGATGAGCAGAGCGAGCGCGATGGGGATCGGGAAGAACAGCACCAGTTGGAGCAGGAACAGCACGATGGTGTTCTTCGCCGCGCTCCAGAACAGCGGGTCGTCGAACATCCGCGAGAACTGCTCCACGCCGAGCCACGGACTGTGGAAGATGGCCGTGACGCCGTTGCTCGCGGCGTACGGGTCGTAGTCCTGGAACGCGACGATGTTGCCGAGCAGCGGGATGTAGTTGAAGAGCACGAGCAGCGCGATGGCGGGCAGCGTCATCAGGATGAGCGCGCGGTCCCGGCGCAGCCGGACCCGCCAGGGGATCCGGCCGGCCGCGCCCTTCTTGGGGAGTGCCTTGGGGACGAGCGCGGCCACCGGTTCCTCGACGGCGGCCGCGGGACGTGTCCCGTCGGGCCTGCTCCCGGCGGTGAGAGACATCAGTTGCCGCTGCCGTTCTTGTCGATGAGCTTCTTGTACCAGTCGCGCAGCTTGTCGCCGCCGGATGTCTTCCAGGTGGCGATGGCCTGCTGCACGTCGGACAGCTTCTTGTTGCCGCGTACGTAGTCGATCTCCAGCTGCTCGAACTGGCTGTTGAGGTTGGCGTAGCGGGTCGGCTCGACGATGTTCATGCCGTACGTGGACGTCTTCTTCATGAAGGCGCCCATTCGCTGCTCCCACTCGACCTGCTTGCGGGCGACGTCGGGGTAGTCGGGGTGCGCGAAGTAGGGGGCGGGGGCGGCCAGCATCACCCAGGCGTTGATGACCTCCTGGTTGCCCTGGTCTGTCTTGACCGGGACGCCGTCCTTGACCGTGTAGTGGGTGCCCTCGACGCCGTAGTCGACGAGGATCCGCTCCTTGGTGCCGTACGGCGCGGCCGCGAAGTTGGCGGCGGCCAGCGCGTTCTCGACCGTCTCCTTGGAGGCGCCCTTGCGGATCAGTGACCAGACGTTGGCGGGCTGGCTCGCCCACAGCTGCGGGTCGCCGCCGTCGGGGCCGAAGATGTCCATGGCGCCCATCTCGAAGTCCGGGTTGGACGCGGCCTGTTCGGCCGTCTTGCCGTACCAGGCGGACATGTCCATGTTGAACATGAGGATCTGCCCGGCGCCGAACCGCTGGCCCGCGTCGCCCGAGCGGGCCTTGTCGTCGGGGTGGACGACGCCCGCGTCGAAGAGCTTGCGGGTCCATTCCAGGGCTTCGAGGTACTCCGGCTGCTCGATGCGGTACGTGAGCTTGCCGTCGTCCCCGATGTGCCAGCCCAGCGTGCCGGAGGGGCGGACGCCGAAGATGTTGAAGGCCGTCCAGGACATGTCGCCGCAGGCGTACACCTTGGCCTTGGCGCTGGTCGCCTCCTTGGCCCAACTCACGAATTCTTCGGGCGACTTGGGGACCTCGTAGCCCTTCTTGTCGAAGACGTCCTTGCGGTAGTACGCGATGTTGAACGTGGCGGCGGCGGTCGGCATCGGGATGCCGCGCAGCGCGCCGCCGAAGATGCCCATGCGCCAGGAGTCCGAGGGGATGGCGGCCAGGTTCGGGTACTTCTTCACCTTGTCGCCGGCCAGGTACGGGCCGAGGTCCATGAACTTCGCGGTGACCGCGTTGGAGATCTTGCCGACCAGCTCCCAGCTCGGCACGACCACCATGTCGGGTATCGAGCTGGACGCGAGGACGGCGCCGAGCTTCTGCCCGTAGGTGTTGCCGTCCTGGTTCTGCCAGGTGACCTTGGTGCCGGCCGCCTTGTCGAGCGCCGTGTAGTAGGTGCAGCCGGCCTTCGGCGGGGAGCCCCAGAACGGGGACATGATCTTGAAGGGTGTGCCGGTGCCGAGCTTGTCCGCGACCGAGGCGGCCAGGGCGGAGAGCTCCACCTTGCCGGTGTACCCGGCGGCCGAGCCGTTCTTCGACGGCAGGTCCGGGTCGGCGAACTTGCTGGCGACGAACGCAGGCAGGAGCTTGTCGGCGTCCTTCCCGGAGGTGGTGCCTTCCCTGTCCTTGCTGTCCGACCCGCCGCAGGCGGTGAGCAGCGGCATCCCCCCGGCCACGGCCGCGGCGGCCACGGCGGTGGAGGCCAGGAATCTTCTCCGGCTGGGAGCGGAGGCGGAAGGCGAGTTCGGCGTCATTGCTGCAACCCTTCAAGGAACGCGTCGCGCATTTGTCGAAGCGCTTCGATGTTGCAGCGAGGCTAAGGGAACGTTTCCGGGGTCACAAGGTTGATGCACGTAATTCCTCAACCGACTTTCGCAGCACCGCTCTTGACACTTGCTGGGGCGAATGCGGAGCATCGAAGCGCTTCGAAGATTCTTCGCGACTCTTCCTCCTCCTTCGCCAAGGGACCCGCACGTGACCGAACGATCCCCGCTCCACCCGGACCCCGCAGCACCGGCGGACAAGCGCGTCGACGAGCTGCTGGCCCGGCTGACGCTCGACGAACGCATCGCGCTGCTGCACCAGTTCGCGCCCGCCGTCGAGCGGGCAGGACTTGCCGCGTTCCGCACCGGCCAGGAAGCGCTGCACGGCGTCGCGTGGATGGGCCCGGCCACCGTGTTCCCGCAAGGAGTCGGGCTCGGCGCGACCTGGAACGACGACCTGGTGCGCCGCGTCGGCGACGCCGTCTCCGCCGAGGTGCGCGCGATGCGCCGCCGCGACGACCGCGTGGGCCTCAACATCTGGGCCCCCACCATCAATCTGCTGCGCCACCCGCTGTGGGGCAGGAACGAGGAGGGCTACTCCGAGGACCCGCACCTCACCGCCGCGATCGCCACCGCGTACACGCGTGGCCTGCGCGGCACCCACCCCACGTACTGGCGCACCGCACCCGTCCTCAAGCACTGGCTCGCCCACAACAACGAGACCCGCCGGGACACGTCGAACTCCTCCGTACGCCCCCGGGTCCTGCACGAGTACGACCTCAAGGCCTTCCGGGCGCCGGTCGAGGCGGGCGCCGTGGCCGGGGTGATGCCCGCCTACAACCTGGTCAACGGCCGCCCCAACCACGTATCCCCGTATCTGCGCGAGCACTTGAGGACCTGGACCGGCCAGGGGCTCCTCGTCTGCTCCGACGCGGGCGCGCCCAGCAACCTCGTCGACTCCGAGCACTACTTCGACACCCACGAGGAGGCCACCGCGGCCGCCCTCGTCGCGGGCGTCGACAGCTTCACCGACCACGGCACGGACTCCTCGACGATGGTGGGACGGCTGCGCCGCGCCCTCGACCAGGGGCTGATCTCCGAGACCGACATCGGCACCGCGGCCCGCCGCCAGCTCGAAGTCCGGTCCCGGCTCGGCGAGTTCGAGGAGACCGACCCCTTCGAGGACGTACGCGACTTCGACACCGAAGCCCATCGCGCCCTCGCGCAGGAAGCCGCCGAGCAGGCGATCGTGCTGCTCAAGAACGACGCGCTGCTGCCCCTGGCCGACGGCACCCGGATCGCCCTGGTCGGGCTCCTCGCCGACGAGTGCAAGACGGACTGGTACAGCGGCACCCTCCTGCACCGCTCGACCCCGCTCGACGGCCTGTACGAGAGGTTCGGCACGGAGCACGTCACGTTCGCGGAGGGCGTGGACCGGGTCCGGCTGGGCTGCGACCAGGGATGGCTGCACGTCCCCGACGCCGCCGAGGACGCCGGGGCCCACGCCGCCGAAGCCGCCCTCGACCCCGCACTCCTCGCCGGCCGCACCGACCTGCCGCCGCTCACCACCGTGCCCGACGGGGGCACCGAACTCGCCCTGGTCGACTGGGGCGACGGCGCCCTCACCCTGCGCGCGCCCGACGGCCGCTATCTGTCGGTCGCCGAGGACGGCTTCGTGCGGGCGTCCGCCGAGCAGCCCGGGGGCTGGGTCGTCCAGGAGACATACACGCTCGAACCCCATCGGGACGGTCACCTCCTGCGGCACACGGGAACGGGTCGGTACGTGTCTGTCGCCGCCGACGGCGTGAAGGTTGCCGACGAAGGCACCGTCTTCTCGGTGGAGTTCGCGGAGCGCGGCGAGTCCGCCGTGGCCAGGGCCGCCGCCGACGCGGACGTGGTGATCGTCGTCGCGGGCAACGACCCGCACATCAACGGCCGCGAGACCGAGGACCGCACGACCCTCGCCCTGCCCCCGCACCAGGACCGCCTGTGGCGCGCGGCCCGCGCGGCCAACCCGAACACCCTGCTGGTCCTGGTCTCCGCCTACCCGTACGCCGTCCCCGACGCGCACACCGCGCTGCCCGCGCTGCTGTGGACCGCACACGGCGGCCAGGCAGCCGGCCGCGCCCTCGCCCGGGTCCTCGCCGGTGACGTCAGCCCCGCCGGACGGCTCCCGCAGACCTGGTACGCGGCCGACACCGACCTGCCCGGCCTGCTCGACTACGACATCATCGGCTCCCGCCAGACCTACCTCTACTTCGAGGGCGCCCCGCTCTACCCGTTCGGACACGGCCTGTCCTACGGCTCGTTCGCCTACGACACGCCCTTCGTGACGCGCGGCGACGAGACGCTGGAGGTCACCTTCACCGTCGGCAACACCGGTGCCCGGGACGCCGACGAGGTCCCGCAGCTCTACGTCCGTCCACTCGACGCGCCGGTGCCGCGCCCCCGCCGCCAGCTCCTCGCGCACCGCAGGATCAGCCTCCCCGCGGCGACGTCCGAGCGCGTCACCTTCACCGTGCCGCTGAGCGACCTCGGCCACTGGGACGTCGCACGCGACCGGTGGAGCGTCGCGTCGGGCATGTACGAACTGCTCCTCGGCGCCTCCAGCGAGGACATCCGGCACACCGTTCGGCTGACCGTCGAGGGGGACGAGCCGACATCCCGTCCGGTGTACACGGACGGCCTGGAGGCGGCTGCCTACGACGAGCAGCACGGCACCGAGATCGTCGACCGCACGAAGACGCGGGGCGACGCCGTGACGACCATGGAAACCGGTGAACTCCTCTACAGAGCCTGTGACTTCGGGCCCGACGGAGTGTCCGGCGTGCGCGTGGAGGCCGCGGGTCAGGGAGTCGTCGAGATCGGGGAAGGGTGCGCGGTCGCGGTCCCGGCGACCGGCGGCCCGTACGACTACGTCACCCTGGACGCCGACTTCGCTGCCACCGGGGTGCACGACCTGCGTGTCCGGCTGCGCGGCGAGGTCCGCCTGGCCGGACTCGCCTTCATCCGACGGGAGACCACCGCATGAAGTTCACCGACGGCTTCTGGCTGATGCGCGAAGGGGTCCGCGCCGCCTACGCCACCGAGGTCCGCGAAGTCACCACGGACGAAGGCCAGTTCACGGCATACGCCGCCGTCCGGCACGTCAGGGGCCGGGGCGACACCCTCAACCAGCCGCTCATCACGGTCGACTGCTTCTCACCCGCCGAGGGCGTCATCGGCGTCCGCTTCACCCACCACGCGGGCAAGCGGCGCCGCGGCCCCGACTTCGAGCTGCTGCTCACCGAGGGCGGCAGCGGTGCGCGCGTCACCCGCGACGGGACCGTCACCGAGCTGACCACCGGCCCCCTGAGCGTGCGCCTGGACACCGCGGGGGAGTGGGGCCTGCAATTCCACGACACTTCAAGCGGGCGCCGCCTGACCGCGGTTGAAGGAAAGGGCACCGCATTCGCGACGACGCCCGACGGCGTCCACCACATGGTCGCGCAGCTCGGTCTCGGCATCGGCGAGCAGATCTACGGCCTCGGCGAACGTTTCACCCCGTTCGTCAAGAACGGCCAGACCGTCGACATCTGGCAGGCCGACGGCGGTACCAGCAGCGAACTCGCCTACAAGAACATCCCGTTCCACCTCTCCTCACACGGATACGGCGTCCTCGTCAACCACCCGGGGAAGGTCAGCTACGAGATCGGCTCGGAGTCCGTCGGGCAGCTCCAGTTCAGCGTCGAGGACCAGTCCGTCGAGTTCTACGTCGTCGCGGGCCCGGCCCCGAAGGACGTGCTGCGCCGCTACACCGCGCTGACCGGCCGGCCGGCCCTCCCGCCGGCCTGGTCCTTCGGCCTGTGGCTGACGACGTCCTTCTGCACCGAGTACGACGAGGCGACGGTGACGTCGTTCGTCGACGGAATGGCCGAGTGCGACATCCCCCTCAGCGTCTTCCACTTCGACTGCTTCTGGATGCGCGAGTACCAGTGGTCGGACTTCGCCTGGGACCCGGACGTCTTCCCCGACCCGGCGGGCATGCTGGCCCGCCTCAAGGCGCGCGGGCTGCGCATCAGCATGTGGATCAACCCGTACATCGCCCAGAAGTCCGCCCTGTTCGCGGAGGCGGCCGAGCAGGGCTTCCTGGTGCGCAGGGCCGACGGCGACATCTGGCAGTGGGACCTGTGGCAGCCCGGCATGGCCCTGGTGGACTTCACCGACCCGGCGGCACGCGCCTGGTACGCGGGCAAGCTGCGCGTCCTGCTCGACCAGGGCGTCGACAGCTTCAAGACGGACTTCGGCGAGCGCGTCCCGACCGACGTCGTCTGGAGCGACGGTTCCGACCCGGAGCGCATGCACAACTACTACGCGCAGCTCTACAACCGCACCGTCTTCGAACTCCTGGAGAAGGAGCGCGGCAGCGGGGAAGCGGTCGTCTTCGCCCGCTCGGCGACGGCCGGCGGCCAGCAGTTCCCGGTGCACTGGGGCGGCGACTGCTTCGCGTCGTTCACGGCGATGGCCGAGTCGCTGCGCGGCGGCCTCTCCCTCTCCCTGTCCGGCTTCGGTTTCTGGTCGCACGACATCGGCGGCTTCGAGGGCACCCCCGACCCGGCGGTCTTCAAACGCTGGCTCGCCTTCGGCCTGCTCTCCTCGCACAGCCGCCTGCACGGCAACGTCTCGTACCGCGTGCCGTGGGCCTTCGGCGAAGAAGCGGTCGACGTGGCCCGCACGTTCACCAGACTCAAGCACCGCCTGATGCCGTATCTGTACGGGGCCGCGGTCGAGGCGCACCGCACCGGCGTCCCGGTGATGCGCCCGATGCTGCTCGACTTCCCCGACGACCCGGCCTGCCGGACGCTCGACCGCCAGTACATGCTCGGCCCCGACCTGCTCGTGGCCCCGGTCTTCTCCGCGGACGGGGACGTCGAGTACTACCTCCCCGAGGGCACATGGACCCATCTCCTCACGGGCGAGCGGGTGCGCGGCCCGGTGTGGCGCCGCGAGACCCACGGCTTCGACAGCCTGCCGCTGTACGTCCGTCCGGGGGCGGTCATCCCGTTCGGCGCCGACGACCGGCGCCCCGACGGCGACTGGCCCGACGGCCTGACGTTGCTGGTCGCACCGGAGGCGGCGGACGTGACCGTGACGGTACCGGGCCACGACGGAAGCCTCGCCGCAACGTACCGGGTGAGCCGGGACGCGGACGACGGGACGGTATTGGTCCAGGCGGAGGGGACAGAACTCCCCTACTCAGTAAGGGAGTTGTAGGACAGGTCTCGAACCGGCTCGTGCTCGAACCAGTCGAGGTGAACGGTGCCGGCGGCGGCATGCGGGCCGGTGAAGCCGCCGGTTCGCCCGGTCGACAGGTGCCCCGCGGTCACGTCATTCCGGCCCCGGGGTGTCATGGCGCTCCCGGAGTAAGTAAGGTAAGCCTTACCTGAGCTCGGAGGAGATGTAGGAATGGACATGGCCGACCCCGTCACGCCCCCGTCGCCCACCGATGCCGAGCGAGCGCGCACGATCCTCGCCGCCGCCGGCTCCCTGGCGCTGACCGTGACAGCCGCCGGACACCGCCTCGAACACGTCGTGCTGCACGCCGTGGACGCCGCGTCCCGCCTGCTGCTGCTCGACCCCGCCGACGACCGCCTCACCGCCGAACTCGCCGCCGCCCCGCACTCGGGGCTCGCCGTCTACGCCGAGTTCACCGACGTGGCACCGGTCGCCGTGCGGGACCGGGTGCGCGCCCGGCTCGCGCTCAGCGGCCGCCTCACCGCCGCGGGACCCGACACGCTCGTGCTGCGTCCCGCGAGGGCCGCCTTCGCCGAGGGCGACACCGTGCGCACCCTCGACGCGGCCGCCCTCGGGGCCGCGGCGCCCGACCCGCTCGCCGCCCAGGAGGCGGAACTCCTCGATCACCTCGACACCGGGCACGCCGACATCCTCGTCGAACTCGCCGAACTGGTACGGGGGGACGACCTCGCCGGCGTCGTGGGGATCCGCCCCGTACGGCTCGACCGCAAGGGGCTCGTGCTGCGCCTGGAGCGGCACATGGCGCACCAGGACGTGCGCGTGGCGTTCCTGACGGAGGCGCGCGGCCCGTACGACGTGGGCCCGCGCATCCAGGAACTCCTCGACCCGACCGGCGTCCGCACCCACTACTGAGCAGGCGCTCAGCGCTCCAGCTCCTTGTGCGCGCTCTCCGGCAGCCGCAGGTACACCACGGACGACACGAGGCAGAGCACGGCGACGTACCAGGGGAACAGGCCGCTGTGGCCCCACTCCTTGAAGAGCGTGCCCACGTACGGTGCCGTGCCTCCGAACAGAGCGACCGTCAGCGAGTACGGGAAGCCGATCCCGGCCGCCCGCACCCGTGCCGGGAACACCTCCGCGTTGACCGCGGCCGAGATCGATGTGAAGCCGGTCAGCAGCACCATGCCCGCGCACTGGGTGAGCAGCAGCGAGCCGATCGAGCCCGTCAGCGAGTGCAGCAGCGGCACGCTCAGCAGGGCGAAACCGATCCCGAAGAAGAGCAGCAGCGGCTTGCGGCCGAACCGGTCGGAGAGCAGACCGCCTACCGGCTGCAGCAGAGCGAAGAAGGCGAGCGAGATCGTGCCGACGAGCAGCGCGTCGGACTTGTCGATGCCCGTGTTCAACTCCGCGTACGTCGGCAGGTACGACGTCCACGTGTAGTACGCGAGCGTGCCGCCCGCCGTGATGCCGCAGATCAGCAGCGACTCGCGCGGATGGTGGCGCAGCGCGTCGAACAGGCCCGGGCGCACGGCCGGTTCGTTGAGCTCCTCGCTGCGGGTCTCCTGGGCGCCCTGCCGGATCCAGAACCCGACGAGGCTGAGCAGCGCCCCCGCGAGGAACGGCACGCGCCACCCCCAGCCGTCCATCTGCCCGTCGCCGAGCGTGCCCACCAGGAGCGCGGCGAGGCCGGACGCCGCCAACTGGCCCAGCGACGTGGACACGTACTGGAAGGAGGAGAACAGGCCGCGCCGCCCCGGCCCCGCCGACTCGACCAGGAACGTCGTCGACGCCGCGAACTCGCCGCCCACGGAGAGGCCTTGCAGCAGCCGCGCCAGGACCAGCACGACCGGCGCGAGGACGCCCACCGCGGCGTACGTCGGAGTGAGGCCCACCAGCAGACTGCTGCCGCCCATCAGCAGGATCGTCACCGTCAGCGCGGCGCGCCGCCCGCGCCGGTCCGCGACCGCGCCCATCAGCAGCCCGCCCACCGGGCGCATGAAGAAGCCGACCGCGAAGACGGCGAAGGTGGACAGGAGCGGGACGAGCGAGTTCTCGGCGCTCTTGGGAAAGACCTGGTCGGCGATGTACGTGGCCAGGAACGTGTACGCGTACCAGTCGTACCACTCGACGGCGTTGCCGACGGAGGCGGCGATGAGCTGTCGGGCCGGGTGAGCAGGCGGGGCGGCGGTCGTGACGATCTCTGTCATGATCCTGACCCGTTCCCAGAAACGTCCCTGCTCACGCGCAGATGGAGGCAGCCGACACCTTGCCTTCACCTGCCTCGGCCCGCCGCAGCCGACCGGCTGTGCCGTTTGGTGCGGCCGTAGACCAAAACCATACTCACGGGCGCTGAGTCAGCAAAAAGTCAGCACGAGTCCGAGGTCGGTACATCGCCTTCCATCCCTAAGCAGCTCGCCCGCGGCATGGGCACCTTCGCCAAGACGTGCGGCTGCAGCCAGCCCACGCGTTGCCCGCACCCCTATTTCATCCGGTACCGCGACGCGGCCGGCAAGCAGCGCGAAGAGACCGGCTTCCGAACCCAGGACGCCGCCAAGGAGCGGCTCGTCGAGCTGTACGCGCGGAGGGCCAACACTCCCGCGTCCAAGGCGGAACTCATCCGCCACTACGGGGAGATGCGGTTCGAGGACTTCGTCGGCGACTACATGGGCCGACAGCGGCGACTCTCGTACGGCACAAGGATGTCGCTGTGCCCAAGCCCTATCCGAAAGAGTTCCGCGAGGACGTCGTGCGGGTCGCGCGGAACCGTGGTCCGGGTGTGACGGTCGAGCAGGTGGCCGCTGACTTCGGTGTCCACGCGATGACGCTGTGGAAGTGGATGCGCCGGGCGGACATCGACGACGGGACCAAGCCCGGAACGACGAGCCAGGAGAGCGCGGAACTGCGGGAAGCACGTCGGCGGATCAAGCTGCTGGAGCAGGAGAAGGAGGTCCTGCGCCGGGCCGCTGCCTATCTGTCGCAGGCGCATCTGCCGGGAAAAGGATCTACCCGCTCGTGAAGGAGCCGGCCGTGGACGGGGCGCCCGTCACGGTGACGTGCCGGGTGCTCAAGCTCGCCAGACAGCCCTACCACCGCCGTCGCCGACAAACCTCGCTCGGTCGGCTGACGCCCGTCGAGTACGAAATCGCCATGACCACACCGGCTCTCCAAGCCGCGTGACCACACCTGTCACCCAAGTCTGCAGTAGACCCCTCCCGGGCGCTTTCCACTTCGGTGTCGTATCCCTTGCGGCCGAACCCAAGGGCTCCGAGGAGTCCGCGAGGTGGTTCAGGCTCGTACTCCTCCCACTGCGGCTGCCGTATTGCCTTGCTCTTCCCCTTGGGCGGAACGAATGCCGCGGGCCTGAACTGCTGCTTGAGTCGATCGAAAGTCAGCGGAGAACCATGCAGCACAGCCGTCCGCAGGAGATTCGAAAGTTGCTCGGCATCGTTCTCGACAACGTACGTAAGGTCTACGGCTTCCTGCGCACGAGCGACTTCGTAGGCGAGCTTCTTCTCGCGCGCCTTGCGCTTCGCCTCCGCCTCGGCGGCTTTGCGCGCCTTTTCCTGCTCCCTGGCCTGCCGAGCGATCTCCCTGGCGTAGGGATCGTTCCCGCCCGACCCGTTCCTGCCTGTCACTGCGCCCCCAGGTCAGTGAATGATCCATCATCCGTCCGCAGTATGACCTACCCCTGGGAGGCCGTAATGAGGCTTCCGACCTCCGGCGAAGGGCCCTCAACCGTCGATGTCCACGCCGTAGCTGCGGGCGAGTGGGGCAAGGCCGTGGTCGTAGCCCTGGCCGACGGCGCGGAAGCGCCAGAGGGGTCCGCGTCGGTAGAACTCCGCGAGGAGCAGGGTGCGTTCGGTGGTGGCGGCGTCCAGAGTGGCGCGGGTCAGTGGCGCGGCGTCGCTGCCGGGAGCGGTGGTGATCTGCACCGCGCCAACGTCGCCGAAGGTCTTGCTGCCTTCGATGGCGGCCGCGACGACGACTCTATGGGTGGCGGGCGGGAGAGTAGCGAGATCGACGGTGATGGTTTGTTCGGCCGGTCCGTCCGTGCGGAGCTGAACTGTGCCCGCAGGGTTTTCCGGGGCACCGTAGAAGACGAAATCCTCGTCGAAGGTGACTTGTTCGTCGTCGTCGAGCACGAATGCGACGACGTCGACTTCGCAGTGCTCCTGTGGCGCCCAGGACGCGGTGAGGTGCCATTGCGACGAGGGTAGATCCGTGACTCCGCCACGGGGAAGGACCTGGACGGCCTGTGCCGCGACGTCGGTGACCGATTGCGTAGCCTTCGGCTTCTTCTCCTGAGCTGCCGTACCAGCGGAGGCAGTTGGGGTGGTGAGCCACTGCTCGTCGTGCACGGGGAGCCCAAGTTCTGCGATGCGGCGCATCCGGCGGTCGTCCTCACCGTCGGCGAGGACGAGGACGGCGGTGACGCTGCGGGACAGATTGACGGCGGCCGAGCCACCGAGTTCGACGATGCGGGTACGGGCGTTGACTGCCTCGCCGTGTGCGCCGCCGAGCACGAGTACGCGGTGTCCTGCGAGCGGCCCGTCCGTCGCCTCCGCCGCTACGGGCACCGGCCTACGAGGAGCCGGAGCGGCCGGCCCCGGCGCGGACACCTCGTGTGATGCGCCGACCTGTACATCATCGAGTAGCTGGACGAAGGTGTTCTCGTCGATGACGGGCACGTCCTCGGCAGCGGCACGCCGTGCCTTCGCCGATCCGGACGCGGCCTCGTTGGCGACCAGGACGCTGGTGTGGCGGCTGACCGACGTCATCATGTTCAATCCGGCGGCGACGCCTCTGCCGATCAACTCTGCGCGTGCGTGCGTGGTCTCGCCGGTGATCGCAACCTTCATCCCTTGCCGAAGCGGTTTATCAGGAGTCAGGCGTCCTGGGTTGCGGTAGGCGCAGGGCGTCTTGGGCGGCTTCGGTGTGAACTGGGACTCCGCTCGGGGAGGGCAGGCCACCAGTGGCAACGGCAGGGCGAGCTGTGCGGCTTCTCGCAGCGTGGCCCTGAGGATTCCGGCCAGCACGCGGGTGTGGTCCAGGGCGTCGTGGGCGCGCTGCTGCGGTACGCCGTAGTGGGCGGCCAGTGTGCCCAGCTTCATGTCGGGCGTCGGCGGATCGACCTGGCGATTCAGTGCCAGAGTGCAGAGCCGTTGCGACACCGGCAGCCACGTGCGGGCCCGCTGGCGGTCTCCGAATCGCCGCGGGAGGTGACCGCGGCAGTACGCTGGATGCTTCAAGGTATGGCGGAGGTTCCGGCATACGTTGTCAACGGTCAATACGACCTGCTCGCATGGAATGATGTGGCGGCCCGCTTCTTTGCCGGCCTCATCCATCACCTGGATCACGACCGAAATCTGCTGCGCTGGATGTTAGCGCGCGCCACCGATGATGCCCGATGGGATATGGACGCTGCGTCTGGTTTCCTCCGCGCCGCCGTCGCCGATTTGAGGACCGCGCACGCCCGTCAACCCGAAGAGGCCGGGATGCAAGAACTCGTCACAGACTTGCTCTCCAACTCGTCGCGCTTTGCCGCCATCTGGCAGGCGCGCGATATCACCGTACGCCGACGTATCGTCAAGAAATTCGCGTCTCGTGAGTTCGGGGATTTGGAGTTCGACTGCCAGCTCATGCACATCGCTGAGACAGGTCAGCGACTCATCTCCTGCTGCGCCGAGCCGGGTACACCGACTCACGCTCGGTTCCGCCGTCTGGCTGCGGCTCACACCGATCTCGGCCGGGGCTGACCGCGCATCAACTCCTTCATCTCGTGAAATGCGGGGGTTGCTGAGGGCATCCGTATGAGGGCCGCCGAACGGTTCGCCTCGGGGGAAGCGAGTTCTGCGATGGCAAGGGAGTTGCGGACCGGCGGCCGGTGCATCCTGCGGTGGACACTGTCCCGCGCCAAAGAGAAGCCCGGTGAGGGCAAGCCCTCGGTTGGCTCCGAGGTGTTCGAAGAACTGGATGGATGAGGGGCAATACAAGCTGCTGAACGGCTCCTGAGCTACAACTTCCGCATGACCTCGTCCATGTGTCGGGAAGCTGTCCCAAGGGCTGTTTCTGTATTCAGTAGGCAACGCCCCCAACTTCGCATCGCTTCAGACTCCAAGTCTTTCGCCTCGTGAGGCTGGGCGAGCAAGACACGGATGGGGGTCAAGCACCCCTCGAGCTGGACACAGACCAGCCTGCTTGCCTCAATGACCTGAGCTTGTCCGCTCGAAAATATCTCGGTTCGGAAAGTGTGGTGCGCTGTGTCCAGCGTTTTCCTTGCGGCCTCGTCAGTCGTGGCCCTATCCGCAGCAAGGGCGTAGGCGATCTCCTTCATTTCGGTCAAGGCCGCCACAGCGCTGTCCTTGAACGATGTGAACCGACGCTCCAGGTGATCAGCCCGGCGCGTCTCCTTCTCTCGCTGCGTGGCTCGTTCGTCTTGGGTTCGCGTCGCTCGTCCAGCTAGAGCCGCTCCCAGGGCAGCCCCCAGGGCGCTGGAAAACCCGGCGATGCCCGCGGCCCACACTGCCGCAGCTCCCTGATCCATGGCTGACGATTCTGCCGCACGTGCCCACGGTCGTCACCCCCTCAACTACGGCCCCGTCAGAGGAACTTGCAACAAGTTAGCGACAGGGGGCGACGCCACGGACTCCCGCAAGCCCCTTCGGCTCTGCGAGCACCTCAGCCCATCAACAGTGCCTCCCAGCTCTATACTCCAGCCGTAGTTCGTGATCTCGATCGTGAGGGGCGCCGAGGAGGCAGCTGGCAGCGTCGATCATCTGGACGAGACCGACCACGCCGTCGCGGGTGTCCGTTTCCTTCTCCGCCTACCTGAGTCCACCGAGACGGAGGGCGTTCCTTAGCTCGCTGAGCTTCGCGGTCGTTGCCGGGGTCCACTCCTTCGCCTGCTCACCGAGACGGAGGGCGTTCTCAATCTCGCTGAGTTTCGCGGAGGACAGGGCGCCCGCCCGCTCGATCAGGTCGTCCCGGGACACGGTGGTCAGCCACGTGCAAGGGGTGAAGCCCGGACGCGGGAACGCGAACCGAAGCACGCCTTCAAAGGGCAGTCCTTCTACGGCGCCTACTGCCACTTCGACGCCCAGACCGGTGATGTCGACACCCGCCCGAGCGACGACCTGCATCACCCGGATCCCGGACGCGTCGTCTCCCGACAGCAGCACGACCGGCCGCCGCTCGTCGAACTCCACCCACCAGACTTCGCCACGTTGCACAGGTCCTCCTGACACAGGACGGCGGGCGGACGCTGCGCGACCCCGACACGCTGTGGAGACGGGTGCGGCCACCCGTTGTTCATCGGTGTGTGAAGACAAACGATCACGCGGTGGCCGCAGGTCACAGCGTAGCCCCTGCCCGCTGGCAGGAGGCGTTCGAGGGCCTGATGAGCCTTCCGTTCGTCGGCGATGTGGGCCGCCATCAACGGCCGCCGTTTCCGGGACGCCACCTAGGCAACAGTTCGTTGCTCCCAGTACTGACATTGAGAGGCAGGTGGGGGTGGACGCGCTGGTAGGCACTGCCGCCCAACAGGTGGGTTCCATGGGGCGAGTCGGAAGACAGGTGGTGCTGTTGCATCAGCCACGCCGCTCACATGGCGGCAAGAATCGCTGCCGAGTTGAGGGGCCGTCACTGAAGTCAGCAAGCGGTCAGCGGATCGACGAACCCGCCCGGGCGGCAGGGGCTTGTGAACCTTCGGCGATGCGGCCGTTGACGACTGAGTAGACCGGTCGTATAGTTCTGGACATCGGAACGCGGCAAACGCCGGCGCCACCCGCCACTCCCGGAAAAGGACAACGGTCATGGGACGCATCAAGGTCGGTACGGAGAACAGCACCGACATCGAACTGCACTACGAGGACAAGGGAGCGGGCCGGCCGGTGGTGCTGATCCACGGCTACCCGCTGGACGGCAACTCCTGGGAGGGGCAGGTGCCGGCCCTGCTGGCGGCCGGCAACCGGGTCATCACCTACGACCGGCGCGGCTTCGGCAAGTCCAGCCAGCCCGCGGCCGGTTACGACTACGACACCTTCGCCTCCGACCTGAACACCCTCATGGAGACCCTCGACCTGCGCGACGTTGTCCTGGTCGGCTTCTCCATGGGTACCGGCGAGGTCGCCCGCTACCTGTCCGCCTACGGTTCCGCCCGCGTCGCCAAGGCCGTCTTCCTTGCCTCACTGGAACCCTTCCTGCTCGTCACCGACGACAATCCCGACGGCGCCGCCCCGCTCTCCTTCTTCCAGGGCGTCTCCGACGCGGCCGCCAAGGACCGCTACGCCTTCTTCACCGGCTTCTACAACGACTTCTTCAACCTCGACGAGAACCTCGGCACCCGGGTGAGCGAGGAAGCGGTGCGCAACGCCTGGAACGTGGCGGCGGGCGCCGGTGGGATCGCCTCGGCGGCCGCGCCCCTGACCTGGCCCACCGACTTCCGCGCCGACATCCCCAGGATCGACGTCCCGACGCTGATCGTGCACGGGACCGCCGACCGCACCCTGCCCATCGACGCCACCGGACGCCGCTTCGCCAAGGCGCTGCCCGCCGCGCAGTACACCGAGATCGACGGCGCACCCCACGGGCTGCTCACCACACACACCGCCGAGGTCAACGAGATCCTGCTGGACTTCCTCAACCGCTGACCACGAGTAGACGACCGGTCTAGTTGGAGGTAGGGTGACACTCATGCCAGTCACTCAGGGCGACACTCGCCGCAGTATTCTCGACACGGCTCAGCGGATCATGTCGCACAAGGGATTCGCCGCGGTGGGGATCAACGAGGTCCTCTCCGAGGCCGGGGTCCCCAAGGGGTCCTTCTACCACTACTTCAGTTCCAAGGACGCCTTCGGCGAGGCGATGATGCGGTCGTACTTCACCGACTACCTCGCGGACATGGACCGCATCCTCGCCGAGCCGGACTCGACCTCGGCGCAGCGGCTGATGAACTACTGGCAGGCCTGGCGCGAGACGCAGAGCGTCGACGAGTGCCAGGGGAAATGCCTGGCCGTCAAGCTCGGCGCGGAGGTCTCCGACCTGTCGGAGTCGATGCGCCTCGCGCTGAAGGAGGGCACCACCGCCATCGTCGACCGGCTGGAGCGGGCGATCGCCGCCGGCCTGGAGGACGGCTCGCTCTCGGTCGACGACGACGCCCGCACCACCGCGCAGGTCCTGTACGACATGTGGCTCGGCGCGAGCGTCATGGCCAAGATCCACCGCGACGCCGGCCCTCTGGCCACCACGACGACGGTCACCCGCCGGCTTCTGCACCTGTAACCCCCGCTGTCCCGGCAGCGCCCAACCACCCGCCACTCCGCGCCCGCGCGGTTTCATCGACACCCAAAGACGACCGGTCTATTCAGCTAGAGACGACCGGTCTATTCATCCCAAGGAGCAGTAACCATGAAGGTTCTCATCGTCCTGACCTCGCACGACGAGCTCGGCACCACCGGCAGGAAGACCGGCTTCTGGCTGGAGGAGCTGGCCGCCCCCTACTACCGGTTCAAGGACGCCGGGATCGACCTCGTACTCGCCTCTCCCAAGGGCGGCCGGCCGCCGCTGGACCCCAAGAGCAACGAGCCGGCCAACCAGACCATCCAGACCCGCCGCTTCGAAGCCGACCCCGAGGCCATGGCCGCCCTCGACCGCACCGTCCGCCTCGACTCCGTCTCCGCCGACGACTTCGACACCGTCTTCTACCCCGGCGGCCACGGCCCCCTGTGGGACCTGGCCGAGGACGCCGCCTCCGTCCGCCTGATCGAGACCACCCTGCGCGCCGGCAAGCCGCTCGCCCTGGTCTGCCACGCCCCCGGTGTCCTGCGGCACGCCGTGAACGCGGACGGCACGCCGCTGGTGCGGGGCAAGAAGGTCACCGGGTTCACCAACAGCGAGGAAGAGGGAGTCCAGCTCACCGAGGTGGTCCCCTTCCTGGTCGAGGACGAACTCGTCCGGCTCGGCGGCGACTACTCCAAGGGCGCCGACTGGGCGCCGTACGTCCTGCGGGACGGCCTGCTGATCACGGGACAGAACCCCGCCTCCTCCGGCCCGACCGCCGACGCACTCATCGAACTCGTCACCAAGGTCGCCGAGACCGACAACGCGGGCGCGTGAGCGTCTCCGTCGTGATGCCGCGCGAGCGGCACGACGACCCCGCCGGGCCGGCGGCCTACGCGGCCCCGGCCCGGCGGGCCCGCCAGGGACACCCGGTCACCTCCGTCGTCGGACACGGCGCGATCCGGACCCTGGAGCGAGAGCCGTTCGACGGCGTCCTCAGCCACCAGCTCCCCACCTCGACCGACCTGCCAGGCAGCGGAAAGCAAGTGACGACATGAAGGTCTTCATCGTAGGGATCGCCGGCGGCGTCGGACTCCGCCTGGCGCGGCTGCTGACCGCCGACGGCGACCGGGTCGACGGGCTCCACCGCCGTCCCGAGCAGGGCGAACGCCTCGCGGCCGAGGGCATCCACGCCACCCATGGCGACCTGACCCGCATCGACGCACCCGCACTCGCCGCCCTGCTCCGCGGCACGGACGTCCTGGTCTTCGCCGCCGGGGCCGGCGGCGAAGGCGGCACGAGCGCGATCACGGCCATCGACGGCCACGGCCTGTCCACCGCCATCGAGGCCGCCCGCCTCGCCGGCGTCCGACGCCTGCTGCTCGTCTCGGCCTTCCCCGAAGCCTGGCGCGACCGGGAGGTGTCCGACACCTTCGAGCACTACATCGACACCAAGAAGCGGGCCGACGCCGAACTGGCCGCCACCGAACTGGACTGGGTGATCCTGCGCCCGGCCGCCCTCACCGACGACCCCGGTACCGGCCGGATCAGCCTCGCCCCGGCCCTGGTCCACACCCGAATCACCCGCGACGACGTTGCCGCCACCCTCGCCGAACTCGTCCACACCCCCCGACTGCGCCGCGAGATCCTCGAACTCACCGAAGGCCCCACACCGATCACCGACGCCGTCCAGCAGCGGACCAGGGACTGATAACTGATGCCCGTTCACCCCAGCACGCGCACCCCCGACGCCCCGTCATACCTGTCCGCCGCCCCGGCGCCGCTCGCCGGGACAGGCAGCGGGAGACACGTTCCGCCGGTGATCGCGCGTTCCGCGTGGGTCCGGCCCGCCGCCGCGGTATTCGTCGTCGGATGGGGAGCGAACATGTTTGCCTCCCTGCTGCACGCCTACACACACCTGAGCGGGCTCCGGGCCGACGGCCTGTTCGGGGCCTACGCACTGGGGCTCATCCCGGCCCTGCTGATCGTGGCGCGGGTCTCGGACCGTGTCGGCCGGCGCCGGGCGCTCCTCGCCGCGCTGCTGCTCTCCGCGCTCGGCTCGGCAGTGATGTCGTTCTCGGACGGGGCGTTCGGGGCGATCCTGACCGGGCGGATACTCATCGGGATCAGTGCCGGCGCGGCGTTCGGGCCGGGAACGGCATGGATCAAGGAACTCTCCGACACCGCGCAGACGCGCGGCCTGGGAGCACGACGTGCGGCAGTCGCACTGACCGCCGGGTTCGCGGCCGGGCCGCTTCTGTCCGGGGCCGTCGTCCAGTGGCTCCCCTCGCCGCAGACCACGTCCTACCTCGTACACATCGCGCTCGTGGCGCTGGCGCTGCCCCTCGTGTTCCGGACCCCTGAGACGGCCCGACAGCACCTCAACACGGACACCGGCCTCGCGGCAGTAGACCGCCGGCCGGGAGCCTATCTGACCAGCCGGGCATTCCTGGCCGCCATCCTCCCCACGGCACCATGGGTCTTCGGGGCCGCCACCGTGTCCTTCACGGCGCTGCCCGCGCTGGTGTCCCTCGGAAACTTCGGTGCCGTCGGGAGCGGCGTCGTCGCCGCGACCACGCTGGGCACCGGCATCGCGGTGCAGCCATGGGCGGGCCGACTCGCGCGGCGCTCCCCAGCAGCCCCCTTCCGAACAGGCATGACGGCTGCGATCGTCGGCATGCTTCTCGCGGCGCTCACCGCAGGCACCGGCTCCCTGGTGCTGCTGTTGACCGCCGCCGTCGTCCTGGGCTCGGCCTACGGCATCCTCCTGGTGAGCGGATTGCGACTGGTGGAATCGCTGGCCCCTCCGCAGCACGCCGCCACCGCGATCGCCGTCTTCTACAGCCTCGCCTACACCGGGTTCGTCTTCCCCGTCCTCGTCCAGGCACTGAGCGGCCTGTGGAATCCGGTACCTGTTCTTGTCGCCGGGGCCGGACTCGCGATGGCCGCCATGGCGACGACCTTCATCGCCTGGCCCCGCGTGGGGCGTTCACCGCGCGACGTCCCTCCGGCTCCTGTATCCGAAGGGGCCGGTCGCCCGGACCGGGCCGGCCGCTTCCCGGCTGTCCACCTCAGCCGGCACTGAGTGGCAGCGCACGAACGGCAGGAGCCCGCAGGAGGTCCAGCTTCTCCGCGTCCGGGGTGCCGGGCTCGGCCGTGAACGTCATGATCCGCACGTCGTGGTCCGGCACCTTCAGCGCCGTCCGCCTGGTTGTAGCCACAGCGGGCATGATGCTTGGGTTCACTGCGGTTGCGGTGCCGGCCGAAGCGGCCACATCACCCCTTTCGGGCCCACACGTCGTGGCTCACTTCGACCGGCCGGACGGGCAGGTGGCGGAGAGCGTCATCGTGGGGCCGGACGGTTCGGCCGACGTCGGCCTCATCTTCTCCCGTCAGGTGGCACACGTTTCCCTCGACGGACGCGTCGAGGTGTTGGCCACCATGCCGCTGCCGGCGGATGGAGGTGTGCACACACCGGGTGGCGGATCCGCCTCGGTGACAGGGATCGAGCGCACCAAAGACGGCACGGTCTACTTCCTGTACTCCGCAGGCGACAAGCACCTCACCGGTCTGTGGAAGCTGCCCCCGGGCGGTAGGCCGACGCGAATCTCGGCTCTCCCAGCGATGAGTTTCGCCAACGGGCTCGCCCGGGACGAGCACACGGGGGACTTCTACATCACCGACTCCACGCAGGGAAAGGTATGGCAGGTCCGTCCGCACGGCGGAACGGCCACGGTCTGGGCCGATGGACCCGTCCTCTCCCCGACCCACTTCTTCGGCGCCAACGGTGTGAAGGTGCACAACGGTGCCGTGTGGGTGTCCAACATCGACCGCGGAACCATCCTGCGCATCCCGCTGACCGGCAAGGGAACGGCCGGGAAGCCCCAGATCAAGGCCTCGGGGCTGGACAGCGTCGACGACTTCGCCTTCACGGGACGGGGAGACCAGCTGTTGGCTGCCCTCAACCTGCCCAGCAAGGTGGTACTCATCACCCCGGGCCGGCCCGACCACACCGTCCTCGACCAGAGCGACGGACTGCAGAACACCACATCCGTCGCCGTCGACAAGGACACCGTTTACGTCACCAGCGGTGCGCTCACCACGGGCGGGGACGCGAACCTCCTGACCGCGCACCTCCATCGCCGCCGAGGCCAGGCTGCCGGCGCGTTCGGTCTGGCCCACAACCAGCTGCCCCGGCCCGCCAGATCACAGGGCGCGCATTGAACTGGTGACGGCTGTCCGCGAGTTGGACGAAGCCTCGGCGTTCGCGCTGCCCGGTCCGAAGGAGGGGGCGGGTGCGCACCACCGAAGTCGTCGAGGGAGCCGGGATCGCCCTCCGGGTCGTGCCGCGCAACGACGGTGGTTTCCGCGGCACTTGGGCCGAAGCCGACGCACGCCACGTGTGAGCGCCGATGTTCGCGACGGTTGCGCGCCGGACACGCTACTGCCGAGCGATCATGGGCTCTGACGTATGATCGGGCGAGCAACTGCCCGTGGCGGCGCGGCTCGTCAGGTGGGCACATTGCGGCGCGTGCGGCATCCTGCCCAGCAAGCCACCGGTCCCCAAGAGGACGCGGACCAGCCGTGCGGGCGGGCAGGTCATCCCAGGAGGAATTCCCCGCCGTGCACTCCCTCACCGAATCCGATCCGGTCAGGATCGGTCACTACCGTCTCACCGGCCGCCTCGGAGAGGGCGGTATGGGCACCGTCTACCTCGGCAGCACCCCCGGTGGCCGGCCCGTCGCGATCAAGGTCATCGGCAGCCGGTTCCAGTACGAGGAACAGGCGCTGGAGCGGTTCCGGCGCGAGGTGGGCACCCTGCACACCGTGCGCAGCGCCTACACCGCTTCGCTGATCGACTGTGGTCTGGCGGACCCGCCCTACTGGTTCGCCACCGAGTACGTGCCCGGCCGGACCCTGGACTCCGCCGTGCGCGCATCCGGCGCGCTGCCCGCGCGGCTCTGCCTCGGCATCATGGCCGCGCTGGCCGAGGGCTTGTCGGACATCCACGTCCACGGGGTCCTGCACCGGGACGTCAAGCCGCAGAACATCATCCTGTCGCCGGTCGGCCCGCAGCTCATCGACTTCGGCATCGCGCGGGAGACCGGGCAGACCGCGCTGACCCAGGCCGGCCATACCGCAGGCACCCCCGGTTTCACCGCTCCCGAGGCGCTGCAAGGGGAAGAAGTCGGGGTCGCCGCGGACGTGTTCGCGCTGGGCGCCACCCTTGCCTTCGCCGCGACCGGCCGACCTCCGTACGGCGACGGCGCCTTCCCGGCGGTCTCCTACCGCACCGTCCACGGCGACATCGACCTGGAGGCGGTCGACGCCGGGCTGGCCAGGATCATCGCGGCGTGCACCGATCGCGACCCGGCCCGGCGACCGACACCCGGGGAGATCGTCGAACTGTGCCAGTCGCACATCTCCCTGGCGAACGATCCGGCCTATCAGAGGATCGCCACCCCTGACATGGCAGAGGGCGTCCCCGGAACGGCCCCCGTGCCTACAGCATTGGACGCCTCCACGGCGGCCCCGAGCGTCCCGGCACCCGGAGCCCCGACCGTCGCGGCCCCCGTGCCGGCACCGACGGAGGTGGGACCACCCCCCTTCCTTCCAGCCCCCGCCCCGCCGCTCGGCGGAGTCAAGAACCACCGCGTGTGGCGGCGCACGGCCGTTGTGGTCGTGACCGCGGTCGTGTGCGTTGTGGCCGGGGCCCTGCTGGTCCTTCAGCCCTGGCAGAGCGCGAAGGGGACCGGCGGGCCGAAGGCCGGGGCCAGAACAACTTCAACGCCGTCGGGGAAGAGCCCCCAGCCCGACGACAGCTCCGACAGCTCCGACAGCTCCGACGGCTCAGCGGACAAGGTCTCGGACGGCAAAGAAGAGAACGTGCCGATGGAAAAGATCGTCACCGCGCCGACGAGTCTGCGGCCCGGCGAGGAGGTCGCGGCGGCGAAGGTCCGGCTCACTCTGCAGCGGGACGGCAACCTCGTCGCCTACGACGAGACGAACCAGGCACGCTGGGACAGCAGGACCCACGGCACCGGCGCGCGCGTCGACTTCCAGTCCGACGGCAACCTCGTCGTCTACGACGCGAAGGACCGGGCCGTCTGGGCCAGCGAGACGAGCGGGCACGAGAACGCGGTGCTGAAGCTCCAGAGCGACGGCAACATCACGATCCTCGACGGCACGTCGGTCCTCTGGGCCGCGGGCACAAATCACTGACCCGACGGGTGTCTTCCGGCGGCCGGTGCGGTTCCGGGCCGGGTGAGACGTGCCCGCGGGCCGCACCCACCCCGCCCTGGCATCACTTGCCGGAGCCGGAGTACGGAAGCAGCGCCATCTCACGTGCGTTCTTGATCGCCGCGGCGACCTGTCGCTGCTGCTGGGCGCTGATACGTGTGACCCTGCGGCTGCGGATCTTGCCCCGGTCGGAGATGAACCTCCGCAACGGATCGGTGTCCTTGTAGTCGATGTACTCGATCTTCGCCGCGTCCAGCGGGTTCGGGCGGTTCTTGGCGGGCTTACGGGGGTCCTGGCGTCGAGGCACGGGTTTTCCTTACGGGTGTCGGGTCTGGGCAGGCGGGTGGGTGAGGCGGTCAGCGGGCCGGGTCGAGGAGCGCGTCGAACGCGGCCGGCAGGTGTTTCCATGCCGGGCGGCCCGCCGCGTACTCGTCGTCGGTCAGCAGGCAGGAATCGAGCAGAGCGGTCAGCCCGGCACGGTCGAGACCGGGTGAGACGAAGACCAGGTGCTGGCAGCAGTCGCCGTGTTCGGGATGCCAGTCCAGTGCGGCGGCCGCTCGCCTGACCGGCGGGATCATCTCCCAGGCGGCGTCCGGCAGGGACGCGAGCCAGGGGCCGTTGTCCTCGACGCAGAGCGCGCCGCCCGCCGCCTCCCAGGAAAGGAGGGTGTCGGGCCGGTCGGCGAGCCAGAAGCGGCCCCGGCTGCGGGCGGCCGCACAGCTCAGGTCCTCGAGCGCGTCGTACAGGCGCTCGGGATGGAATGGACGGTGCCTGCGCCACACGAGAGTGCTGACGCCCGCCTCCTCGGCTTCCTGCGGCAGCAGGGCGCAGGCCGGATGCTGGCCGGTCCCGGCCGCTGCCACGTCGAACCCCGCGAGAGCCAGCTTCGTCAACTCCCTTGAGCCGGAAGCGACGTGCGGTGCCGTCGGGTGCAGCTGGCCGAGCAGCGCGTGGTCCTCCTCGTCCGCCTGGTCACTGTCCACGAGGGCGACGACCGACGCGTACTCCAGCTGTCGGGCCCAGGTGTCTCCGACGGTCCGCTGATCCGTGGCCGCGACGGCCAGACCCACCTCGGCGAGGTCGTCGCCGTTGACGAGGTAGGGCAGTACGAGGGCGGGATCGACGGCGGTGACCACACCGCTCACCTCGACCCGGCCCGCACCGTGTGCGGCGATGACCTCGGCCATCGCTCTGGGCTCGACGGAGTCCCAGAGTTCGAGCACGGCCATCCTGGTGACTCCGTCGGCGGCCAGGCGTGCCAGCTCCGGCATCAGGTCCTCGCGCAGGGCGCAGCAGGCGCAGTCGTTCACCAGGGGCGCCTCGCCGCTGGAGAGCACTCCGGAGCTTTCCCGTACGGTCCGGTGCACCGTCCCCGTCTCCGCTCCCGCCAGGTCATGGTGCAGCGCGACGCTCTGCGGCACTTCTTTCAGCAGCCCTTCGACGACCTCGTGGCGTGCGTCCGAGTGCAGTCCGCCGACGAGGACGACGGGGAGCGTGCGGTTGTCCTCCCTCACCGGCCCTCACCGCGGCCGGTGGAGGGGAGTTCGGTGATGGGGCGTGGATCGTTGCGTGTCATGCGGCTACTATATGGCAATGGTTTCCATTTTCAATATGGGGGCCACTCGACGAGAGGCAGGAGAATCCGTGTCCGCCCACTGCCAACTGACCGGCGCCCAGCCGGGCTTCGGCAACAACATCTCCCACTCGCACCGGCGCACATCGCGCCGGTTCGACCCGAACATCCAGCGCAAGCGCTACTGGCTGCCCAGTGAAGGACGGCACGTACGCCTGGTGCTGAGCGCCAGGGCGATCAAAACGGTCGACGCCATCGGCGTCGAGGCAGCCGTCGCCCGCATCCGGGCGCGAGGGGTGAAGGTCTGATGGCGAAGAAGAGCAAGATCGCGCAGAACGAGAAGCGCAAGGCGGTCGTCGCGCGCCACGCCGCACGCCGTGCGGAGCTGAAGGAGATCATCCGCCGGCCCGGCACCGCGTTGGCCGAGCGGGCCGCGGCGGTCGAGGAACTGCGCCGCCAGCCGCGCGACGCCAGCGCGACCCGGGTGCGCAACAGGGACAGCGTGGACGGCCGCCCCCGCGGTCACCTGCGGAAGTTCGGGCTCTCCCGGGTCCGGATGCGTGAACAGGCGCACGCCGGTCACCTTCCCGGGGTGACCAAGTCCTCGTGGTGATGCCTGGGCATCGATGACGGGTGGTGGTGCGGCGCCGGCCGCACCACCACCCGTCGCTCTTCTCCCCGGTCCCGGGCCGGCGTCAGGCTCTCAGTGCCGCGCGACTCCGCTCAGCTCGTTGGGGGCCTTCGGGAGCTCCGTGGTGGCCAGCCGCTTGCCCGACTCGATGTCGATGGCCAGCAGCTTCTTGCCCGACGGATCCGAGACGTACGCGGTGTGGTCGCGCACGAACAGAGCCGGGCGGGCCTGCTGCCAGTCCAGCGGCTCCTGCCACGAGCCGAGGACCGAGATCTTCTTGGTCACCTTGCCCGTGGCGGGGTCGATGACATGGATATTGCCGTCGGTGCCCAGGACGAGCGCCTCGCCGTGCGGGCCGCGCGCCAGCGACCGGAAGGTGTAGCTCGTGCCGAGGTCGACGAGCCGCATCGTGCCCGTCTCGGTGTCGATGAGCGAGACCTGCTCCGGGCGTTCCAGTTCGGCGTCCTTGTCCTTCTTGTAGTCACCGAGGACGACGGGGGACTCGTCCGTCCCGGCCTGGTTGCCGGTCCGGCCGTACTCCGTGGGGCTGTTCACCTTCTTGATGGCGCCGTCCTTGTAGATCAGGACGCCGTCCTCGCAGCCGATGACCACCGCCTCGCCCTGTGCGGTCGCCTCCCCGTGGACGCCGGGGCACTTCTCGCTGCGGGTGATCTCCTTGCGGTCCTCGTCCAGTACGGCGATGCCGACGCGCTTCTCCTCCGTGCCGAGCGTGGTCACCAGCGTGCCGTCGGCGAGCCGGATGGCGACGCCGTGGTGCGGGGCGGCGGAGGTGTAGGTCTCGGCCTTCGGCTTGGTGCCGCCCAGCTCCTTCGGGTCGAAGATCGTGACCTCGCCGGTGCCGTCCGCGAAGAGGATGGTTCTGCCCGCGTGGCGTACGACGTGTCCCGGCTTGCTGCCGGCGAACTCGACGTCGGTGAGCTGTCGTCCCGCCGCGTCGAGCACCCGGAAACCGGTCGAGGTGGAGACCATGACATGACGGTCGTCGCCCGCGGGGCTGACCCGGTTGAACCCCTTGAGCGGTATGTCCTCCTTGAGCTTCAGCGTCTTCCCGTCCAGTACGTACAGACCCCCGTCGTACGTGGTGACGATCGGGTCCGCGACCGGGGCGGCCGGTGAACCGGAAGCCTTGTCCGCTGTCCGCGCCGTGGACTTCTTGTCGTCGCTCCCGCAGGCGGTGAGCGTGGCGGACACCGCGAGCAGCGCGGCGACGGCAGCCGCGGTCCTCGGGCGTGTCACATGCTTCATCACGTGTTTTCCTCTTTCGTGTTGTCGCCTTCGACCGGCGACAACGTGGCTATTCGGCGCCCAGGCCCGTGGCGATGGACGTGGTGTTGGCGCGCATCATTTGCAGATAGGTGGCGGCTCCCTCTCCTTTCGCGGTGAGGGATTCCGAGAACAGCGGTACGACGTCGATGTCGAGGTCGATCTCGCGCTTCAGTACTTGTGCCAGCCGGTCGGGCTGGGAGGAGTCGGCGAAGATCGCCTTCACGCCCGCCGTCTCCACCGCGGTGGCGAGGGATTCGAGGTCCGAAGCGCTCGGCGACGCGAGGGTGGTGCCGCTCGGAATCACCGCGCCCACGATCCGGAACCCGAAACGCCGCGCCAGATAGCCGAAGACGTGATGGTTGGTGACCAACTGGCGCTGCCCGGCCGGGATTTCGTCGAATTCGCTCCGCATCCACGCCGTGAGTTCGGTGATCTGCGCTCCGTAGGCGGACGCGTTCTTCTCGACGACGGCCTGGTCGATGCCCCCGACGTGCTCGGTGACCTCGTCGGCTATGAGTCCGACGGCCTTGCGGACCCGCTCGGGATCGGTCCAGAAGTGCGGGTCGGGTTCGTCGGCGGATTCGCCCGCCGTGTAGGTGATCGGACCGACGGCTTCCCCGACCGCGAGGGTGGGGGTCCCGGCGTCTTCGGCGGCCTCCACGTGCCGCAGGACGTTCTCCTCCAGGCCGAGACCGTTGTGGACGACCAGGTCGGCCCGCTCGATGGACGCCGCCTGCGGAGCCGAGACGCCGAAGGAGTGCGGATCGGCGCCGGCCCGCATCAGCACGGTCACCTCGGCCTCGTCGCCGACGACATTGCGGGTGATGTCACCGAGGATGTTCGTGGTGACGACCACCGTGGGGCGGTGCTCCTCGCTCGCGGCGCATCCGCTCACCCCCAGGAGGAGAACGCCGGCCAGGGACGCGAGCAGGAGGCGCGCGGGTGCCCAACTCCTGTGCACGGTAGGGGAATCGGTGCTCATCGGCCGGTCTCCACCATGTACGTCGGGGCGAAGCCGAGGGGGAAGGTCCGGGCGAGCCGGAGCCGGTCGTTGTAGTCGATCTCGTAGACCTTCCGGGCCGCGGCGTCGTTGACGTACGCACGGCCGGAGTCGACCTCGATGGCGGCGGACCCGGCCCCCTTCGTGAGGAGTTCCTTGCGGGCGACGCTCTTCCTGGCGGCGATGTCGTAGGCGGTGAGCACGCCGTCCGTGCCGAGCGCGAGCAACGGCGCGCCCTCCCCGGCGGTGTTGGCGGCCACGACCGGGCCGGTCTCGATCCGGGTCCAGGCACGATCGGTGACGTCCAGGACCCAGACGGCGTCCTCGCCGGACCGGGCCGCGAGCGTGGTGCTGCCCGCCCGGTGGCGGAAGTCGACGGCCCGCTCCGAGGCCTTGACCTGCGTGCCGTACGGGATCTTCGCCGCCTCGAACGTGCCCTTGTCCTCGCTGACGAGCAGTGCGCCGTCGGCGCATCCGAACACCACACCCCGCCGCGTGACGGCCTCGCCGCGTGCCTGCGCGCACGGCTCCTTCAGTGCGGTGACCCGTGCGCCCGCCCGGTCGCGGACCTCGACGCGGTCCTCTCCGGCGCCCGCGGCGGTGACCAGCAGATGTTCCGCGTAGGGGACGACCGCTCCGCTTCCGGTGCCGGCCAGGGTCCGGCCCCGGGGGACGGCGCCCTCCTCGAACTTCGTGCGGTCGAGTACGCGGGTGCCGCCCTGCGCGGAGGAGACCGCGGTGACGGCCTGATCGCTGTGGACGCGGGAGGCGTCCGTCCCCGCGAGGGGGCCTACGTCGCGGATCGCGGCGCGGTAGTAGTGGACGTGGTCGCCGTGATCCACCGTCCAGGCACCGGAGTCGACGACGCGTGTGCCGCCGCCGGCGCTCAGATAGGCGAAGCGGCCGTCTGTGCGCAGACCGTGGATGTCGTCACTGGACCGGAGCGAGGTGACGTCCTCGGTGATCAGGTCCAGGACCTTGACCGCTCCTGTGTCCGTGTCCGCGAGGACGAGCCGCGACTGCTGCTCGGAGGCTTCCTCGGCTCCCTCGACGTACCCGTGGGGTCGCGCCGATTCCGAGGCCGGGGTCTTGGAGGGGGCCTTCGCGTCACTGCTGCCCTGACAGCCGGCGAGCAGCGCGCAGCCGGCAAGTGCGGCGCAGGGGAGTGCGGTTCGGGTTCGGGTCCTTCTGCGTGTCATGAGGGGTGTCCGTATTCCATGTGCGGTCGGTCGCTGTGCGAGAGGTCGGTGTGCGGTCGGTCGGTCGTGGCGGCGGGGGGAGTGGGCCGGCCCCACCGGCGGTGAAGTCCGGAGGCGGCGGTGGAGAGCAGGAACTGGACGACCGCGGTCGCCGCGATGCTCGCCCCGGCCGCCGTGTGGAGGTGCCAGGAGAGGAGCAGGCCGAGGAACGTCGCACTCGCCCCCAGGCCGGCGGCGCCGGCCATGATCACCGGGATGCGCCGCGCCCACGGCAGCACGGCCGCGGGCGGCGCGATCAGCAGGCCGAAGACCAGCAGCGTTCCCACCACGTGGAATGACGCGACGACGGCCAGCGTGAGCAGGGCCAGCAGTGCCGCGTGCGCGAGGCGTGGCCGCAGGCCCAGGGTGTGGGCCTTGCGCTCGTCGAACGCGAGGGCGACGAACGGCCGGTAGCCGAGTACGGAGATCACCAGCGCGATGGCCAGCGCGCCCCCGAGCGTGGCCAGGTCGGCCGGGCGCACGGCGAGCACGTCACCGAAGAGGAAGCCGGTCAGGTCGACCGCGAACGACTGCGAACGCGAGACGATGATCACGCCCAGCGACAGCATCCCCACGAAGAGCAGGCCGATGCTGGTGTCTTGCGACAGGCGGGGCGACCGGCCCACGGCGCTGACGCCGAGCGCCATGACGGCCGCGCTCAGGGCGGCGCCGATAAGCAGGTTGCCTCCCAGCAGCGCGGCGAGCGCGATGCCGGGAAGCATGCCGTGCGACATCGCGTCGCCGAAGAAGGCCATGCCGCGCAGCACGACCCACGTACCGGCCAGGGCGCAGATCAGCGACACGAGGATGCCGCCCCACAGGGCCCGTTGGACAAAGGTCACCTCGAAGGGGCCCGTCAACCATTCCATGCGGCGGACACTACAATGAAAATGATTATCACTTCAATGAGGCGAAGCGGGAAGAGGCACGGGACATGCAGTGGCAGGTAAGGCTCGACGGGGTGTCGGCCGGTTACGCGAACCGTGCGGTACTGGACCAACTCACCCTGCGCATACCGGCGTTCACCACCACCGCGGTGGTCGGCCCGAACGGCGCGGGCAAGTCCACGCTGCTCGGCGTGGTCGCCGGAGTGATCCGGGCGACAGCGGGCCGGGTGGAGCACCGGAGCGAGGGGTCCGCGGCGCTGGTGACGCAGCGGAGCAGGGTGGACGATGTGCTCCCCCTGACCGTGCGGGACGCCGTCGCGATGGGGAGGTGGGGGCACCGCGGGTTGTGGCGGCGGCTCTCACGGCAGGACCGGGCCGTGGTCGAAGCGAGCATGGACCGGCTCGGCATCACCTCCCTGGCCCGCCGGCAGCTGGGAGAACTGTCGGGCGGGCAGCGCCAACGCGCCCTCGTCGCACAGGGGCTGGCGCAACAGGCGGACCTGCTCCTGCTCGACGAGCCCACCACCGGCCTCGACGCGACGGCACAGCGGATCATCTCCGACGTACTGGCCGAGGTGACGGAGGAGGGGGTGACGGTCCTGCAGGCGACCCATGACCTCGACGCGGCGAGATCGGCAGGTCACGTCCTGCTGCTCCAGGAAGGGCGGCTGCGGGCGGAGGGGGACCCCCGAAAGGTGCTCACCGGTGATGCGATCGAGGAGGTCTGGCAGCTGCCGCGGCGGGCGTGAGGCGCCTCGGGTCAAGGGGGCGCGACCGGCAGTGGCGCCGGCGCGGGGCGGCCACGTATCGACGGCGCGGCGGGGGAGGCGGGGCGGGAAGCGTGCGATCCGTCATGGTCGCGACCGTCCCCGAACCCCGCCACCGCACACCTCAGGAGTGCTTGTACGCGACCACGGCCGTCGTCACCAGGCACGGCGACGGCGGCACGACCGCGACGCGCAGGGTGCCGCGGGCGGCGTCGTAGTCGATGCCCTCCGCCTCGAACGTGCCCGAGCAGACACTGCGCTGCGGGATGGCGAACACCGTCGTGACGTGGCCCGTGACCGGCTTGCCGTCCAGGGGGCGGTCGAGGGCGACCCCCAGTACCTCCTTGGCCGCGTCGTCGGACGAGCAGAGCAGATGCGTGGCGTCGGTGAAGTCGCAGCCCTGGATGTTCTCGACGGACATGTCGAGGGTGATCTGCCCGGCCTGCGGAAGGTTCGCGCCGGGGGCGGGCGCGGACGTGTTCAGGACCGGCGTGGGGAAGACCTGGAGCCGCTTCATGGTGCCCCACTCGCCGGACACCAGCCACTGCCCGTCGGGCGATACGGAGGCGAACGAGTTGTTGAGCAACTCTCCCCCGTCCAGGGCGTGTTCATAGGTCGTGCGCTTGCCGTCCGGGGCCGTCGCCGCGAACATCTTCCTCGTCGCGTCGTCGCCGCCCTGGTACGCGTCGAACGTGTAGCCGTCCGCCACGTCCGGGTCCCCGATATGCGTCCAGCCCGCTATCCGCAGATCCAGCGGGACCGAGGCGAGCCCCCGCTGCACGAGCGAGCCGTCGGCGCGGCTCGCCAGGCCCTGACTGCCGGTGAGCGAGTTCACGTAGCTCGTGCCGGTCTCGGTCCAGGCGGGTGCGGCCGTGGCCGACGCGGTGCCCGCGCCGAGGGCGAGCGCGCCCGTCAGTGCGGCCAGGGTGAGGAGTTGGCGTCTCGTGTGCCGGTTCATGGGGGGCCTCCGCCGGTCGAAGATCAGGTCGGGGACCAGGCTGCCCTACGATCACGCCATGAGGCTGACGATTCTCGGCGGTGGCGGATTCCGGGTGCCCCTCGTGTACGGAGCGCTGCTCGCCGACCACGCTCCAGGCAGGGTCACCGAGGTCACGCTGCACGATGTCGACGCGGACCGGCTACGGGCCATCACCGGCGTACTGCGAGAACAAGCCACCGGCGTGCCCGACGCGCCCGCCGTGCGGGCGACGACCGATCTAGACGAGGCGCTGCGCGGCGCCGACTTCGTCTTCTCGGCGATCCGGGTCGGCGGCCTCGCGGGCCGTGCCGCGGACGAACAAGTCGCTCTCGCGGAAGGCGTGTTGGGGCAGGAGACGGTCGGCGCGGGCGGCATCGCCTACGGGCTGCGGACCGTGCCCGTGGCCGTGCACATCGCGCGCCGGGTCAAGGAGGTGGCCCCCGACGCCTGGGTCATCAACTTCACCAACCCGGCGGGCCTGGTCACCGAGGCCATGTCCCGGCACCTGGGCGACCGCGTCATCGGCATCTGCGACTCGCCCGTCGGCCTCGGGCGCCGCGTCGCCCGGGTGCTCGGCGCGGACCCCGCCGACGCCTGGGTCGACTACGTAGGACTCAACCATCTCGGCTGGCTGCGCGGCCTGCGGGTGCGTGGCCGCGACGAACTGCCCCGCCTGCTGGCCGACGAGAAGCTGCTCGGTTCCTTCGAGGAGGGCCGCCTCTTCGGCACGGACTGGCTGCGCTCGATCGGCGCGATCCCCAACGAGTACCTGCACTACTACTACTTCAACCGCGAGACCGTCCGCGCCTACCGGGAGGCCGAGCGCACGCGCGGCGCCTTCCTCGCCGACCAGCAGACCGCGTTCTACGCCGGTCCCTCCTACGCGAGCTGGGACCGCACCCGCGCCGAGCGCGAGGCCACGTACATGGCGCACAACCGGGAGGCCTCCGGCGCGGGCGAGCGCGACGCCGCCGACCTGGAGGAGTCCGGCGGCTACGAGAAGGTGGCCCTCGCCCTGATGCGGGCCATCGCCCGCGACGAACGCGCCACGCTCATCCTCAACGTCCGCAACCGGCGCACCCTCGCGGCACTGGACGCGGACGCCGTCATCGAGGTGCCCTGCCTCGTGGACGCCAACGGCGCCCACCCGGTCGCCGTGGACCCGCTGCCGCTGCACGCCACCGGCCTGGTGACCGCCGTGAAGGCCGTGGAGCGCGAGGTGCTCGCGGCGGCCGAATCGGGGTCGCGCGCCACCGCCGTGAAGGCGTTCGCGCTGCATCCTCTCGTGGACTCAGTGACGGTGGCCGACCGCCTGGTCGACAGCTACATCGGCGCGCACTCAGGACTCGCCTACCTCTCCGGTGGAGGTCGCCGTAAGGACGTGTAAAGGCGTGTAAAGACGGTAGTGCTAAGGGGCGGCCTGAAAGGCCGCCCCTTTTGCGTTCGGACGTCCGGTCATCGCACCCCGCGGCGGAAGCAACTCCTCCGCAGGTGTGATGCGTTCTACAGAGAGAATCTGAGAATTTCCTCAGGAGTGTGACGTCGGAGAGTCACCATGGGCTTGACTTGGTGGCCCCTCAACTAGGAGTACTCATGCGACCGTTCGCCCTGAAATACGCTCGCGCCGCGCGAGAGGCCGAGGTCAGCGCGGTGTACACGTACGACTCCGCACTGCAGTTGAATGTGCTGCCCGACGGCGGAGTGGCCGCGCGCGACTACGCAGTGTTGCGAGAATGTGCAGCCACCACGTCCACCGCGGGATCCAAAACCCATTTCGACGACTGAACGGCCGCGCGGAAATGACGGTGCTGATCCTGACGAGCGAACAGGATGTGACGGCCGACATGGCCGTCGTCGAATTGAACGCCAAGGGAATCCCGGTCCTCCGGCTCGACCCGGCCGAACTGCCCGGCGGCGTCGACGTGTCGGGGGAGTACGCGCACGGCGTGTTCCACGGCCACCTCTCCGTCGGCGGACGCGTGGTCAGCATGGGCGGACTGCGCTCCATCTGGGTGCGCAGACCCGGTACGCCCGCCGCGCGGTCCCCGGCCGCCTCGGCATGGCTCACCGAGGAGACCTCGCAGGCCCTGTACGGGATGCTGCGCTGTACCGACGCGCGGTGGATGAACCATCCCGACGCCGCCCGCCAGGCACGGCACAAACCCTGGCAGTTATGGCTGGCGCGGGAGTGCGGGCTGCCGGTGCCGGCCACGCTGATCACCACATTCCCGCGCGTGGCGCGGGCCTTCGCCGAGCGCTACCCCGACCTGGTCGTCAAACCGGTCTCCGGGGCGCACCCCGGTGAGGGGGCGCTCGCCGTGCCGACGACCCGGGTGCGGCCCGGCGAGGACTACCAGGACGTGGCGCACGGGCCGACGCTGCTGCAGCGCAGGGTGCGCAGAATCGCCGACATCCGCGTCACCTGCGTCGGCGACCGGGTGTTCGCCGCACGGTCGCAGAGCGACGCGGACGCCGCCGGTGACATCGATGCCACCGGTGCCGCCGACGCCGCCGATGGCATCGTCGACGTCCGCTTCGATCCCGGCGCCGGGCCCTGGCGGCCGGTGAGTGTGCCGCGGCGCGTCGCCGACGGCGTCCACGCCTATCTCGGCCGGGCCCGGCTGGCGTACGGCGCCTTCGACTTCGCCGAGGACACCGACGGGATCTGGTGGTTCCTGGAGTGCAACCAGTCCGGCCAGTTCGGTTTCGTGGAGATCGAGACCGGGCAGCCCATCGGCCGGGCCGTGGCGGAGTGGCTCGCGGGAGAGCCGCTCGGGCCGACCGGGGCGCCGCCCGTGCCCGATCCGCTGCAGGACGCGGACCCGACATGCCCTTGATCTTTACGTGGCGGGGGCCGGCGGGATACGAGAGGGGTGGTGCCCGACGCCGGGCACCCTGGCCGAGGGAGCCACCGCATGACCGACGCATCGCCCGAGTGCACCACCCGGCAGGGCGCCGTGCGCGGCCGCACCGAGCGCGGGGTGACCGCGTTCCTCGGAGTGCCGTACGCCGCCGCGCCGTTCGGGCCGCGCAGGTTCGCCGCGCCCGCGCCCGCCGAGCCGTGGAGCGGGGTGCGCGACGCCACCGCGTACGGGCCGACCGCGCCCAAGCCCCCGTACGCGCCGCCCTTCGACGTGCTCATCCCGGAGACGTCCGTGCCCGGCGAGGAGTGCCTGAACCTCAATGTCTGGACCCCGGAACCGGGCCCCGGCGCACGCCTTCCCGTCATGGTGTGGCTGCACGGCGGCTCCTTCTCCAACGGTTCCGCGAACTCCTCCGGGTACCGCGGCGAGACGTTCGCCCGCGACGGCGTCGTCTTCGTCGGCGTCAACTACCGCCTGGGCACGGACGGTTTCCTGCACCTGCCGGGCGCCCCGGACAACCGCGGCCTGCTCGACCAGATCGCCGCGCTTGAGTGGGTGCGCGACAACATCGAGGCGTTCGGCGGCGATCCGGACCGCGTCACCGTCTTCGGCGAGTCGGCCGGCGCCATGGCGATCGGACTGCTGCTGACCGAGCCGCGCGCCCGTGGCCTGTTCCGGCGGGCCGCGCTGCAGAGCGGGGCCTGCCACCACTTCGTCCGGCCGGACACGGCGCACCGGATCGGCGAGCGGATGGCGCGGAGCCTCGGGGTCGCGCACTCGGCGGAGGCGTTCGCGGCCGTCCCCCTGCCCGAACTGACCGCGGCCCAGGACGCCCTGCGGGCCGACTACGCGTCCAGGCCGGACCCGGCCGTCTGGGGCGACGCGGCCCTCAACGGCATGGTCTTCGAACCGGTCGCCGAACGGCTCGCGCTGCCCGGCCCGGACCTCGGCGTTGACCTCCTCATCGGCAGCAACCGCGAGGAGAACCGCCTGTTCATGGTCCCGACCGGCCGCTTCGCCACGATCACCGAAAAGCGCGCCCGCCGGGGCGCGGCGGCCTACGGCATGGACCTCGACCGGTATGCGGCGTCCCGCCCCGGCGCGAGCCCGGGCGAACTCCTGGAGGCGATCGGCACCGACTGGTTCTACCGGATCCCCGCCGCGCGCCTGGCCGAGTCCGTCCCCGGCTCGTACGTCTACGAGTTCGGCTGGCGCTCCCCGCGCTTCGACGGCGAGCTCGGCGCCTGCCACGCCGTCGAGATCGGCTTCGTCTTCGACCTGCTCGACGACCCCGACCATGTCCCGCTGGTGGGCGAGGAGGGCCCGCGCGATCTGGCCCGTACGGTCCACGCGGCGTGGGTGGCGTTCGCGTCCACCGGCGATCCGGGCTGGCCCGCGTACGACCCGGCGGGGGAGCGGACGACCATGGTGTTCGACGACGGCGCCTGCCGCGCCGAGGCCGATCCGCGGGCGGCGGAGCGGGAACTCTGGCACGACGTGCGGTGACACGCCGGTCGCGGGTGACTTCGCGCATCAGCCGCGCACATTTTGCGCGACTGTCACTTCAGTTCCCTTTCCTTTCACCCCGGTCGTCTTGAACACTCCCCGTTGCCCCTCATCGCGGACGGACCACCACCGAAGCAACAGGAGACCCCCACACTCATGACCGAACTCAATCGGCGCCGCTTCCTCCAGATCGCCGGCGGCACCGCCGCCTTCACGGCGCTGTCCGGCTCCATCGACCGGGCCGCCGCCATCCCCGCGGCGCGCCGCAGCGGAACCGTGCAGGACATCGAGCACATCGTCGTCCTCATGCAGGAGAACCGTTCCTTCGACCATTACTTCGGGTCGATGAAGGGCGTCCGCGGCTTCGGTGACCCGCGCCCGGTGACGCTGCCCAGCGGCAAGCCGGTGTGGAACCAGTCGAGTGCCGGCAAGGAGACCCTGCCGTACCACCCGGACGCCGACGACCTGGGCATGCAGTTCATCGCCGGTCTCGACCACGACTGGGCCGGCGGGCACAGCGCCTTCAACAACGGCAAGTACGACAACTGGATCGCCGCCAAGGGCACCGGCACGATGGCGCACCTCACGCGGGACGACATCCCGTTCCACTACGCCCTCGCCGACAAGTTCACCGTCTGCGACGACTACCACTGTTCGTTCATCGGCGCGACCGACCCGAACCGCTACTACATGCTCACCGGCCACGTCGGCAACGACGGCACCGGCGGCGGACCGGTCCTGGGCAACGAGGAGGCGGGGTACGGCTGGACGACGTACGCCGAACGCCTGGAGAAGGCGGGCGTCTCCTGGAAGGTCTACCAGGACATCGGCGACGGCCTGGACGCGGCGGGCGGCTGGGGCTGGATCGACGACGCCTACCGCGGCAACTACGGCGACAACTCCCTGCTGTACTTCAACAATTACCGCAACGCCAAGCCCGGCGACCCGCTCTTCGAGAAGGCCCGCACCGGCACGAACGCCAAGGCGGGCGACGGCTACTTCGACCTCCTCAAGTCCGACGTGAAGGCCGGGAAGCTGCCGAAGATCTCCTGGATCGCGGCCCCCGAGGCGTTCTCCGAACACCCCAACTGGCCCGCGAACTACGGTGCTTGGTACGTCTCCCAGGTCCTCGACGCCCTCACCTCCAATCCGGACGTGTGGAGCAAGACGGCTCTGTTCATCACGTACGACGAGAACGACGGCTACTTCGACCACGTCGTGCCGCCCTACGCGCCCGCCTCGGCGAACCAGGGCCTCTCGACCGTCGACACGAAGCTCGACTACTACCCGGGCGGCAGCCGCGCCGCGGGCCCCTACGGGCTCGGCCAGCGCGTGCCCATGATCGTGGTCTCGCCGTGGTCGACGGGCGGCTACGTGTGCTCGGAGACCTTCGACCACACCTCGATCATCCGCTTCATGGAGAACCGGTTCGGGGTCAAGGAGACCAACATCTCGCCGTGGCGCCGGGCCATCTGCGGCGACCTCACCTCGGCCTTCGACTTCTCCCTCAAGGTCACCGACCCGGCCGACCTGCCCGACACCGCCGGCTTCGAGCCGCCGGACCGCGAGCGGCACGACAGCTATGTGCCGAAGCCGCCCGCGCAGGGCGCGCTGCCCAAGCAGGAGAAGGGCGCGCGGCCCAGCCGGCCGCTCGGGTACGCGCCCTACGTCGACGGCGCGCAGGACGTCGGGACCGGCAAGTACAAGCTGACGTTCAGCGGCGGCGCCACGAAGGGCGCGGCCTTCCAGGTGCGCTCCCAGAACCGCACCGACGGCCCCTGGACCTACACGGCCGAGGCCGCCAAGTCGCTCTCCGACAGCTGGAACTCGGCCTACTCCAGCGGTAGTTACGACCTCACGGCACACGGCCCGAACGGCTTCCTGCGCGCCTTCAAGGGCAACAACAAGGTCGCCGAGCCGGAGGTGACCGCGCGGCACGACGGCGGCACGGGCAATCTGAAGCTGACCCTGAAGAACCCGACCACCGCCGACGTCCACCTCACGGTCACCAACGCCTACGGCGGACAGCCGCAGACGTACACGGTGCGCGCCGGTGCCACCGTGGCGCAGACCGTCGACCTGCGCGCCACCAAGCGCTGGTACGACCTGAAGATCGTCGTCGAGGGCAACGCCGGATATCTGCGGCGCCTCGTCGGGCACGTCGAGAACGGCCAGGCCGGCGTGAGCGACCCGCTCATCGCGACCGCCTGATCACCGCCTGAGTATCACCTGAACCGTGTGCCCCTGCGCCCCTGTCACGGCAGAGGCGGAGGGGCACACATCACATGTGCTGAGCCTGGATGGGCCCATGGGGTGGCGCGATAGTGTGCCCCGGTGACGACGCAATCGAACACCCCTGCAGGTTGGTACCCGGACCCTCAGGGGGCTCCCCAGGCGCTGCGGTGGTGGGACGGTTCCCAGTGGACCGAGCACACGCACGCCCAGGGGCAGGCCCAGGCGCCCGCCGCGGGGCAGGTTCAGCAGCAGCCGCACCAGCCGCAGGCCCAGCCGGCCCAGCAGCCCTACGGTGCCCAGGCGCAGCAGAACGCGGACGTGGGCCGGGTGCAGCGTCAGGTGCAGCAGCAGGCCGGGGTCGCGCCCGCCGGGCGGGGCGGCGGCTCGCTGTTCACCGAGCCGGTCCTGGTGGTGAACCAGAAGGCCAAGCTGATCGAGATGACCAACGAGTACACGGTCATGGACCAGCACGGGAACCAGCTCGGCTCGGTCACCGAGATCGGCCAGAGCAGCCTGAAGAAGGCGCTGCGCTTCGTCTCCAGCGTCGATCAGTTCATGACGCACAAGCTGGAGATCCGGGACGCGTACCACCAGCCGCAGCTGGTGCTCACGCGCCCCGCGAAGTTCATGAAGTCGCGCGTCGTCGTGGAGCGTCCGGACGGGTCGCCGGTCGGTGAGATCGTCCAGCAGAACATGATCGGCAAGATCAACTTCGCGATGAACGTGAACGGCCAGCAGGTCGGCGCGATCAAGGCGGAGAACTGGCGGGCCTGGAACTTCGCGATCGTCGACCACGCGGACCAGGAGGTCGCCCGCATCACGAAGACGTGGGAGGGCCTCGCCAAGACGATGTTCACGACCGCGGACAACTACGTGCTGCAGATCCACTTCCAGCTGCCCGAGCCGCTGCTCAGCCTCGTCGTGGCGACGGCCCTGACGGTGGACACCGCGCTGAAGCAGGACTCGCGCGGCTTCGGGTGACCGGGCCGCCGACGCGTGCGCAAGGGGGCGGGCCCGCGACGGGCCCGCCCCCTTGCGCGTGGCAGGCCCTCAGGACGCGCGCAGGGTGAGCGGTTCGGGCTCGGGCTGAGCCGGGAGGGCCGGCAGTGTCACGACGGTGGCCTGCGGCTGCGGCTGTGCCTGTGTCCGTGCCTGGCTGGGCGGTGCCGGAGTCCGGGTCAGCAGGAGCACCCCACGCGCCGCCAGCACCGCTCCGGCGCCGGCGAGAACGACCCCCGCGACGCCGCCCTGCAACCGCTCGCCCAGCAGGGACAGGCCGATGACCGCGGCGGCCACCGGGTTCGCCAGCGTCACCATCGCGAGCGGCGCGCCGAGCCCGCCCCGGTACGCGGTCTGGGAGAGCAGCAGGCCGCCCGCGGCGAACGCCGCGACGAGCAGCGCCACCACGATCACCTGCGGGGCGAGCAGCGGGCCCGAGCGGTCCGTCGCCGCGACGGTCACGGTCTGGGTGAGCGCGGAGGCGACGCCGGAAGCGACCCCGGACGCGGTCGCGTGCCGCAGGCCCGGCTTCGCGCCGCGCCGCGAGAGGACACCGATGAACGCGGCCGTGGCACCCGCCACCGCGAGCGCCTCGGGCAGCGAGAGCGTGTCTTCGGGGGCGGGCCCCGACGCCGTGACGAGCAGCGTGCCCAGGCCGGCCAGGGTGAGGGCGGTGCCCCGCCACTCGCCCGCCGTGACGTGCCGGCCGGCGATCCGGGCACCCAGCGGCACGGCCGCGACGAGCGTGAGCGCGCCGAGCGGCTGCACCAAGGTGAGCGGCCCGTACTTGAGCGCGGCGACGTGCAGCAGCGCGGCCCCGGCGTTCAGGACGACCGACCACCACCAGGAGCCGGTGCCGAGCAGCCGCCACAGGCTCGCCCCGGCGCCTGCGGTGCGGGCGGCGAGACGTTCCTGGGCCACCGCCGCGGCGGCGTAGGCCACCGCGGAGACCAGGGAGAGCGCGACGGCGAGCAGGGTGGCGCTCATCGGCCGGCCCCGCTCGTGACGAGTTGCGGGGCGGTCGCCACCGAGGTGGACCCGGGCGTCGGGGAGACCCGCAGCGGTATGCGCAGCGGCTGCATCCGCTCCAGCACGTCCGCGGCGGACAGCGAGTCCGGGGGCGTACGGAACGCGGCCGTGGGCTGCCAGGGCGCGGGCTCCAGCGTGCCGCGCGCCCGCAGGGCGGCCGGTGCGGCCGTGGTGGTGGGGGCGGGCAGCAGATGGCGGCGGATCGCGGCCGGACCGCCGACGGTGTGCGGCATCCGTACCACCGCGAGGGCGATGGCGAGCAGTGCCGTCGCCACGATCGCGTCGAGCCAGTAGTGGTTCGCGGTGCCGACGACCACGAGCAGGGTGAGCAGCGGGTGCAGCAGCCACAGCCAGCGCCAGCGCGACCGCGTGGCGACGATCAGGCCGACGGCGACCATCAGGGCCCAGCCGAAGTGCAGCGACGGCATGGCCGCGAACTGGTTGGCCATGGTGTCGGTGGCCGGCTTCGCCGCGTACACGGAAGGCCCGTAGACCTGCGCGGTGTCGACGAGGTGCGCGGCCGCCAGCATCCGCGGCGGCGCCAGCGGGAAGCCGAGGTGCAGGACGAGCGCCGCGGCCGTCAGCACGGCGAGCACGCGCCGCGTCCACACGTAGTGGAGCGGGCGGCGCAGATACAGGTAGGCCAGCAGGGCGAGCGTGGCCGGGAAGTGCACGGTCGCGTAATAGGTGTTCGCGATGTGTACGAGGGCGTCGCTGTGCAGCAGAACGCTCTGGATCGCGCCCTCGCCCGGGAGGTGCGCGGCGCGCTCGAAGTGCCACACGTCGTCGGCGTTGCGGAACGCCTCGGCGGTATGGCCGTTGGCCAGCTGTCGGCCGAACTTGTAGATGAGGAAGAGTCCTACGACCAGCAGGAGCTCGCGGACCAGGGGTGGTCGGGCAGATCGGCTGTCCGGCTCCGGTTCGGCAGGCTCGGTAAGGGAATCCATCCCCCGGCCCCTTTTCGTGACGACTGGGTGGTGCGTGGTGGTTCAGCTGCGCTGGTGGCGCGTCGGTGAACGCGGCCCCGAACCGCATTCATCGATACGCCAGTGTACCGATACGCCAGTGTACCGAAACGATGGCGTACCGGTACACTGGCGTATCGATAGAGGGTGTGATCTCATCGACACGAACCGCAGAGCGAGGAGTGGAGCCATGACGACGCGAGAACAGGCCACCGCCACAGCGACAGTGGCGCCCGCCTCGCGCCGTTCCAAGATCACCCCCGAGCGTGCGCAGGAGTTCTACGACGCGGTCCTCGACCAGCTCCGCAGGAACGGGTACGACGCCCTGACCATGGAGGGCGTCGCGGCCCAGGCCTGCTGCAGCAAGTCCACCCTGTACCGTCAGTGGAAGACGAAACCGCAGCTCGTGGCCGCCGCGCTGCGGGCCGGACGCTGTACGAAGTTCTCCGCGTCCGACACGGGCAGCCTCGCGGGAGACCTCGTGGCCGCCGCGCGCAACGCGGCGGGGCAGGCGCTCCCGGACACGGCTCTGCTGCAGGCTCTCGGGCACGCGGTGCGCCAGGACGGCGAGCTGAAGGGCGCGCTGCGCGAGGCGCTGGTCGAGCCGGAGCTGGCGTCGATCGACGCGATGATCGAGCGGGCCGTGGCGCGTGGCGAGATCGCCGCCGGCCACCCCGCACTGCCTTATCTGGCCGCGCAGCTCTTCGGAGTGATGCGCAGCCGTCCCTTCCTGGAAGGGCGCGACGCCGACGCCGACTATCTGGTCGGCTTCGTCGAGAGCGTACTGATCCCGGGACTCGGCCTGACCGCTTCGGATCGGGCCACCTGAACGGGAGGCCACCGGTCGCAGGGATGACCGGCCGGTGGTCTGCCCGCGCCGCACCGTGGGGACGGGGGCGGCGCGCACCCCCGGGCCGGGCGGGTTCCTCCACGAGCGGAGGGGAACCTGCCCGGCCCCAGGGTTTCAACGGTGCGTTTTCAGCGGTGCGTCTGTGAGGGCTCAGACATCCTGGCCGTCGCCGCCGCCCGTGTCGCCGGTGACCTCGGCCTTCTTGATGCCCTTGACGAGCTTGTCGATCGCCGCGTCGTCCGGCCCCGCGGCCTTCTCCTTGCTGGTCCGCGGTATGTCGACGCCTATGCGGACGACGACGAGCGTCTTGGAGTCGGCCGGCGAGGGGAACGCGACCGACTCCACCCAGGCGTCGATCTTCGACTTGGTGTCCACGTTCCAGCGGACCCGGTAGCCCTGCTCCCCGGCGACCGTGACCTTCTCGGACAGCAGCTCGTCGTGCTGGATGATCCCGCCGTAGACCTTGCCGCCGTAGGACGCCTTCGCGTTCTTGAGGATGTCCTCCTTCGCCGCCGCCTCCGCGGTCGTCCCGTCGAGCTTGAGGCTCTTCGCCGACGAGGTGGACGCGCCGCCCTTCACGCAGCTCTGCTCCACGTCGTCGGGGCACTTGTACGTGCCCGTCTGCACGCCGGCGACGCCCGCGCCGTCGGAGCCCGTCCAGCCGTCGAGGACCGGCAGCGCGACCCCGTTCACGATGTCGGTGGCGAAGCCGTCGTCGAGTGGTGCCTGCGGCGAGCCGGGCGCCTCGGGCGAGGCGCTGCCGCCGCCACCGCCGCTGTTGCCGCCGGGACCGCCGGGCCCCTGCGGCTCCCTGGGCTGTTGCGAATCGGCGCCCGCTTTGTCGCTCTTGCCGCTGCCGCCGTCGCCCGACGTGAGCGCGAACACCCCGCCGACGATGCCGGCGAGCACGACCACCGCGACCCCGGCCGCGATCGCGATCCGCGTCCGGTTGCGTGGCTTCGGCGGCAACTGGCCGGGATGCACCGGATAGTTACTGTATGCCGGAATGGTCCCGGGCGCGGTCGGCTGCTGCGCCAGCGGCGCGGGACCCGGCGCGGCCGCCTGCGGCGGGAACGGCGGCGGGGTGGTGGCGGGCCGGGTCTGGTCCGTCCAGCGGCTGCCGTCCCACCAGCGTTCGGTGCGCGGGCCGTCGGGGACCTGGCCGGGGTCGGGGTACCAGCCTGCGGGAGTCTGCGACGTCATGGACGGAACAGTATGAGGCGTGCCTGAAAAGGGGATGAGAGGGTCCGCATTACAGGCCCGATCGTTGCCGGCGGCCGTATGGGCATGGTGGTGGGGATCGTCAAGGACCGGCCCCGTGACCACGGCGGGCGCCCGGGTCCGGCCAAAAAATCATCGGCTCCCGCGACGCCTCACCACAGCGCGGCGCGGCGCACTACTCTCGTGACCAGGACATCGGTCGATCGACATGATCGGCCGGCGTGAAGGCCACCGGGAGGGTGCGCGATGACTCAGGGACGGCACACCGACGCCGCCTCCTTTGGCCCACCGCTGTGGGAGCGGGAGTCCGAACTGGACATAGCGGTCCGGGCGTTGGACGACCTGTGCGGTGACGCCGCGTCCTCGGGCAGCCTCGTCGTGTACAAGGGTGAGGCGGGCATCGGCAAGACCGCCCTGCTCGGCCGGTTGCGCGAGATAGCGGCGGGCCGGGCCACCGTATGGTCCGCCCGCGGCGGTGAGACCGTCACCTCCGTCCCCTTCAACGTCGTACGCCAACTCCTGCAGCCCACCCTGCTCGCGCTCTCCGACGAGGAGACCCGCGAGTACTTCGGCGACTGGTACGACATCGCGGGCCCCGCCCTCGGCATAGCCGAGCCAGCCGGACGGCAGGCCGACCCGCAGGGTGTGCGCGACGGACTCGTCGCCGCCGTCTCCCGACTGGCCCGCCTGCAGTGGCCGTTGGTGATCCTCATCGACGACGCGCACTGGGCCGACCTCGAGACCCTGGAGTGGCTGGCCGCCTTCGCCGAGCGCCTCGACGACCTGCCGGTGCTCGTCGTCGTGGCGCAGCGCGACCCCGAGGACGAGGCCGCCGCCGTCTGCCTGGACGCGGTGGCCGCCGCCGCCCGGCCCGGCATCAACAGGCTGCGTGCCCTCACCCCCGACGCCACCGCGAGCCTCACCCGGGCCACGCTCGGCGACCACGCAGACGACCCGTTCTGCCGCGAAGTGTGGGCGGTGACCGGTGGGAACCCGTACGAGACCGTCGAGTTGCTCGCCAAGGTGCAGGACACCGATCTGCACCCCGAAGAGGACTCGGCCGCCGAACTGCGCGCGCTGAACAAGTCGGCGCGCGGCCGCGGACTCGTCGCCCGCCTCGAAGGACTCGGCATCGAGGCGACCAAGTTCGCCTGGGCCGCCGCCATCCTCGGCACGAGGATCGACCCCGGACTCGCCGCCCTGCTGGCCGGCCTCAACCCGGAGCAGGCCGGCCGCTGCGCCGAGCGGCTGAGCGCCGCCCGCATCCTCACCGACAGCCTGTACGGCGCCGAGAACGCCCTGGAGTTCGTGCACCCGCTGATCGCCTCCGCCGTCTACGACGCGATCCCGGCGGCCACCCGCACCGCCATGCACGGCCAGGCCGCCTGGGCCGTCACCGCGTCCGGACACGGGCCCGCCGCGGCCTCCCGGCACCTGCTCGAAGTGCACCCGGACGACGATCCGGAACTCGTCGAGCAGATGCGCGCCGCCGCCCGCGAACACCTGGCCGTCGGCGCGCCCGACGCCGCCCGGCGCTGTCTGGAGCGCGCCCTGCAGGAACCGCCGCTGCCGGACGTCCGCTCCCATCTGCTCTACGAGTTGGGCTGCGCCGCGCTGCTCACCTCGCCCGCCACCACCATCAAGCACCTGGACGCCGCGCTCGACACGACACCGGGACTCGTCGGCGCCCTGCGCGTCGACGCCGTGTGCCGGCTGTCCCAGGCGCTGGTCCACAACGACCAGCTGGAAGAGGCGCTGCGCCTCATCGACGGCGAGAGCGACCGCCTCGACCCCGGCCCCGCCCGGATGCGCCTGCAGGCCGTCCACTTCATGTGGGAGGGCATCCACGCGGGCGAGGAGGACTCCTCGGGCCGCTCGCGAAGGCTGGCCATGATCGCCGACCAGCTCGGCGGCCGGGACAACTCGGAGCGCGTCCTGCTGATCCTGCGCGCGTTCGACGCCATGACCCGCGGGGAGAACGCGGAGGAGGTCGTCGAGCGCTGCGACCGCGCCCTGGTCAACGGCCGGCTCGCGCCCGGGCTCGGCTGGCTCGACCCCGAGTGGGGGTTCGAGGTCCTCGCCATGCTCGGCAGCGCGTATCTCTTCGCGGACCGGCTCGACCGCGCCGAAAGCCTGTTCACCGGCGCCGTCCGCGAGTACGAGACGGCCGGCTGGAGCGGCGGCCACCTCGCCCTCGCGCACGCCTTCGTCGGATACGTGCACCGCAGGCGCGGCCGGCTCACCGACGCCGAGGCGTTCCTGCGCGAGTCGCTGCGCCTCGCCGACCGCGTCGGGCGCGGGCTGCCGATGCACTGGGACGCGGCGTGCATGCTCATCGACACGCTGCTCGCCCGCGGCAAGGCCGACGAGGCGCAGGCGATCGCCGACCGCTACTCGTTCGGGCCGCCGTACCCCTCCACGATCGTGCTTCCCGACGCGCACTCGGTCCGCGGCCGCCTCCTCCTCGCGACCGGCCGGGTGGAGGACGGGATCAACGAGCTGGAGGCCGCGGCCAAGGCCGCCATCGCCCGCGGCGGACACAACACGATCATGGCGCCGTGGGCCTGCGACCTGGCCCGCGCCCTCGCCCCCACCGATCCGCGGCGAGCCGCCGAACTCGTCGCGGAGGCCCGCGTCCAGGCCGAGCGCTTCGGCACGGACACGGCGATCGGCGAAGCGCTGCGCTGCGCGGCGGCGCTGGAGACGGGCCAGAAGCAACTCACCCTGTACGCCAAGGCGGTCACGTACCTCGAAGCCTCACCCTGCGCCTACGAACACGCCCTCGCCCGCGTCGAGTACGGCATGGCGGCGCGCTCGCTGACCGAACTCAACCGCGGCCTCACCCTGGCCCGTTCCTGCGGCGCGGACGGACTCGCGGCGCGGGCCCGTGAGGTACTGGAGACGGGGCGCGGCCTGCGGTAGGGACCGGCCAGGTCACCCGGCCGCCGAGCCCCTGCCCTTCTCCTCCTCCCTCTCCTCCTCGCCGAGCACGCGCTGTGCCACGGCGAACGCGGCGTTGGCGGCGGGGACGCCCACGTACACGGCGCACTGCTGCAGCACGGCGCCGATCTCGTCGGGGGTCAGGCCGTTGCGGCGGGCCGCCCGTACGTGCATGGCCAGTTCGTCGAGGTGCCCGTGGGCGACGAGCGCGGTGAGGGTCACCATGCTGCGCTCGCGGCGGGACAAGGTCGGGTCGGTCCAGATCTCGCCCCACGCATAGCGGGAGATGAAATCCTGGAACCGGGCCGTGAACGGCGTCTGCCGCCCCTGTGCCCGGTCCACATGCGCATCGCCGAGCACCTGTCGCCGCACCTCCATGCCGCGCGGGGCGCCCTGCCCGAAGTGCGTGCGCAGCAGCCCGAGCACCGCCTCCGGCCGTTCGGCGACGGCCAGATGGGACGCCCCGGCCAGCTCGGCGAGTTCGGCGCCCGGCACCGCGTCGGCGATCTCCCGCAGATGCGCGGGCGGCGTGGCCGGGTCCTCGCGACCGGCGACCAGCAGCGTCGGCACGGAGATCCCGCCGAGCCGGTCGCGCAGGTCGAAGGCGGCGAGCGCGTCGCAGCACGCGGCGTACGCCCCGGGGTCGGCGTCCCGGTTGTCCCGCACCAGCCGCGGGACGACGAACCCGGGGGTGAACCACCGAGCGGGCGCCGACTCGGCGACGCCGCCGGTCCCTTCCTCACGAACCAGCGCGGCCCGCTCCCGCCACGGCGCGGCGCCGCCGAAGTGGGCGGAGGAGCACAGAACGGCCAGGCTGCTGAGCCGCTCCGGGTGATGCACGCCGAGATGCAGTCCGACGGCGCCGCCCAGCGACACACCCGCGTACGCGAACCGCTCGATGCCCAAGGAGTCGGCGAGGGCGAGAACGAGCCCGGCGAGGTCGGCGACGGTGGCCCCCTCGGCGATCAATCCGGCACCGGACCCCCCGTGCCCCGGCAGATCCCAGCGCACGACGCGGTACGCACTCGACAATTCGGGCGCGACCTGATCCCAGAGCGCCAACGACGTCCCGAGCGAGGGCCCGAGCAGCAACGGGGGAGCGGAGGGGGAGCCCTCGGCGCGGTGATGGAGGAGGGGGGAGGGGGGCATGGGCGGGCTCCAGGTGAGGTGCGGGGAGTGGACGGGGCGAGGGCACGGCCGCGGGATGGTGCCTCCCGTCAGCGGCGGGTCAGTGCGCGGTCCACCAGTTCGCCCGCCGCCCCGGTGTACCGCTCCGGGGCCGTCAGTTCGGTCAGGTCCAGGGAGGCGAGGTCCGGTTCCTCGGCGAGTACGTCGGGCAGGGTGCGGCCCTCAGAGGCGGCGCGGCGTGTCGCCTCGCCGAGCAGTTCCCTGGCCCGGCCGCGGCCGAGAACCGCGGCCAGTTCCGCGGACAGCCGCTCCGAGACGATCGCCCCGCCGGTCAGCGCGAGGTGCTCGCGCATCACGTCGGGGCGCACCACCAGGCCCTCGACCAGCTCGGCGGCGTTCCGCGCGGCCCCGCCCACCAGTCGCAACAGCTCCCGCAGGGTGGCCCATTCGGCGTGCCAGGCCCCGGCGGGCCGCTCGTCCTCGGCGGACATCGACCCGTACAGCGTCGCCGCGAGTCCGGGCGCGCGGCGGGCCGCCCCGGCGATCAGCGTGGCCCGCACCGGGTTGGCCTTGTGCGGCATCGCGGACGAACCGCCGCCGGCGCCTTCCGCGACCTCCCCGATCTCGGTCCGGGAGAGCGTCAGCACATCGACGGCCAGTTTACCGAGCGCCCCGGCCGTGAACGCCGACGCTCCCGCCAGATCCGCCACCGGCGTGCGCAGCACATGCCACGGCAACTGCGGCTCGGCCAGGCCGAGTTCGCGCGCGTATGCCGAGATCAAGGCCAGAGGGTCGCTCGCCCCGTATGCCTCGAACGCAGCCAACGTCCCTGCCGCACCGCCCAGTTGAACCGGCAGGGCGGCACGAACGGACCGCAGTCGATCCCGGGCGTCGAGGACCAGCGACCGCCACCCGGCCGCCTTCAGGCCGAACGTCGTCGGCACGGCGTGCTGCGTGAGCGTGCGGCCCGGCATGACGGTGTCCCGGTGCGCGGCCGCGAGCCGCGCCAACCCGGCCTCGGCGTGGCCGAGTTCCGCCAGAGTCACGTCCAGCGTGTGTGCCGCCATCAGCATCAGCGCCGAGTCCAGCACGTCCTGGCTGGTCGCCCCCCGATGGACGTACGGCCCGTACTCCGCGGGCACGGCCGCCGTCAGATCGGCGACCAGCGGGATCACCGGGTTGCCTCCCGCGCGGGCCCGCCGGGCGAGGTCACGTACGTCGAAGGACGCCGCCACCGCGGCAGTCGTCACGGCGTCGGCCGCGCCGGCGGGTGCGAGCCCGAGCGCCGCCTGGGCCCGGGTCAGACCCGCCTCCGCGTCCAGCAGGGCCTGCAGAAAGGCCTCTTCGGACGTGCCGCGCTCGGCGGGCGCGTCCTCGGTGCCGGGGTCGAACAAGCTCACGTGAACTCCAGGAAGACCGTCTCGCCCTCGCCCTGAAGGCGGATGTCGAAACGGTACGTGCCGTCGGACCGCTCCCGCGCGACAAGCGTGTCGCGCCGCGCGGGTTCGAGCCGCGAAAGGAGCGGGTCGGCGGCGAGGACCACGTCGTCGCCGGGCAGGTAGATCCGCGTGAAGAGATGGACGAGGAGGCCGCGCGCGAACACGCAGAGACTGAGGTACGGGGCGCTGTCGCCGCGTGCGCCGGGCCGCAGCGTGCGCGCGTACCAGTGCCCGTTGGCATCGGTCTGGACGCGGCCCCAGCCGGTGAACTCCACGCCGTTGCGCCCGAGGTGACCGCCGCTCGCCGGGTCGCGCCGCATCGACCCGTCGACCTGCGGCAGCCTGCCCTCGGGGTCGGCGCCCCACACCTCCACGAAGGCGTCGGGGAGCGGATCGCCCGCGCCGTCGTACACGTACCCCTGCACGGTGACGGTGTCCGGGTGGCCGACCGGCGCGATGTCACCGCCGCCGGGGAACGGCAGGGCGTATCCGTAGAACGGGCCGACCGTGTGCGACGGGGTCGGCAGCGCGTTGCCAGGATTGCTCGTGTCGATCTTCGTCATGGCTGGTCAGCGCCCTTCTTCGATCCAGGTGGCGGACGGTCCGTCGAGCACGATGTCCCAGTGGTAGCCCATCGAGAACTCCGGCACGGAGAGGCTGTGGTCGTACGTCGCGACCAGGCGCTGCCGGGCGGCGTCGTCGGTGACGGACTGGATGATCGGGTCGTACGGGAACAGCGGGTCGCTCGGGAAGTACATCTGTGTCACGAGCCGCTGGGTGAATGCCGAGCCGAACATCGAGAAGTGGATGTGCGCCGGTCGCCAGGCGTTGACGTGCTGGCCCCACGGGTAGGGCCCGGGCTGGATCGTGGTGAAGCGGTAGCGGCCCTCGGCGTCGGTCAGCGTCCGTCCCACACCGGTGAAGTTGGGGTCGAGCGGAGCGTCGTGCTGCTCGCGCTGATGGGCGTAGCGGCCGGCCGAGTTGGCCTGCCAGATCTCGACGAGCTGGCCGCGCACGGGGCGCCCGGCCCGGTCGAGGAGACGGCCCGAGACGGTGATCCGTTCGCCGACGGGTTCGCCGACGTGCTGCTTGGTGAGGTCGTTGTCGAGCCCGGTGATGTCCCGTTCGCCGAAGGCGGGCGAGGCGAGCTCGACCAGCTCCGGGTCCTTCGACACGTCGATGTTGATCGGCGGCTGCTGGGGATGGCGCAGGACGGACGAGCGGTAGGGGGCGTAGTCGCGGCGCGGATGGTGTTCGACGGGCGCCCCGCCGGCCACCCGCTTCTCGTACGCGGCGTGCGCGGCCGCTATCTCCGCGTCGATGTCGTGCTGGGTGAGAGCCATGCCGGGACTCCGTCTCTAGGAATTACTCAGCGCACTGAGCATTTGTTGAGCGGGGCACACGTTGCCACCAGCCAAGTGGGCCGTCAAGGGTCTAATATCGCTCAGTACACCCACGTAACGGAGGACCGTGATGGCCGCGGTGGACCTGACCACCCACCCCGGGCACCTCGCCCGGCGACTCCAGCAGGCGCACTATCTGCTGTGGAACACGATGGTCTCGGAGGAGATCACGTCACCGCAGTTCGCTGTCCTCAACACCCTCGTGGCCGAGCCGGGCCTCGATCAGCGCACGGTCGGCGAGCGCGTCGGACTCGACCGGTCCACGATCGCCGAGGTGGTCAGCCGCCTCACCCGGCGCGAGCTGGTCGACAAGGCGCGGGACCCGGGCGACGGCCGCCGCTGGCTGCTGCGGCCGACACCGGAGGGACTGCGCATGCACAAGAAGCTGACCGTGCGGACCGCGCGGATGAACCAGATCTTCCTGGCGCCCCTGAGCGGCGAGGAGCAGGCCGTCTTCTTCGACCTGATCCAGCGGGTCGCCGACGCGGCGGAGGACCTGCGCAACCCCGCGGAGCCGCTCGCGACCCCCGGGGTCTGACACCAGGGACTACTCCTTCGCGAACACCACCCACACCTGCCCCGGCGCGAACGGCAGCGGCTGTCCGTCCACCGTGAAGGCGGTGCCGCTCCCGGCGCCCGGCCGCTGCCACGCCGCGTCGTACGCCCGCCCGTCCCGCAGCACCACCGCCCGTCCGGAGCCGACGGTGCGGGACAGCGGTGACACGCTGCCGAACTTGTCGTGGAAGCGGGACTGCCGCACGTCGACGTACTGCACGACGACCGTTGCCGCCGCGAGCCGGGTCCCGTCCGCCGTCACGGCCGCGCTGCCGTCCATGCTCACCAGCCAACGCCGTTGTGTGGCCGACCAGTTGAAGGTGAAGCGGGCCGAGGGGAAGCGCACCGTGCGCTCCGTCTCGGGTTGCCCGCCCGCTGGTACCCGCGAGGCGAAGCGGAAGCCGGCCGCCGCCTTCGCGTCCGCACCCGATGTCGTCCGGCCCAGCTTGGCGGGCCGCAGGAAAAGGTTGTGCGGGGCGGGCTTGGCGCTGCTCCGGAAGTAGGCCCGGCTGTCCTTGCCCTGCGGCAGTGCGCGCAGCGGCGCCGCGTCGATCAGCGCCTGTACCCCGGACTGGGCGCCCGAGTACGCGAGCGTCGGCTGTTCGAACTGCGCGAGGAGCTCCAGATCGGTCTCCCGCGCGCTGCGCACCGGCCCCACGACGTCGGGGAGCCGCGAGCCGAACACCGCCATCAGCCGGCTGAGCCCGCCCTCGACCTGCTCGGCGTACACGATGTCGGCGTCCTCCAGACCGGTCTGCGGCCGCGCGGCACCCACGTTGTCGATCTTCACCGCGAGCAGGCCGGTGCCGCGCGCCGGAGGGGAGTCGTTCCCGCCGGTCGGCTCGCAGGCCGCCGCGGCCACCGCGAGCGCACCGACGAGGAACCCACGCCTACGTAACCCGTTCGTATCCACGGCCCCTCCCTACCCGCCCGGAGGCCACCCCAAGTCCGGCCTGTTCAGCGCAGTACGTCCGCCAGGTCGAACTTCATCGGCTCGTCCAGCTGCGCGTACGTACAGCTCTCGGGCTCCCGGTCCGGGCGCCAGCGCCGGAAGCGCGCGGTGTGCCGGAAACGCGTCCCGTTCTCCATGTGCTCGTACGCCACCTCGGCCACCAGCTCCGGGCGCAGCGCCACCCACGACAGGTCCTTCTTGCCGGTCCAGCGGCTGGGCGCGCCCGGCATCCGGGACGCCTCGTGCGCCGCCCCGTCCGTCCACGACGCCCAGGGGTGGTCCCCGGCGGAGTCCATGCGCAGTGGTTCGAGCTCGGCGATCAGCTCGGTGCGCCGCTTCATCGTGAAGGCCGCGCAGACCCCGACGTGCTGCAGGGTGCCCGTGTCGTCGTACAGGCCGAGCAGGAGCGAGCCGACGACGGGGCCGCTCTTGTGGAAGCGGTATCCGGCGACCACGCAGTCCGCCGTCCGCTCGTGCTTGACCTTGATCATGAGGCGTTCGTTCTGCCGGTAGCGCAGGTCGAGGGGTTTGGCCACGATGCCGTCCAGACCCGCGCCCTCGTACCGCTCGAACCAGCGCTCGGCCAGTTCGGCGTCGGTCGTCGCGGGCGCCACGTGGACCGGCGCCGCGACGTCCGCGAGTGCCTCCTCCAGGCGCCGTCTGCGCTCGGTCAGCGGCGCGTCGAGCAGGGACTCGTCGCCGAGGGCCAGCACGTCGAACGCCACGAACGACGCCGGGGTGCGCTCCGCCAGGGTCTGCACGCGCGACGCGGCCGGGTGGATCCGCTCGGTGAGCGCGTCGAAGTCGAGCCGCCCGTTCCGGGCGATGACGATCTCCCCGTCCAGTACGCAGCGCTCCGGGAGCCGCTCGGCGAGCGCCGCCACCAGTTCGGGAAAGTACCTGGTCAGCGACTTGGTGGAGCGGCTGCCCAGCTCGATTTCGGCCCCGTCCCGGAAGACGATCGCCCGGAAGCCGTCCCACTTCGCCTCGTAGTGCATCCCGGCGGGGAGCCGGGCGGCGGATTTGGCGAGCATGGGGCGGACCGGCGGCATCACGGGAAGATCCATACATCGATTCTGTCCCTTATACAGACTTATCGCCCGGTATGCGCACTATGCCCCTTCGGCCTAGCGTGGCCCCATGGGCAGCAAGGGCGCGGCAGTGGAACTGGAAACGGGCGGGCGGACGGTGCGTCTGTCCAGCCCCGACAAGGTGTACTTCCCCGAAGGCGGCTCGTCCGGCTACACCAAGCTGGACGTCGCGCAGTACTTCCTGTCCGTGGGCGACGGCATCCTGCGCGCCCTGCGCGACCGGCCCACGACCCTGGAGCGCTACCCCGAGGGCGCCACCGGCGAGTCCTTCTTCCAGAAGCGGGCCCCCAAGAACCTCCCCGACTGGACCCCCACCGCCACCATCGCCTTCCCCTCCGGCCGCACCGCCGACGAGATGTGCCCCACCGAGGTCGGCGCCGTCCTGTGGGCCGCCCAGTACGGCACCCTCACCTTCCACCCGTGGCCGGTACGGCGCACCGACCTCGACCACCCCGACGAACTCCGCATCGACCTCGACCCGCAACCCGGCACCGACTACGCCGACGCGGTGCACGCCGCCCGCGAACTCCGCGCCGTACTGGACGAGTTCGGCGGACTGCGCGGCTGGCCCAAGACCTCAGGCGGCCGCGGACTGCACGTCTTCGTGCCCATCGAACCGCGCTGGACCTTCACCCAGGTGCGCCGGGCCGCCATCGCCTGCGGCCGTGAACTGGAGCGCCGCATGCCCGAGTCCGTCACCACGGCCTGGTGGAAGGAGGAGCGCGGCGAGCGCATCTTCTTCGACTACAACCAGACGGCCCGCGACCGCACCATCGCCTCCGCCTACTCGGTCCGCGCCCGCCCGCACGCGCCCGTCTCCGCCCCGCTCTCCTGGGACGAGCTGGGCGACGCCGAGCCCCGCGACTTCGACATCGTCACCATGCCCAGGCGGTACGCCGAACTCGGCGACGTACACGCCGGCATGGACGAGACGCACCACTCCCTGGACGCGCTCCTGGAACTCGCCGACCAGGACGAGAAGGACCGGGGCCACGCCGACCTGCCGTACCCGCCCGAGTATCCCAAGATGCCGGGCGAGCCCAAGCGCGTACAGCCGAGCCGGGCCAGGCACGAGGCCTGACCCGGCTCGATTCACCTACGTACTACGGGAGTTCCTTCACGCGGACGTCCCGGTACGAGATGACATCCGACGTGCTGTGCACCTGGAGCCCGATGTAGCCGGAGGAGTAGCGCCGGCCGTCCGTGCCCGGGTCGTCCGACCGCGGCGGCTCGAAGACCTGGCCACCGGTGTTGTCGAACTCGTTGATCAGCACACCGTTGCGGTAGATCGAGAAGTGCTGGTCCACCACCTTGACCTCGTAATCGTTCCACGTGCCCTTCTGGGTGACGCCCGCGCCCGCGAGGCCGACCCGGTCGAAGCCGTAGACCGAACCGGTCTTGTACATGTCCCCGTCGGGGCGGTCGAGGGCCTGGATCTCATGCCCGTACTTGATGGCGACCCACTCCGGGTTCGGCTCCTCGGGGTGGTTGTGCACCCACGGGAAGCGCACGAAGACACCGCCGTTGGCGTTGCCCGTGCCCGGGGCGTCGTCGCGCCACTGAAGCTTCAGCGAGAAGTCGCCGTACTTGCGCTGCGGGAACCAGAGCATGCCCATGCCGTCCACCGACGTGCTGCTGGTGATCGACCCGTCGGCGTTCAGCGCGAACTTGCCGCCGCCGACCTGCTCCCACTTGGCGAACTGCTCCTGCGTGCCGTCCAGGATCTTCGTGTAGCCGTCGGTCTGGCCCGGCGTGCCGATCGCGGACTGCTTCGCCGCCTTGTTGATCTTGTTGTACTCGCGCTGGTCGACGACGCCTTCCTTGAGGAGCTTGTCGGTGACCGTCTTCACGTGCTTGACGAAGAGGGCGTGCGACGTCCAGTCCTTCTCGTCCTCGATCAACTCGCCTATGCGGCACCGGTTGTTGGTGACCCGGTTCGGGATGCCCGTGTCCGTCGTGCCCACGAACACCGTCGTGCGCTCGTCCAGCTCGGGGCAGTTGGGCGCCGGGACGCCGCCGCCCGAGGCGACCGCGAACACGAACGTCTGCGCCGCGGCGGCATTGCCCGCCTTGTCGCTCGCCCGGTACGCCACCGAGTGCGCGCCGACGCGGTCCACCGACACCGGTGCGGTGTAGGCGAGATACGGACCGCCGTCGAGCGAGTACTCGATTCGGTCGACGCCCGACTCCTCGTCCGTCGCCGTCACGGTGAGCTTCGCGTTGTTGATGTACGCGCCGTCGGAGTTCTTGTCCCCGGCGACCGCGAGCGACACCGACGGCGGCGTCGTGTCCTTGACCGGCGGAGCCACCACCGAGAAGTCGACCGACTTCTCGGCCGCGGCGTTGCCCGCCTTGTCCGCGGCCCGGTAACGCACCTTGTAGGCGCCCGGGTCGTGGACCATCACCGGCGCCGTGTACGGCTGCCAGGCACCGTCGGCGCCGAGCGCGTACTCCACCGTGTTGACCCCGGAACCGGTGTCCGAGGCGGAGACCGTCACCGTGGCCATGCCGACGTACGCGCCGGTGTCGTCCTTGTCGCCGGTCACCGTCGCCGAGGTCTCCGGCGCCGTCGTGTCGTCGGTCGGCGGCGCGACCACCGTGAAGTCGAGGGACTTCTCGGCGGCCGCGTTGCCCGCCTTGTCCGTCGCCTTGTACTTCAGGGTGTGCGTGCCGACCTGGTCGACGACCACGGCCGCCGTGTAGGGCGTGTACGCGCCGCCGTCGAGGGCGTACTCGGTCTTGTCGACGCCCGAGCCCGCGTCGGTCGCGGTGACCGAGACGGAGGCGGACCCGACGAACGCGCCGTCGGCGTTGGTCTGCCCCTCGGCCTTCGCCGAGGTCTCCGGCGCGGTCGTGTCCTCACCGCCGCCGCCGTCCGTCACGACCAGGACCCCCTGCATGCTGAGGTGGCCCGGAATCGTGCAGTGGTAGCGGTAGCGCCCGGGGGAGAGGGTGACCTCGGCGGTGTGCTTGCCGCCCTGGTCGTCGTTGGGGTTCGCCATGATGTTGAGCGGTACGTCGTTGTTGTACTCGGGGTCCGACACGTCGAACGTCAACGTGTGCGGCATGCCCATCGTGTTGCCGGTCGCCGTGCTGTTCTCGAAGACGATCGTCGCCTTGCCGGCCACCGCCGTCGTCGGCGCCGACGCGTACTTCGTGATGTCGTCGCCGGCCGTCCAGGTCAGCACCTGGTCGGCCGCCGCACCCGGCGCGGGCGCCGCCGTGGCGGCGGGCAGCGCGCCGAGCCCGAGACACATCAGCACGGTGGCGAGCACCGCGGTCAACAGGCGGTGTCTGCGCAGAGGTTGCAGGATTGGTCGCATGGGTCAGCCCTTCCCGGCCAGCTGATCGGCCGCCGGAGTCGCCTCGCCGCCGGTGTAAGTGACCTTCCACAGCGCCGACTTGGAGTCGGAGGTGAAGAAGCCACGCCCGTAGTCGAGGACGTACAGAGCACCGTCGGGACCGAACTTCCAGTCCATGAGGTTCTTGATGCCGTCGTTGCCGATCGGAATGATCTTCTTCAACGACTCGGAGTGGACCGGGATCGATCCGTCGCCGTGCGTCTTCGGGTCGGTGAGGACCGCGTTGCGCGGCTGGTCGGAGTCGTAGAAGTCACCGACGAACCACTTGCCGTCCCAGTAGCTCGGCCACTTGTCGGCGTTCGGGACCGACGCGTCGTAGCGGTAGACGGGTCCGTCCATCGCGGCCTGCCCGCCGCCCTTGAGCCACGGAAGCAGGTACTTCGCCTCGGACTGCTTGTACGAGGGCACGCCGTTGGCGTCGCGCGGGTAGTCCGGGGCGCCGCCCTGCGGCGAGTACCAGATGTTGTTCCCGGTGACCGGCGGCAGATTGACGAGACCGTCGTTGTTCGGCGACTCGTTCTTCGGGTGGTCGCAGTCGTACCAGCCCAGCGGCTTCGTCGGGTCCGGCAGATTGCGGTCACGGTAGGGCTGCTTGTTGCCCATGCAGTAGGGCCAGCCGCGGTTGCTCGCCTTGGTGATGACGGCGAACTGGTCGTACTTGGCAGGACCCCAGGTCGTCGACGGTTCGCCGGCGTCCGGGCCGACCCACCCCGCGTACAGGGTGTCGGTCTGCTTGTCGACCGAGATGCGCGCCGGGTTGCGGACGCCCATCACGTAGATCTCGCCGCGGGTCTTCCCGCCGCCTTCGGCGGTCTCCTTGCCGGTGAAGAGGTTCCCCTCCGGCAGGGTGTACGTCCCGTCGGACTCCGGGTGGATGCGCAGGATCTTGCCGTTCAGGTTGTTCGTGTTGCCCGCGGTGCGGCGCGCGTCGGCGAACGAGACACCCTTGTAGTTGGGCTGCGGGTTGTTGCCCGAGTAGCCGTCGCTGAACTGCGAGGAGTTGTTGTCGCCGGTCGCGATGTACAGGTTCCCCTTGGAGTCCCAGGCCATCCCGCCGCCCGCGTGGCAGCAACTGTGCACCTGCACGGGCCACTTGAGCAGAACCTTCTCACTGCTCAGATCCAGCTTGTTCGTGTTCAGGTCGAGCGTGAACCGCGAGACGCGCCGCTCGGCGAGCTGCTTGTCCCGGTCGAGCCGCGAGTGCGGCGTGTAGTGCAGGTACACATAGCCGTTCTGCTCGAACCTCGGGTCCAGCTCGATGCCGAGCAGACCCTCCTCGACCTTGACCAGTTCGTCGCCGCCGCCCTTGTTGCCGAAGACGGTCAACGCCCCTGCGAGCGTGACCTTCTTCGTCGTCGGGTCGTAGACGTGGATCTGCCCGATGCCCTTGCCGACGTCGGGGTCGTTCCAGTCGGTGACCACCGGCTGCGACGAGTCCGCGCCGCCCCGGCCGATGTACAACACCCGCCCGTCGGGAGCGGTGACGAGGCCGTGCGGCTCCCCGATCTGGTCGTTCTGGCCCGCCTGGTTCGGCTGCGTCAGGCGCTCCGCCTTGTAGTGGGAGTCGATCGCCGCCTTGCAGTCGGCGCGCACGATCCGCGAGGTCCACAGCAGGGCGCCGCGCAGATGGCCGCGGAAGTCCGCCTCGTCGAACGACGCGACGGTCCCGCCCATACCGGTGTAGAAGGACCGGCCGCCGTCGTAGTCACGGCACCAGGACACCGGGTGGTCCGCGCCGTTCGCGCTCTCGCCCGGCTTGTACGTGGACTCGTTGACCCGGGCGACCGTGTGCACGTCGCCCGACGGGTTCTTCGCCCAGTTCAGCCACTGGTCCGGCCGCTTCCACTGCAGCGGCAGGTCCTTCGTCGCCGGGTTCTGCCGGTCGCCGACCTCGACGGTCGCGCGCTGCACGGCAGTGGGCGAACCCGCGGCGGGCCTGGCCCCGATCAGGCCGGTGAACCAGTCCGAGTACGGTTCGGCGCGCGCCGCGTCATGGATGCCGACGAAACCGCCGCCCGCCTCCATGTACGCCTCCAGGCCCGCTTCCTGATCGGGGTCGAGGATGTCGCCCCCGCCGGTCAGGAACACGACGGAGTTGAAGCGCCCCAGCTTCGTGGCGTTCGTGAAGAAGGAGGCGTCGTCGGTCGCCGTGATCGTGAAACGCTGCCCGGCGGGCCCGGACAGGCCGATCTTCTCGATCGCCTCGATGCCCGCGTTCACCGTGGGCGACTCGTCGCCGCCGGCCGCGGACCCGTAGAACACCAGGACCCGTGGCGAGGCGCCGCCGGGTGGCGACTTCACGGACATCGTTGTCACGGACGGGCCCGGATCCGGGTACGCGCTGGCGGCCGGGCCGCTCAGCAGCCCGGCGGCCACCGCTCCGGTGGCGACACCGACCGCCAGAAGGCGACCGCGTCTCCTCCTGCTCGCTCTGAACTCTCGTACGGGCAACGGCTCTTGATGCGGAAACCGCCGCATGTGTTCACCCACCCCTCGTCGGACACAGCAAACGCGGTGAAAGCTAGACCTCTTTGCGTGTTCCGCCAATAGGTATGACCGGGATTCCACAAACTTTGTCCTGAGTGTGGATAAACGAAGATCACCTGGCTACCGTGCTCAGCGCGACGTGAAGGCCCGTACGAGGGTGGGGAGTTGGCTGTGACGACGGAACACGGTGGACCGCGTGACGAACCGAACCGCGCGACCGAGCAGGACAGACGCGCGCTGAGCCGGCGCATGCTCATCGGCGGCGCCGTGGCGGCCACGGCCGGGGTGACATCGTTGTCGATCGCCGCCTCGGCCCCCGAGGCGGTCGGTGCCGACACCCCGCCGCGCACCGCTCCGGCGGGCGGCGAGGTCCGACGCCTCACCCTGTACGCGGAGAAGCTCGCCGACGGCCAGCTCGGCTACGGCTTCGAGAAGGGCAAGGCGTCGATACCCGGCCCGCTCATCGAGCTCAACGAGGGCGACACGGCGCACATCGAGTTCCACAACCTCACGGACGTGGACGCGAGCCTGCACGTGCACGGCATGGACTACGAGATCTCCAGCGACGGCACGCGGATGAACCGCAGCCACGTCGAACCCGGCGGTACCCGCACCTACACCTGGCGCACCCACGCGCCCGGCCGCCGCAAGGACGGCACCTGGCGCGCGGGCACCGCGGGCTACTGGCACTACCACGACCACGTCGTGGGCACGGACCACGGTACGGGCGGAATCAGGAAGGGTCTCTACGGTCCGGTGATCGTGCGCCGCAAGGGCGACGTCCTGCCCGACCCCGGCAAGACGTTCACGATCGTCTTCAACGACATGACGATCAACAACAAGGCCGCCCACGAAGCCCCCAACTTCGAGGCCACGGTGGGCGATCGCGTGGAGATCATCATGATCACGCACGGCGAGTACTACCACACGTTCCACCTGCACGGTCACCGCTGGGCGGACAACCGCACGGGCCTGCTCACGGGCCCCGACGACCCCACCCAGGTCCTCGACAACAAGATCTGCGGCCCGGCGGACTCGTTCGGGTTCCAGATCATCGCGGGGGAGGGCGTCGGGGCCGGCGCGTGGATGTACCACTGCCATGTGCAGAGCCACTCGGACATGGGGATGGCGGGGCTGTTCCTGGTGAAGAAGGCGGATGGCTCGATTCCGCCGTATGACGCGCCGCATCACTGACCCGACGGTCGGCGCATGGGTGCGCAGGTCCCCGCCCCGGGTGTAAACCATCGGTAACACCTGTGGCACCTGTAGCACCTGCACGCGCCAACAAGCCGTCGAGGGAGCCGAGTTGAGCAAGGACCGTACGTACGACTACGTCATCGTCGGGGCCGGGTCCGCCGGATGTGTGCTGGCCGGGCGGCTGAGCGAGGATCCGGCGGTGCGGGTCGCGCTCGTCGAGTCGGGGCCGCGCGACCGCAAGCCGGAGATCCGGATACCGGCCGCGTTCCCGAAGCTGTTCAAGACGCCGTACGACTGGAACTACGCCACCGCGAAGCAAGACGCCCTCGACGGACGGGAGTTGTACTGGCCGCGCGGCCACATGCTGGGCGGGTCGTCGTCGCTCAACGCCATGATGTGGGTGCGCGGTCACCGCGACGACTACGACGCGTGGGGCGAGGCCGCCGGGCCCGAGTGGGCGTACGACCAGTTCGTGCGGTACTTCCAGCGCGCGGAGAAATGGGGAGGCCCGCGGCCCGAGAAGTCGGTGTACGGCACGCTCGGGCCGCTGCACATCTCGCCGCAGCGCCGGCCGAACCCCACCACCTCCGCCTTTCTGGACGCCTGCCGTGCCCAAGGACTGCGTGAGCTGGGCGAGTTGAACCAGGCCGACCACACCGGCTTCGCCCTCACCCCGGTCAACCAGTACCGCGGCCGCCGCTGGAGCGCCGCCCACGGTTACCTCGGGCCCGCCGCGCGCCGCCCCAACCTCGACGTCTACACCGACGCCCGCGTGACCCGCCTCGACTTCGACGGCACCCGCGCCGCTGGCGTCGTCGCCGACGGCGTGGCGGCCGGGACGCTGCGCGCCACCCGAGAGGTGATCCTCGCCGCGGGCGCCATCGGCTCGCCGCAGCTGTTGCAGCAGGCCGGCATCGGCGACCCGGAGACCCTCGCGGCCGCCGGCATCGACCCCCTCGTCGCCTCGCCCGACGTGGGCCGTCACCTCCGGGACCACCTCTCCTACGCCGTCACCGTCCGCTGCCCGCGCCCCGTCACCCTCACCGGCGCGGACACCCCGGCCAACATCGCCCGCTTCCTGCTCGGCGGACGCGGGCCGCTCACCTCGAACGTCGGCGAGGCTGTCGCCTTCATCAAGACGCGGCCCGAACTGGGCGCTCCCGATGTCGAGTTGGTGTACGCGCCCGTGCCGTTCGTGAACCACGGACTGACCCCGCCGACCGAACACGGCATCACCCTCGGCGTGATCCTCCTCCAGCCGCGCAGCTCGGGCCGCATCACGCCGACCGGGCCGGGCGCCGGCGCCCGCCCGCGGATCGACCCGGGCTATCTGACCGACGAGGAGGACCTGCGGACGCTCGTCGCGGGCGTGCGCAAGGCCGAGGAGCTGCTCGCCGGCGCGGCGCTGCGACCGCTGCACTCGGCGCCCATGGCCGGATACCCGGGTGTCGTCGACGACGAGACGCTGGCGCGCTCGATCCGGGCCGGCGCCGAGACGCTCTACCACCCCGTCGGCACCTGCCGGATGGGCGCCGACGAGGGCTCCGTCACCGACGAGCGGCTACGGGTCCGCGGCACCGGGGCGCTGCGCGTCGTCGACGCCTCCGTCATGCCGCACATCACCCGCGGCCACACGCACGCGCCGACGGTCGCCCTCGCGGAGAAGGCCGTGGAACTCATCCGCGAGGACGCCCGCACATGACCTACGGCACAGCGGAGACGGTCAGGAACCCACGCTCACCGTGAAGCGGCGCGGGTTGCCGTCGTTGGCCGCGCCCGACACGTCGGCCTGGCCGTCCGGGCGCACGTCGTCGTACGGGAACGCGTACCCGATGGGGGAGTTGGCGTGCACGATCCGGGACCAGTGGTTCGTCGTGGCGTCCTGGTAGTAGTCGCCGGAACCGGCGCCGTTCGGCTGCTCGGGGTGGGTGAGCATGATGCTGCGGTTGAATCCGGCGGCGAGGCGGGCGAGGAGGCCCTTCTTGTCGTCGGAGTCGGCCGGGTTGTTCGTGAAGGGCCCGTAGTTGCAGGTGAAGATGTCCTTCGCGGACGGCTTGGTGAAGGTGTGCCCGCCGTTGAAGGTGAGCGTGTCGCCGCTGACCCGGCCGGTGAACACGCCGCGGCCGCCCTGCAGATCGATCTTCAGGTCGGTCGAGCGGTACTTCTCCCAGACCTGGTCGACGTAGCCGTTCCACGCGTCGCGGAACGGCATCTCGTCGGGCCGGTCGAAGTAGGGCGCCATCAGGTTCTGCGGCGAGATGACCCGCAGCACCTTTCCGTCCCCGCCCTTGATCACGAGCTTGTCCCAGGGCTGCCCGTCCTTGGCGGCCTGCGCGGCGAGATCCGCGGCGATCTTGTCGACGGCGCCGTCCGGCAGCGGTGCGACGGTGTGGGTGGCGTCGCCCTCCAGGGTCAGCCCGATCGGCAGGGCCGTCACCAGGTCGACGTAGCTGATGTTGGCGTACAGCTGGTCGGAGTTGAAGGTGAACTCGGCGAACGACCAGGTCTTGTCGTAGTTCGCGTCGGTCGGCGTCGCGAAGGCCGGCTCGACGAGGCCGGGGCCGGGGTTGAGGAAGAAGTCCAGTGTGTCGTCGCGGACGAAGTAGACGCGGGCGCCGTACATCTGAGGCAGCGTCACCACCTTCGGCGCGGAGCCGGCCGCACCCAGCGGGATCGCGCAGTCCACGGGCAGCGGCGTCTGCGGGGCGCTCGGAGACTCGGGGCGGTAGACGCTGCCGTCGGCGCGCAGCAGTACCCAGTTGCCGGAGGACTGCTCGTGGCCGGTGACGTACGCGCGTACGGTGCCGGGCAAGGACTTGTTCTGCAGGGCCAGTTCACAGGTGGCGGGCGCGGCGCCCGCCGTCCAGGCGGGAACGGACAGTGAGGCGGCGGCAGTTGCGACGGTCGCCCCGGCGCCGGCGAGGAACATCCTGCGCGATATCACGATCGCACTCCTGAAGTGTGGGGGGTGTGTGGGGAGCCCCACTGTGGCGAGAGGGGCTGAGGTCGTCAAGACTTACGACGGGGAGCGCTCCCAGATTTTGTTTACGTTCAAATGTTGAACACAAGGGTCATGGCGCCCATTGGTCCGTACCTTGCCTGGTCAGCGCGGTGCGACGGCGGTTGTCAGTGGGCGGTGGAAGACTCGGAGGTCCAGGAAGAGAAAACCCTCGACGAGGAGGGCACGACCATGATCACCACGGATTTCGTGAACGGCGCGCCGAACTGGCTGGACCTCGGCACCCCTGACCTGGACGGTGCGATCTCGTTCTACCGGGGCGTCTTCGGCTGGCAGTTCCAGGCCGGGGGAGCCGAGACCGGTGGATACGGGATGTTCCGGGTCGACGGCAAGACGGTGGCGGGCGGCATGACCGTCTCCGCCGAGCAGGGCACCCCGGCCTGGACGGTGTATTTCCGGAGCACGGACGCGGACGCCACGGTGAAGGCCGTCGAGCAGGCCGGCGGCACCGTGTTCCTGCAGCCGATGGACGTCCTCGACCAGGGCCGGATGGCGATCGTGGCCGACCCGGCGGGTGCGGCGTTCGGCATCTGGCAGCCTGGACTGCACAAGGGTTTCGGCCACGTGACGCAGGACGGCGGGTTGAACTGGGTGGAGCTGTACACCCCCGACGTGAGCGCCGCGAAGGACTTCTACGGCTCGGTTCTGGGCTGGGGCTCGTTCGACGTGGAGTTCCCCGGTGGCTCGTATACGACGGTCAACCCGGCGGGCACGGACGAGAACGGGATGTTCGCGGGTATCGTCCCGCTGGACATCGACCCGGTCGAGGCGCGGGCGGGCGCGCACTGGACGCCGTACATCCACGTGCCGGACGTGGACGCCGCGGCCGACACGGCGCAGAAGCTCGCCGGTACCGTGCACTCCGCGCCGGTCAGCATCCCCGGGGTGGGCCGGATCGCGAAGCTCGCGGACCCCTACGGGGCCGGGTTCGCGGTGATCAACGGCGACCCGGAGCAGCGGTAGCCGTGTGAGAGGCGAGCGTGAGCCGCCCGGTGAGCCGCGTTGACCGTTCATTGATCAATCGTTTTTCGCCGGGCGGCATTCTCGTCGCCATGCACGCGAACACGCCCCTCACGCCCGCCGGACCCACCTGGCAGGACCAGGCTCTGTGCGCCCAGACCGGCGGCGACTTCTTCTTCCCCGAGCCGGGCAGCTCCGTCCGCGAGGCGAAGCTGATCTGCCGGATGTGCGAGATCCGCCCCGCCTGCCTGGAGTACGCCCTGACCCACGACGAGCGGTTCGGCGTCTGGGGCGGCCTCTCCGAGAAGGAGCGCCACCAGCTCAGGCGTACGTGACCGTGAACTCCCGTGTCCCAGCGGGCACATGGACGTCGTTGCCGAAGCCGGACACGTCCAGGTCCCGCCCGTCGGCGACGGCGGAGCGCAGCGGCCCGAAGCGGCACGGGTAGACGAACCGCACCCCGTCCGGCGCGGCCCCGATCCGTACGGTCACCCGGCGCGCTCCCGCGTCGTGCGTGAGCCGGTACCCGAAGGGCTCACCGAACAGGGTCGGCGCGTCCTCGACCGCCACGGGTTGCGCGTCCGGCACCCAGTGCGGCCGCACTCCCGGGGCGATGTACAGATGCGGGTCCCGGTCCTCGTCCGCCTCGAAGAACAGGATGTCGCGGACGAGCAGCAGATACTCGGCGGCCGCCCAGCCGTGCGGCATGTCGCCCATGTACCAGTGCCGGTCCGGTACTTCACGGAACTCCGACGCGATGGGGAAGGCGTGCTGCTCGTTCCACGCGCCCAGCGCCACCGCCCGGTCCCGCGTGCGCGGGAACGCCGTCGCCACCGCCCAGCCGAGCAGCGCGTCGGCCCGCTCCGGGTCCCCGGCCAGCAGGTAGGCGTGCGCCAACTGCATCGTCAGATAGGGCCCGTAGGCGTTCCACGCCGCCTCGTGCCGGTATCCGCCGGTGACGAAGTGCGCGTACATCGTGTCGAGCGTGAAACGGGCGGCCCGGTCGATGTCGTCGCCGAGCTTGCTGCCCATGTGCAGCCGCAGCGGATGGAAGTACGCCGCCGCGCCGATCACCGTCGAATCGAGCCGGCCCACGTCGCCGGGCCCCGTCGGCAGGTACGTCTCCCAGGCCCCGCGGCGCCGCTGCTCGGCGAGGACCCAGCGCATCGAAGCGACGGTCGCGGCCTTCAAGTCGTCGAAGGCGCCCCACAGTTCAGGCACCTCGGGTGCACCGATCCGCTCCGCGAGCCGCGCGCTCTCGTAGAGACCGGCGAGGCCCCACAGGTCGTCCCAGTAGTGCGGCTTGTCCCGCTCGCCGAGGTGCTCGGCGCTCCACCCGCTGTGCAGCAGCCCGAACCCGTCCCGGTTGTCGCGCAGCCACCGCGCGCCGTCCAGCACGAACGGGTTGTAGAGCTTGGCGCCGAACGCCGAGAGCCGCCCGGAGGTCCGGTCGAACCGCCCGATCGCCCAGAGAGCCTGCCCGTTGCTGTCCCACTCCCGGTCGTCCTTCTCGTGCGGCCCGCCGTAGAACCCGTACTCGGCGCACGGGCCGATCCGCCCGCCGCCCCGGCTGAACCTCAGCGGGTAGTGCGTCCCCAACTGGTGCTCGGCCAGAGCGGAATCGCCGACCAGCGAGCACGCCGTCGCCTCCACCGACGAGTCCCGGATCCAGAACGAGTCGTACACCGTCGGACCGGGATGGATCTCCCCGAGGTCGGACAGGATGAGCAGCTCGGACCGCGCCTGCCGGAACAAGTCCGCCAAGTGGGCCACCGGGCGCGGCAGTTCGGGCTGCACGCCCTGCCGCAGCAGCTTCTCCGTCCAGAAGTCCCGGTTGGCGCCCTCCAGCACGTCGGCCGGGGTCGCACGCAGCTCGGCCAGGTCCTCGGACCCGTTGTACAGATCGACGGGCAGCCGTACGTCGACCTCCATCACCTCGTTCTCCACCACCCGGTACGGCCACGCGAACACGGCGCTGCACAACCCCGCCACCTGGTCCTGCGCCTCGGCGGCCCCGCTCAGCTTGCCGCCCATCACCAGGTCGCGGAACGGACTGTGGCGCACGTACGCGTCGGGATCCGTGCTGAAGTCCGCGTTGCCGTACACCCCGAACTGCTCGGGAGCCGTGTCGAAGACCGGCCCCCAGCCGCTGTTCGTCTCCACCCGCCGTTCGTCGGGCAGATACCGCAGGAACGTCAGCCGCCGGTCGGTGACCTCCCTCCCGTTGCGGTCGTGCCGCTGGAAGCCGCTCGGCCCGGCCGGCAGCACCGCCGCGCACAGCAGCCCCTCCCGGGGCTGTCCCGTCGGCGAGCCCACGGTCAGCCGCGTCACGACGACGTCCCGCCGCCGCGCCCCGACCGGCGCCGCGAAGGTCCGCTGCACGAACTCGACCCCGCCCGCGGTCCGGAACGTCGTCAGCACCACGGGCAGATACGGCGCCTCCATCCGCTGCTCCACCGTCCCGCCGTCCGTCAGCTGCGGAAGGTGCAGCGCGCCGGTCGCCTGGTCGAACAGGAAGAACGACAGGCAGTACTTGTCGTACACCGGCTCGATCTCGCCGGCCTGCCCCACCAGGGACTCCTGCCGGTGGTCCTTGACCCCGACCATGCTCCAGTACCGGTACAGCGCGTTCGAGGCGAACGCCGCCTCCTTGGAGTCGTACGTCCCGGCGTCGAAGTCCTCGCTCCACCGCCGGAACGCCTGCTGCGCCCACCACGGCACCGGATACGGCACCTGGGCGCGCCCGGCCCAGCTGCGCCACATGACCTCGTAGAACATCCACTCGTGCTTCTGCGCCATGGAGTTCACCCCCTGGTCGCACCGTGGCACCGTTGCGACGGCGCGGCTAGGGGAGCGTCGAGCCGTCGGGCCCCGGGGGCATCTCCACCCCGGGTTCCACCTATGGGTCCAGGTGCCGGAGGCCTTGTCCCGGCAGCCTTGAGGGCATGACAACGACCGAGTGGATCACCGACATCGCTCTCCTCCTCGTGGTCTTCCGGCAGCTGCGGGAAGGCCGCCTCGACCTCAGGTCCTTCCTGATCCCGCTGGGGATCGTGGCCTTCGTGGCCTACTCGTACCTCGACACGATCCCCACCGAGGGCAACGACCTGGTGCTGATCGGGACCCTGATGGGCGTGGGCGCCGCGCTCGGCGTCGCCGGCGGTGTCTACACCCGGATCCGGACCTCGGGCGAGCACCTGCTGATCAAGGCAGGAGCGGTCTCGGCGATCCTGTGGGTACTCGGCATGGGCGCCCGGATGGGCTTCCAGCTGTGGACCGAGCACGGCGGCGCCGACGACGTGGGCCGGTTCAGCATCACGCACCACATCACGAGCGACCAGGCCTGGGTCGCGGCCTTCGTCCTGATGGCGCTCACCGAGGTCGTGACGCGGCTCGCCACGATCTTCCTGCGCAGCCGGCTGGTGCGGGCAGCGCGGCCGGTCACCGCGAGCGTTCTCGGCGGGGCTCTCTGACCGTGCGTTATGGTCTGGCCGTGCCCGCAACCGAGACCGACCAGCCGCCCGGGGCGGCCCCCTCGAAGGGGGCCGCCCCGCGGCCGCTTCCCGGTTACGACCCCCGTGCCCAATGGGTGGCCACCCTCGCGGTCATCGTCGCCGGGATCGTGACGATCCGGCCCATGGGATCCAGCGGCCGCGGCCTCGTGGTCGCCGCCCTCTTCGCGGTCAACTGCCTTGCCCTGCTGGCCCGGAGGCTGCCCGAGGCCAAGGTCTCCCCGCGGCTCGCCCTGGTCTGGCTGACGCTCGGCATCATCGCCGCGGCCGCGCTGATCGGCGTCAGCCGCAGCGGAACGAGCTACCTGTTCGCCTTCTTCCTCGCCGGGCACATTGGCTACCGCCTGGAGACCAGGCCGGCGGTGATCCTCGCCGTCTTCTGCAGTCTGCTGTGCGGCGCCGTCCTGTACTTCCGTCTCGGCCCCGGCCACCACGAGGTGCCCTGGGCCCTCGGCCTCGTCACCGGAGCCCCCGTGCTGGTCGGCATCACCAACCGCAGCCGGCACCGCGCCGTCCGGGCGGCGATCTCGGTCGCCGAGTCCGCCGAGCGGGCCGCCCGGGCCGAGGCCCGCACCGCCGTGCTGACCGAGCGCAGCCGGATCGCCCGGGACGTGCACGACGTCCTCGCGCACTCGCTGGCCGGGATCAACATGCAGCTGGAACTGGCCGACGCACTGCTCGACACCGGCGACCTGGACAAGGTCCGCGAGGCCAACGACAAGGCCCACAGCATGGTCAAGGAGAGCCTGAAGCAGGCCCAGTGGACCGTGCACGCCCTGCGCGAGGACGCCCTGCCGCTGCTGGAGAGCCTGACCGCCATGCTCGAATCGTCCGGCCACCGCGACGCCCTCACCGTCACCGGGACCGTCCGCGAGGTGCCGGCCCGCGTGACCCAGAATCTGCTGCGGATCTCCCAGGAGGCGCTGACCAACGCGGCCCGGCACGCGCCCGGCGGCGAGGTCCGCGTGGAGCTGGCGTTCGCCGCCGCGTCGACCACGCTGAGCATCCGCAACGGGCCCGCCACCCGCGCGGTGGCCGCGGGGGTCGGCAGCGGCATGGGACTGATCGGAATGCGCGAACGCGTCGCCTTGCTGGGCGGAACCATCACCGCGGGTCCGGTCGTCGAGGGACCGGACCAGGGCGGCTGGCAGGTGGAGACAGTGATCCCGGGATGAGTGAACAGGATGAGTGAACAGACCGAGAAGCAGAAGAAGTTGAGAGTGGTCGTCGCCGACGACCAGGCCGCCGTCCGGGAACCGCTCGCCGCGGTGCTCGGCCTGTCCGAGGACATCGAGGTGGTCGCGGCCGCCGCGGACGGCACGGAGGTGCTGACGGCGGTGACGGACGCCGGGCCGGTGGACGTGGTGCTGATGGACCTGCGGATGCCGGTCATGGACGGCATCGAGGCGACCCGCCGGCTGGGCGAGGAGCACCCGGAGGTGGCCGTGGTCGTGCTGACCACCTTCGCCGACGACGATTCGATCCTGGCCGCGCTGAGCGCCGGGGCCCGCGGCTATCTGACGAAGAACGCCGGGCGCAAGGACATCGTCCGGGCCATCCGGGCGGCCGCCGCCGGGCAGTCCGTGCTCGACCGCGAGGTGCAGGACCGGCTGCTCGCCACGGTGCGGACCAAGTCGCCCGCGCCGGGCGGTTCGTTGCCCGAGGACATCACGCCCCGCGAGCGCGAGGTGCTCACTCTCATCGGCCAGGGCCTGCCGAACCGGGCCATCGCCGAGAAGCTGTTCATCAGCGAGGCCACGGTCAAGACCCACATCAACAACCTGTTCGCCAAGGCGGGGATCCGCGACCGGGCCGACGCCGTGCGCCGCGCCATCTCGGCGGGCCTCGCCTGAGGGCGAGGTCGCCGCGCGGCGTCAGCGTGCCAGCAGGTCGTCCAGTTCCGCTTCGAAGAGCCGCGCGGGGTCGAATCCCATCCCGGTGAAGTGACCGGCGGCTTCCAGCGACAGGACGCCGTGCAGCCGCGTCCAGAGGGACAGGGCCCGGTGGAGGGCCGCGGGCGGGGCGGGGTGGCCTGCCGCCCACTGCCGGTGCGCCTCGATGTGCGTGTCGAACGGGGCCGGGGGGCCGTCGCCTGTTCCGGTCACGGCCGTGCAGGCGTCGAGCAGGCGGCCCATGATCTCGGACGCGATGGCGGTGATGTCGTCGGGCGCGTGGTAGCCCGGCACGGGTGTGCCGAAGACGAGAAAGTAGCGGTGCGGGTCGTCGAGGGCCCAGCCGCGCAGCGCGTGCGCCAGCGCGGCGACGCCGGCATCGGACCCCGCCTTCCCCGCGGTCTCGCGGAAGCGGTCGGCGAGGCTCTCGTACGCGTCCCTGACGAGCTCGGTGATCAGCTCGTCGCGGCCGGCGAAGTAGCGGTAGAGCGCGGGGCCGCTCAGGCCCATCTGCTTGGCGATCGCGTTGAGGGAGAGCGCGGACGCCCCCGCCGCGGCGATCTGCCGCCACGCGTGTTCCTTGATCTCCGCGCGCACTTGGGCGCGGTAGCGCTCGCGCGGGGTCTTCGTCTCCGCCATCGGCCTGCCGCCTTCCCTTTCGTTAGAAGCTATCACGAAAGTTATTGCGGCTCTCGACGGCGGCCGGCCCGGCGCTGCGACCCCCGCGCGGCCGGCGCGCGGGGGTCGGGCACGGTCGGCACCGTCAGGCTCAGGCCTTCGCGGCCCGTGCGGCGAGCCGGGCCTTGCGGGCGGCCAGCTTCTCGTCGAACTTCGCGGCCTCGGCGTCGAGCCCGTTCATGAACAGACCGACTTCCTCCTGCGCCCGGAGACCCTCGGGGCCGAGCCCGCCGATCTCCATGATCTTCAGGAAGCGGAGCACGGGCTGGATCACGTCGTCGTGGTGGATGCGGATGTTGTAGACCTCGCCGATCGCCATCTGCGCCGCGGCCCGCTCGAAGCCGGGGATGCCGTGACCCGGCATGCGGAAGCCGACGACGACATCGCGCACCGCGCACATCGTCAGATCGGGGGCGATGTCGAACGCGGCCTTCAGGAGGTTCCGGTAGAAGACCATGTGCAGGTTCTCGTCGGTCGCGATGCGCGCCAGCATGCGGTCGCAGACCGGGTCGCCGGACTGGTGTCCGGTGTTGCGGTGCGAGATGCGGGTGGCCAGCTCCTGGAAGGAGACGTAGGCGACCGAGTGCAGCATCGAGTGCCGGTTGTCCGACTCGAAGCCCTCGCTCATGTGCGCCATGCGGAACGTCTCGAGCTTGTCCGGGTCGACCGCGCGCGACGCCAGGAGGTAGTCGCGCATGACGATGCCGTGCCGGGCCTCCTCCGCCGTCCAGCGGTGCACCCAGGTGCCCCAGGCGCCGTCGCGGCCGAAGAGCGACGCGATCTCGTGGTGGTAGCTGGGGAGGTTGTCCTCGGTCAGCAGGTTGACGATCAGGGCGGTGCGGCCGATCTCCGTGACCTTGGACTGCTCCTTGTCCCAGGCCTCGCCGTCCTCGAAGAAGCCGGGGAAGTTACGGGCGTCGGACCAGGGCACGTACTCGTGCGGCATCCAGTCCTTGGTGACCCCTAGGTGGCGGTTGAGCTCCCGCTCGACCACTTCTTCCAGCGCGTGCAGAAGGCGCGCGTCGGTCCAGGTGGTCGACGAACCGAGGCGGGGAGAGATGACGGTCACGAGGGCTCCTGGGGGACGGAGGTACAGCGAGCGGTGTATTACCTACGGTGTCGTAGGTTACGTTGCCGTAGGTTAAGCGCTCGATAAAGGCTCGGGTCACGCTTGAAGCCCGCGGAGCCGGACTGAGAGACACGTCACACAGCCCTCCAGCTTCTCGAATTCCGAAATGTCCACCAGTACGGGCTCGTAGCCGAGATCCGCGAAGAGCTCCGCCGACTTCGGGGCGCTCGCCGCCATGAGCAGCCGGTCCCCGCCGAGCAGGACCACGTGCGCGCCCGCCTCCTCCGGCACCGGCAGGAACCGGGGGAAGACCGACGCGTGGTCCACCAGCGGCGCGTGCCCGATGACCGTACCGTCGGGCAGCGCCGTCACCGCGGACTTCAGGTGCAGCACCGAACTGACCGGCACGGGCACCACGTGCGCGCCGAGCGGCTCGAAGACCGCCCGCAACTGCTGTACCCCCGCCGCGTTGGTGCGCCCGCCGCGCCCCACGTAGAGGGTGTCGCCCACCTTCAGTACGTCGCCTCCGTCGAGGGTGCCGGGCTCCCACACCCAGTTGACGGAGCAGCCGAGCCGCGCCACGGCCTCCTCGACCCCGGCGGTCTCGTCGCGCCGGGACTCGGCGCCCGGCCGCGCGATCAACGCCACGTTCCGGAAGACGACCACCGCGTCCTCGACGAACACCGCGTCCGGGCAGCCGTCGGCCGGTTCCACCAAAAACGTCTCCCAGCCGTGCGTCTCCAGCGCGGCGACGTACTCCTGCCACTGCGCGAGCGCCTTGCCGGCGTCGACGGGCGTGCGCTCCACATGCGTGACCAGCCCCTCCGCGACACGCGGTCCGGGGCGGCGGACGAGGGCCTTCTGGCTGGGCACGGGTGTACTCCATGACTGGTGCTGAGCTGTGCGTGGTGGGCGACGGCGTTCATCATGCACAGCCCGGGGGGTGCGGCGGTATCCCCCGTTACGCGGCTGTCACCTCCCCCTCACCGTGCCCCTCCACGCCCGCGACCGCCCGCCGCAGGTGCCGGGCGGTGAACGAGCCGTCCGCCGCGAGGAGTTGGGCCGCTGTCCCCTCGAAGACGACCTGCCCGCCGTGCCGCCCGCCACCGGGGCCCAGATCGATCACCCAGTCCGCACGCCGGACCACGTCGAGGTTGTGCTCGACGACGACCACCGTGTTGCCCGCGTCGACCAGCCGGTCCAGGAGCGCCACGAGCGCGTCGACATCCGCCATGTGCAGTCCGGTGGTCGGCTCGTCCAGGACGTATGTCGCGGCGGTGCGGTGCAACTGTGTGGCCAGCTTGATCCGCTGGCGCTCGCCTCCGGACAGGGTGGACAGCGCCCGGCCGAGCGTGAGGTAGGTCAGACCGACGTCACGCAGGGCGTGCAGCCGGCGGCGTACCGACTCCTCGCCGGGCCCGGTGAAGTACTCCAGGGCCTGCCCGGCCGTCATGTCGAGCACATCGGCGACGCTGCGGCCCCGCACGGTCAGCCGCAGCACCTCGTCACCGAACCGCCGTCCGCCGCAGGCCTCGCAGACGGTGGTCACCGGGTCCATGAAGGCGAGGTCGCTGTACACCACCCCGCGGCCCTGACAACTCCCGCACGCACCGGCCGAGTTGAAGCTGAACAGGCCCGCTCGCGCGCCCGTCTCGCGGGCGAAGAGCGTGCGTACGGCGTCCATGATCCCGAGGTACGTCGCCGGAGTGGACCGGCCCGAGATGCCGATGGACGACTGGTCGACGACCACCGCGTCCGGGTGCGCGGCACACAGCGCCCCCGCCACCAGCGAACTCTTTCCGGAACCGGCGACCCCGGTCACCGCGGTCAGCACCCCGGTCGGCACCCGCACGGTCACGTTCCGCAGGTTGTGCAGCCGGGCCCGCTCGATCCGGATGCCGCCGGTGGCCTCGCGCGGGTGCTCCTTCACGCCGCCGGAGCCGCGCAGGCACCGGCCGGTCAGGGTGTCGGCGCGCCGCAGTCCGTCCGGCGTCCCCTCGTACACCACGCGTCCGCCGCCCGCGCCGCCCAGCGGCCCCATGTCGACCACGTGGTCGGCGACGGCGATGACGTCGGGGTCGTGCTCGACGACCAGGACCGTGTTCCCCTTGTCGCGCAGACGCAGCAGCAGGTCGTTGAGGCGGCCCACGTCGCGCGGGTGCAGGCCGACGCTCGGCTCGTCGAAGATGTACGTCATTCCGGTCAGGCTCGACCCCAGATGCCGCACGGTCTTCAGGCGCTGCCCCTCGCCGCCGGAGAGTGTCGAGGTGGGCCGGTCGAGGCTGAGGTAGCCGAGCCCGATCGCCTCGATCCGTTCGAGCGCGGTGACGGCCGCCCCGGCGATCGGCCCGGCCACCGGGTCGGCGGCCTCCTCGATGCGCCGCAGTACGGGGATCAGCTCGCCGACCTCCATACCCGTGCAGTCGGCGATGGTGCGGCCGTCGATCCGGGTGGCGAGCGCGGCGGCGGTGAGCCGGGCGCCCCCGCACGCCGGGCAGGGGCCGTCCGTCAGGTACGGCTCCACCAGGTCGCGGGTCCGCTGGCTCAGCGCCGACAGGTCCCGGTTGACGTACAGCCGCTCGAACCGGTCTGCGAGCCCTTCGAAGGCGATGGCGCGGCTGCCGCCGGTGTTGTCGACCGTCACCTGCGCGCCGCTCCCGCGCAGCAGGAACTCCCGCTCAGCGGCGGTGAATTCACCCACGGGCCTGTTGGTGTCGAGAGCGGTGGTGTTCGTGTACGTCTGGCCCTGCCAGGTGCCGACGGCGAACGGCGGGAAGCGCACCGCGCCGCCCGCCAGCGACTTCGCGGGGTCGAGGATGCGGTCGTAGTCGGGCCGCACGGTGCGCCCGAGCCCGTCGCACCCGGGACACATGCCGCTCGGGTCGTTGAACGAGTACGCGGCGGCCGGCCCCGCGCTCGGCGTCCCGCACCGCGAGAACAGCACGCGGATCACCGAGTAGATGTCCGTCATCGTGCCGACCGTGGAGCGGGAGTGCCCGCCGATCGGCCTCTGGTCGACGACGATCGCGGGGGAGAGGCCCTCCAGCGCGTCCGCGTGCGGCCGCTCGTACTTCGGCAGCCGGTTGCGTACGAACCAGGTGAACGTCTCGTTCAGCTGGCGCTGCGACTCGACCGCGATCGTGCCGAAGACCATCGACGATTTCCCTGAGCCGGAGACCCCGGTGAACACGGTGAGGCGCTCTTTGGGAATGCGCAGGGTCACGTCGCGAAGGTTGTTCTGGCGGGCGCCGACGATGTGCAGGCAGTGGTGACCGGTTCCTTTTGTGCTCGGCATATCTCCGACGGTAGGTGCTATACCAGACACCTTTTGTCGGGGTTTCCTCCTCTCATGGGGCTGCTGTGTCCTGGAGGACGCCGTTCTCCAGCAGCAGCCATCGGGTGACCCCGATCGAGTCGAGGAACAGCAGGTCGTGGCTGGCCACGATCAGGGCTCCCTCGTACGACTCGAGGGCCGACGTCAGCTGCCGGGTGCTCGCCATGTCGAGGTTGTTCGTCGGCTCGTCGAGCATGAGCAGCTGGGGTGCCGGTTCGGCCAGCATCAGCGCGGCGAGCGTCGCGCGGAAGCGTTCGCCGCCCGACAGGGTCGCGACCGCCTGATCCGCCCGAGCCCCCTTGAACAGGAAGCGGGCGAGGCGGGCCCGGATCCGGTTGTTGGTGGCGTCCGGCGCGAACCGTGCCACGTTCTCCGCGACGCTGGACTCCTCGTCCAGTACGTCGAGTCGCTGCGGCAAGAAGCGAAGCGGCACATGTGGCACCGCCTCGCCCTCGACCGGCGCGAGCTCTCCGGCGATCGTGCGCAGCAGCGTCGTCTTGCCCGAGCCGTTGCGCCCGATCAGGGCGATGCGCTCGGGGCCGCGCAGCTCGAACCCGCCCTCCACACGCGCCCCGTGGGCGAGGTGCAGCCCGCTCAGCGTCAGGACGGACCGGCCCGGTGGGACGGCGGTGTACGGCAGGTCGACGCGGATCTCGTCGTCGTCGCGTACCGCCTCCACCGCCTCGTCGAGGCGCTCCTTCGCCTCGGAGAGCTTCTCCTCGTGCATGATGCGGTGCTTGCCGGCGGAGACCTGCGCGGCCCGCTTGCGCGCACCCATCACGATCTTCGGCTCGCGCTTGCTGTCCCACATCTTCTGTCCGTACCGCTTGCGCCGCGCCAACTTCATCTGCGCGTCCGACAGTTCGCGCTTCTGCTTCTTCAGATCGGACTCGGCGACGCGCACCATCCGTTCCGCCGCGTCCTGCGCGCCGTCGAGCGCCTCCTCGTAGGCGGAGAAGTTCCCGCCGTACCAGGCGACCTCGCCGCCCCGCAGATCCGCGATCTGGTCGACGCGGTCGAGGAGTTCGCGGTCGTGGCTGACCAGGATCATCACCCCGGGCCACCCTTCGACGGCCGCGTACAGACGCTGTCGTGCGTGCAGATCGAGATTGTTCGTCGGCTCGTCGAGGAGCAGCACGTCGGGCCGGCGCAGCAGCAGCGCGGCGAGCCGCAGCAGCACCGACTCGCCGCCGGACACCTCGCCGATGGTGCGGTCCAGGTCGACGTGGCCGAGGCCGAGTTCGGAGAGCATGGCGACCGCCCGCTCCTCGACGTCCCAGTCGTCGCCGACGGCGGTGAAGTTCTCCTCGCGTACGTCGCCCGCCTCGATGGCGTGCAGCGCGGCGCGGGTGTCGGCGATGCCCAGGGTCTCGTCGACCCGGAGCGTGGTGTCGAGCGTGACGCTCTGCGGCAGGTAGCCGATCTCTCCGGAGACGCGCACGGTGCCGTCGGCCGGTGCCAGTTCGCCCGCGATCAGCTTCAACAGGGTTGATTTGCCTGACCCGTTGACGCCGATCAGGCCGGTGCGGCCCGGACCGAAGGCGGCCTGCAGTCCGTCGAAGACGCCGGTGCCGTCCGGCCAGGCGTACGCGAGCGCGGTGACGGCGACGGACGTGGGGCCGTGGCCGTGGGTGTGAGGTTGGGAGGAGGTGGACAAGGGGGCCTCGCGGTTGCTCGGTGCGAACGGTGACGGGATACGACGCGTTCGAGACACCGCGGGCCAGGGGCAACAAAAAAGGCCTGTACCGGCGGGGAGGGCGGCTCGGATGCCGAGGTCTCGCACGACGACATGTACGCGGCGGAGGGCACGTGAAGAACCGTGCGGAACCGTGCGCTGCGTGACATGCGCGGTGTCTCAGGACCTCAGACGAGCAACGTCCTACTCCGATCGACGACAACAGAACCGCTATACAGCGTAAGAATCTGTCTCCGGGACTGTCAACCGATTAACCTGACGCAGGTGCCCCATGGCTCCCTCTCCGTTCCCGCCCGCCTCTTCCTCCTGGCGTACGACACCGGCAAGGACCGGGTCGCCGGCGCCCCCGACCTGCCGTTCGCGATCCGCGCGGCGGTCCTCGCGGAGCTCGCCGAGCGAGAGCTGATCCACGAAGTGGACGGCATCGTGACCCCGGTGCTCGGCGCCCGCACCGGCGACGCCGTCCTCGACCACCTCCTGGAACTCATCGAGGAGTCCCGGCCCAGGAAATGGCGCGGCTGGATCACCCACCGCGCCCGGAGCACCGCCGCACTGGTCCGTGAGGGTCTGGTCACGGACGCCTACCTGCGCCCCGGCCGCCGCCGCGTCCTCGGCCTCTTCCCCAGCACGCACTACGCGCTGCAACGCGCGGGCTACGTGGAGGTCCTCCGCGTGGAGGTCCTCCACGCGGTGACGAACCCGGTCCCGCCCGACGGGGTCCCGCGCGACCACGCGACCCTGGCCGCCCTGGCCGCCGCGGGCCACCTCCGCACCGTGCTCCGCCCCCGGGACCGCCGCCACCACACCACCCGCCTGGCCGCCCTGACCCTACGAGCGGGTCCCCACCTGCCTCCGATCGCCCGAGCCCTGGAGGCAGCGGTGAAATCGGCGGAGGCCACCAGATCATCGGCGGGCACCGGCTGAAACGCCCCCAAGGGGCGCGGGGGACTGCGCGACCAGCCACGGACGACCCGCACTCGCGTGCAGGCAGAGGGGACCGCGTCGCCTCACATCAGGCGCCGGGCGCGGCCCGCCGCAACCGCTCCTCGGCAGGCGGCACCGTGGCGCGGCGTGCGCCGATCCGGTCCCGCAGCTGCTCCATGCCGAGCATGAGGCCGACCGCCCAGACGGCGACGATCACGATGGTGACGATGCCCAGGTGGCCGAGCGGACCCTCGCCGGGGCGCAGCACCAGGGCGGTCGCGGCCGACGCGGCGACCACGCCGGCCGTGATCGCCACCGCGGACGGTCCGGGCGGCGTCCGACGCCCGCCGTTGCCCCCGTGCACCATGCGGCCCCCGCCAACCGCGTCCCCCGAACGCCTGTTCGGCGCAGCTTTTCATCCGCCGCCACGAATGTCAGCCGCTTCTCGCGAGCCTCAGAACGCGTCCCGCAGCAGCTCCGCCAGATCCCCGTCCATGTCGACATGGAGATACTCCTCGCCGGCCGGCACCAGCGCCGCGCTGTCCGAAAGGAAGCGCTCGAGCTCGCCCGTGCGGATGTGCACGATCGCGGTGCCCTCCGGGGCGTGGAACTCCAGGACCGTCCGGTCGTAGCCGTACGGGCGGACGCGTACGTCACCGGCGCCCACGGCCTCCGTCACCCCGGAGGTGAGCAGCTCGCGGGCGAACGTCCAGCACACCTCGACGCCCTCCAGAGTGGCCGGGGCAGGGAACGACATGCGCACGGCGAACGGGTCGCGGGCGTCGTAGGCGAGCCTCGCGGGGATGCTCGCCATGCGCGGCGCGGCGGCGACCAGACGGGCCTCTACGGCTTGCTCGATGACGATGGACAACGCCTGCTCCTTGGGACAACTGCACGGACGACGACGAACGGGTCGGACGGCCTCACTGGACTAGACGGCGGAACGGGGAAATCCGTGCACCTGAAGCCGGACGAAACACAAGTGACCTCTGTCACCGGTTTCAATCAAGGTCCTCTGGACGCCACCCGGACGGCGGACTACCTTCGCGCGCCATGACGAGATTGAGGACTGTGACGACACGGAGAAGCGCGGGTCGTAGGGGGAAAGCGGGACGAACCGTGCAGGCCATGGGCGTGGCGGTGCTCGCGGCCGTCGCGTTCGGTGCCGCGCCGGGGCCCGCCGCCGCCCAGGCCCCGGCCTGGGAGCCGCGGGACACGCACACCGACGCCCGGTTCCGGGGTCTGGCCGCCGTCGACCGGAGCACGGCGTGGGTCGCGGGTACGAAGGGCACCGTGCTGCGCACCACGGACGGCGGAGCGCGGTGGAAGTCCGTGTCGCCGCCCGGCGCTGACGCGCTGGAGTTCCGTGACATCGAGGCGTTCGACGCCCGCCACGCGGTGGTCCTGGCCATCGGAGAGGGCGAGGCGTCCCGGATCTTCCGGACCGAGGACGGCGGCGCGAGCTGGACGGAGTCGTTCCGCAACACCGACCCGAAGGCGTTCTACGACTGCGTCACGTTCTTCGACCGCCGGCACGGCCTCGCGATGAGCGACCCGGTCGACGGCAAGTACCGCATCCTGTCGACGCGCGACGGCGGCCGCTCCTGGCGGGTCCTGCCGAACACCGGGATGCCGCCCGCGCAGAGCGGCGAGGCGGGCTTCGCCGCGTCCGGGCAGTGCCTGGTGGCGTCGGGCCCCAAGGATGTCTGGCTGGCCACCGGCGGCGGCGCGGCCTCGCGGGTGCTGCACTCCGCCGACCGCGGCCTGACCTGGACCGCGGCCGAGACCCCGATCCCGGCGGGCGACCCGGCCCGCGGCGTCTTCGGCCTCGCCTTCCGGGACCGGGCGCACGGCATCGCGGTCGGCGGCGACTACCGCGCCGACCAGCCCTCGCCGCGGGCCGCCGCGGTGACCGGCGACGCGGGCCGCGACTGGACCCCGTCGGCGCGGCCTCCGTCGGCCTACCGCTCCGGCGTCGCCTGGCTGCCGCACAGCCGGGCCGCCGCCCTCGCCGTCGGTCCGACCGGCACGGACCTCACCACGAACGCGGGCCGCACCTGGCGCACCGTGGACACGGGCTCGTACGACACCGTCGACTGCACGCACGACGGCGCCTGCTGGGCGGCGGGCGAGAAGGGGCGCGCGGCGCGCCTGGGACACCGGTTCCGGTAGCCGGGTCGGGCGACATTCCAATTCCGGTACCAGAACGTCCGACAGGCCGTAGGCGGTCTTGTGGGGGGTCGTTGAAATGTGCATGATCTACGCGTATGGCCATGCCAGAAGTAGCGGCGGAAGACGTGAAGCGCGGGGCGGCCGCGATCGCCCTGCGCGCGGTGCACAAGACCTTCGGTGACGTACATGCCGTCGACGGCGTCGAACTCGACGTGGCCGAGGGCGAGTTCTTCTCGCTGCTCGGCCCGTCCGGGTCGGGGAAGACCACCGTGCTGCGCCTGATCGCCGGATTCGAGACGCCGACGAGCGGCACCGTCCGCCTCGACGGCGTCGACGTCACCCGGCGCGCCCCCTTCGAGCGCGACGTCACCACCGTCTTCCAGGACTACGCGCTCTTCCCGCACATGAGCGTCGAGCAGAACGTCGCCTACGGCCTGAAGGTGCGCGGCGCCGGCCGGAGAGAGCAGGCCGAGCGGGCCCGCGCCGCCCTGCACTCCGTCCGCCTCGAAGGATTCGGCCGACGCCGGCCGGGGCAGCTCTCCGGCGGGCAGCGCCAACGCGTGGCGCTGGCACGGGCGTTGGTCGTTCGCCCCCGGGTCCTGCTCCTCGACGAACCGCTCGGCGCCCTCGACGTCAATCTGCGCGAACAGATGCAGACCGAGCTGAAGGAATTGCAGCGCGATGTCGGCATCACCTTCGTGCTCGTCACCCATGACCAGGGCGAGGCCCTCGCGCTCAGCGACCGCATCGCCGTCATGAACGCCGGACGCGTCGAACAGGTCGGCACACCGGGGGAGTTGTACGAGGCGCCCGCCTCCGTGTTCGTCGCGTCCTTCGTCGGCACCTCCAACACCCTCACCGGAGCGGCCGCCGAACTGATCGTGGGGAAATCCGGGACATTCGGCGTCAGACCCGAGAAGATCCGGGTCCTGCCCGACGGGGAGAAGCACGACCGGGTCCACCACAGCGAGGTGCGCGGTACCGTCGCCGACGCCGTGTACCTCGGGGACAGTACGCGCGTGGTCGTCGACACCGACGCCGGCGCGCGATTCGTCGTCGTACGGCAGAACCTCGACACGACGGCGGCCGACGCGCTCGCCCTGCCGGGCAACCGCGTCCTGCTGCGCTGGCACCGACGGCACAACGTCCCACTGAACAGAACGACTTGAGCGACCCACGCGAATCGACCGACAGGGAGACCTCGTGCGCGCACCCCGAACCCTCCTGGCCGCCACCGCACTCGGTGGGCTGCTGCTCGTCACCGCCTGCGGCTCCTCCGGCGACGGGGGAGGCGATGCCGGCGGCGCACCCGGCGGGCGGGGTTTCACCCCGCCGGAACTGTCCGCGCCCAAGGCCCTCGGAAAGACGGAGGGCAAGGTCAATCTCATCGCCTGGGCCGGCTACGCCGAGGACGGCTCGAACGATCCGAAGGTCGACTGGGTCACCCCCTTCGAGAAACAGACGGGGTGTCAGGTCAGCACCAAGGTCGCCGGGACCTCCGACGAGATGGTCAACCTGATGAAGACCGGCCAGTACGACGCGGTCTCCGCGTCCGGAGACGCCTCCCTGCGCCTGATCGCCTCCGGGGACGCGGCCCCCGTCAACACCGACCTCGTACCCAACTACCGAGACATCTTCCCGGGGTTGAAGATGCAGCCCTGGAACTCCGTCAAGAAGGTCGCCTACGGCATCCCGCACGGCCGCGGCGCCAACCTCCTCATGTACCGCACCGACAAGGTCTCCCCGGCCCCCGACTCATGGAAGGCCGTCTTCGACGGCGCGTCCGCGTACAAGGGGAAGGTCACCGCGTACGACTCGCCGATCTACATCGCCGACGCCGCGCTGTACCTCATGAAGACGCGGCCGGGCCTCGGCATCAAGGACCCGTACGCGCTGGACCAGAAGCAATTCGACGCATCGGTCGCCCTGTTGAAGAAGCAGAACGGGAACGTCGGTGAATACTGGAGCGACTACTTGAAGGAGATCTCCGCCTTCAAGAGCGGCGACTCGGTGATCGGCACCAGCTGGCAGGTCATCGTGAACACCGCCCAGGCCGAGAAGGCCCCCGTCAAGGCCGTCCTCCCGAAGGAGGGTGCCACCGGCTGGTCCGACACCTGGATGGTCTCCGCGAAGGCCGAACACCCCAACTGCGCCTACAAATGGCTCGACTGGATCGTCTCGCCGAAGGCGAACGCACAGGTCGCCGAGTACTTCGGCGAGGCGCCCGCCAACGCCGGGGCGTGCGCGCGGACCGCCGACAAACGGCACTGCGCGACCTACCACGCCGACGACGCCGCCTACTGGAAACAGGTCCACTTCTGGACCACACCCATCCCGCAGTGCCTCGACGGACGCACCGACGTGACGTGCGTGCCGTACGCGAAGTGGGTCCAGGCGTGGACCGAGGTCAAGGGCTGAGGTGGGCGTGACCATCGGGAGGAAAGCCGCCGGGGTGCTGCACCGCAGCCCCCGGCTACGCCTCGCACTGCTCCTCGCGGCGCCCCTGACCTGGCTCGTCGTCGCCTACCTGGGATCACTCGCGGTGCTCTTCCTGTCGGGCCTGTGGACCACGGACCCGTTCACGTCGGACATCGTGCGCACCTGGACCCTCGACAACTTCAAGACGCTGTTCACGACGGACGTGTACCGCCAAGTCGCCCTGCGTACCATAGGAGTTGCCCTCTGTGTCACCGTGCTGTGCGTCGTGCTCGCGTTCCCGATCGCCTTCTACACGGCGCGGGTCGCCCGCCCCCGGTGGCGTCCACTGCTCGTCGTCGCCATCCTCACCCCGCTGTGGGCCAGTTACCTCGTCAAGGCGTACGCGTGGCGCGTCATGCTCGCCGAAGGCGGCCTGCTGGACTGGCTGTTATCGCCCCTCGGACTGAGCGGCCCCGGCTACGGACTCACCGCCACAGTCCTCGTCCTGACCTACCTCTGGCTCCCGTACATGATCCTGCCGATCCACGCGGGCCTCGAACGCGTCCCCGAGGGACTGCTCGACGCCTCCGCCGACCTCGGCGCCCGCACCTGGCGCACCTTCCGCACGGTCCTGCTGCCGCTCGTCCTGCCGTCCGTCGCGGCAGGGTCCGTCTTCACGTTCTCGCTCAGCCTCGGCGACTACATCGCCGTACAAATCGTGGGCGGCAAAACGCAGTTGATCGGCAACGTCGTCTACTCCAACATCACCCTGGACCTGCCGCTGGCCGCCGCCCTCGGCACCGTGCCGGTCGTGGTCATCGTCCTCTACCTGCTCGCCGTGCGGCGCACGGGCGCGCTCAGCAGCCTCTGAAGGAGCCCGTGGTGCACCTGTCCCGCCCCGCGCGCATCGCGCTCCGCGTCGGCGCCCTCGTCGGCTTCACCGTCATCTACGTGCCGCTGCTCCTGGTCGTCGTCAACTCCCTCAACCAGGACCGCAGTTCGAGCTGGCCGCCGAGCGGTCTCACCCTGCGCTGGTGGCAGGACGCCTGGCACAGCGCGGGCGCCAGGGACGCCCTGTGGACCTCGGTGAAGGCGGGCCTCGGCGCCACCGTCATCGCCCTCGTCCTCGGCACGCTCATCGCCTTCGCGGTCTCCCGGCGCCGCTTCTTCGGCCGGGAGGCGATCTCCTTCGCCGTCGTCCTGCCCCTCGCGCTGCCGGGCATCATCACCGGCGTCGCCCTCAACACGGCGTTCCGCACGGTCCTGGAGCCGGTCGGGATCGGCCTCGGCCTGTTCACCGTGATCGTCGGGCATGCCACGTTCTGTGTCGTGGTCGTCTTCAACAACGTCGCCGCCCGGCTGCGCAGGCACCAGGGCTCGTACTCGTACGAGGAAGCGGCGATGGATCTGGGCGCCGACACCTTCCGGACGTTCCGTGACATCACGTTCCCTCTGACGCGCTCGGCGCTCGCGGCCGGCGGCCTGCTCGCGTTCGCGCTGTCCTTCGACGAGATCGTGGTCACCACGTTCACGGCGGGCCCCGGCGTCCGGACGCTCCCGCTGTGGATCTTCTCCAACATGGCCAGACCGCAGCAGGCCCCCGTGGTCAACGTCGTCGCCGTCGTCCTCGTCCTGCTGTCGGTCATCCCGGTCTACGTGGCCCAGCGGCTGTCCTCCGACACGGCGGCGGGCAGCCGCGTGTAGCCCGCTGCGCTACTTCTTCATGGCGTCCGCGAAGAGCGGCACCACGTTCTTGAGCGCGTACCGGACGGACAGCACCGAGTCGGTGGCGAAGGCCTGGCTGATGTTCGGGTCGTCGAAGACCACCGCGTGCCCCTTCTTCGCCGCCGGGATCGACGCGAACAGCGGGTCGGAGCTGATCTTCTTCGCCGTCGTGCCGATCGGCGCCATCACCATCAGATCGGCGTCGAGCATCTGGAGGTTCTCCTCCGACACGGGCACGGAGAACGCGCTGCCCGCCTTCTTCTCCACCGCCGGGTTGTTCGTGAAGCCGAGCCGCTCGACGAAGTCGATACGACCGGTGCCGCGCACGTACGCGCCCCAGGCCGATGCCGTACGGGAGCCGACGGTGATCGTCTTCCCCTTGAACTCGGGGTGCGCGGCCGCCGCGTCGCTGAACTCCTTCTCGGTGTCCGCGATCAGCTTCTCGCCCTTCTCGGGCACCCCGAGCGCCTGGGCGACCATCGTCGTCTGCTTCTCCCAGGTCTGCTTGTACTGGTCGCCGCCCTTCGGCACCCCGACGGTCGGCGCGATCTTGCTGAGGGTGTCGTAACGGGTCTGGTCGCCGCTCGACTTGGTGTCCAGGATGAGGTCGGGCCTGAGCGCCGCGATCTTCTCGTACTCGGGCTCCAGCGTGCCGATCTTCTGCGGCGACTTGTCGTACTTGCCCTTGGCCCAGGGGCCGACACCGTCCCCGCCGAACGCCAGCCAGTCGCTCGCCGCGACGGGCTGCACGCCGAGCGCGAGGGCCGTCTCCGCGTCGCCCCAGCCGAGGGCGACCACGCGCTTCGGCTGCTGCTTCACCGTGACGGTGCCGAACTTCGTGGACACCTTCGCGGGGAAAGCGCCGGAGGACTTCTGGCCGGCGCCGGCGGCGTCGTCGTCCGAGTGGGAACCGCAGGCCGCGAGCGAGCCGGCGAGCGCGAGAGCGAGGGCGCCGACGAGGAACCGGGAACGGCGGCGGCCGGTACGGCCGGGAGAGGGGGTGGGCATGGCGATGTTCCTGTCTTTCTACGCGGACGGGGTGGGGGAGGCGCTCATGTGATGGCGCCCCATCGGGACGATGAGCGGGGTGCCGGACGCCGGGTCGGGGACGACGGTGCTGCGCAGCCCGAAGACCTCCTCGACGAGGGACTCGGTGACGATGTCCGAGGGCGCGCCCTCGGCGACGATCCGGCCGTCCTTCATGGCGACGAGATGGTCTGCGTAGCGGCACGCCAGGTTGAGGTCGTGCAGGACCACGACCAGCGTGACGCCGCGCTCCCGGTTGAGATCGGTCAGCAGGTCCAGGACGTCGAGCTGATGGCTGATGTCGAGGTAGGTCGTCGGCTCGTCGAGCAACAGGACGTCGGTCTGCTGCGCCAGGGCCATGGCGATCCAGACGCGCTGGCGCTGACCGCCGGAGAGTTCGTCGATGGACCGCTCCGCAAGGTCGAGCACGTCGGTCGCGTGCAGCGCCGCGGCAACCGCCTCGTCGTCCGCGGGCGTCCAGCGCCGGAACCAGCCCTGATGCGGATAGCGGCCGCGCCCGACCAGATCGGCGACGGTGATCGACTCCGGCGCGACCGGCGTCTGCGGCAGCACGCCGAGCACCGCCGCCACGTCCTTGGTGGACATGTCGTGCACGCTGCGCCCGTTGAGCAGGACCGTGCCGGCCGTCGGGGCGAGCAGCCGGGCCATCGACCGCAGCAGAGTCGACTTACCACAGGCGTTCGGCCCGACCACGACGGTGATCCGGCCCGGCGGAACATCGACATCGAGCCCGGAGATGATCCGGCGCTCCCCGTATCCGAGCGCGAGCCCGCGGGCCTGCAAGGTGTGCGGTGAGGTCACGGCCGTCTCCTCGTCGTCGGGGCGGAAGGGGTGGGGCGGGGCGGAGGGCATGGTCGGGGGTCCCGGGTGGCGGGGGTGCAGGGGTGCGGACGGGTTGGGCCGGTGGTGGCTGTGTTCCGGCCGCGCGGGGTCTTCGCGGCGGCCCCGGAGACCGGCTCGGGCGGCATGGGTGATCGGGTGCAAGTGGGTGGGGCCGACGGAGGCCTGGTCGGGCCGGATCTTCGAGACCCCGGCCCGATTGGTGCCGTAGCGGGGGGACAGGGCGCGTGGGCCTGTGCCATGAGGGAGGGAGGCATCGCATCGTCAGCCGCCCTGGCCGGATCTGTTGGCGCGGGCCAGGAGCCATAGGAGGTACGGGGCGCCGATCACGCTCGTGACGATGCCGACCGGCAATTGGGTGCCGGGGACCAGGTGCTGGGCGGCGAAGTCGGCGACGATCACGAGCAGCGCGCCGGTCGCGGCGGACGGCAGCAGGGCGGCGCCCTGCCCCGGCAGCAGGCGCCGGGCGATGGGCGGCGACACGAAGGCGACGAACCCGACGGGGCCCGCGGCGGCCGTCGCCACCCCGGCGAGGGCGGTGGCGCAGGCGAGCAGGGCGAGCCGGTCCCGCTCGACGCGTGCGCCGAGCCCGCCGGCCGTGTCGTCGCCGAGTTGCAGCGCGGGCAGCGCCCGGGCCGCCAGGGCGGTCAGCGGTACGAGCAGGACGGCGCCGACGAGCAGCGGCCAGAAGTGCGGCCAGGAACGCCCGTTGAGGCTTCCGGTCAGCCACAGGAACGCGGTCTGCGCCTCACTGACGTCCGACCGTGTCATCTGGTACGAGATCACGCTCGACAGGCCCGTCCCGATACCCAGGCCGACGAGGACGAGCCGGTATCCGCTCACCCCCTTGCGCCAGGCCAGCACATAGACCGCCGTGCCCGCGGCGAGGGCGCCGGCCAGCGCCACGAACGACAGCGGAGTGCCGCTCAGCCCGGCGAGCCCGCCGGCCAGGACGACGGCGGCGCCCGCGCCCGAGCTCACCCCGATCACATCGGGGCTCGCCAGCGGATTGCGCAGCAGCGTCTGGAACACGGCGCCGGACAACCCGAAGCAGCAGCCCACCAGCAGCGCCAACAAGGCCCGCGGCAGCCGCAGTTCGAGGACGACGAACCGGGTTCCGCTGTCGCCGCCGCCCAGCAGGGTGGCGACCACGTCAGGTAGCCGAACCGTGTAGTCGCCGTAGCCGAGCGCGACGCACAGCGCGACGAGCGCGGCGACGAGCAGGCCGCCGCTGACACCGATGAACCGGGCGCGTCCGCGGCGGCGTACCGAGGACACCCGGGCCGTAGCCGCGCGCAGGGCATCGTCGGCCGGACGGAGCGTGTCCCTCACTGGTCCGCCGCTCACCACTTCATCGCTCGCCACTCCGCCGCTCACAGCTCCACCGTCTTTCTGCGCCGTACGAGGACGACGAAGGGGATCGCGCCCAGCGCGGCCGTCATCACCCCGACCTGGACCTCGCCGGGCCGGGCGATCAGCCGGCCGACGACATCGGCGAGCAGCAGCGCGGCCGGCGCGAGCAGGGCGCTGTACGGCAGGATCCAGCGGTAGTCGGGCCCGGTGATCAGGCGTGCCGCGTGCGGAACGGCCAGGCCCACGAAGGCGATCGGCCCGGCGACGACGGTCGCGGCCCCGCAGAGCAGGACCACACAGGCCGCGGCGCCGAGCCGGGCCCGGGCGATCCGCTGGCCGAGCCCGCGGGCCGTGTCGTCGCCCAGGGCGAGGGTGTTGAGCTGCGGGCCCAGCGCGAGGGCCAGGACCCCGCCCACGGCGATGAAGGGCAGGGCCTGCCACAGCACGGCGGGTTCACGGCCCGTGAGTGAGCCGACCTGCCAGAAACGGAACTGGTCGAAGGTCCTGCTGTCCGTGAGCAGCATCGCGCTGGTCAGGGCGGAGAGTGCGGCGGCCACGGCCGCCCCGGACAGGGCGAGTTTCACCGGGGTGGCGCCCTCGCGCCCCATGCTGCCGATCCCGTGGACGAGCACGGCGGCGAGGCAGGCGCCGAGGAAGCCGAACCAGATGTACTGCCGCGGGTCGGTCAGGGCGAGCACGCTGATGGCGAAGACCACGAAGACGGAGGCTCCGGCGTTGACGCCCAACAGGCCGGGGTCGGCGAGGGGGTTGCGGGCCACACCCTGCATGACGGTGCCGGCGAGTCCGAGCGCCAGGCCCGCGAGCAGGCCCGCCGCGGTGCGCGGGATGCGGACCTCCCGCACGATGAGCTGGGCACGGTCGCCGCGGTCGGGGCTGAAGAGACCGGCGACGACGTCGTCGAGCGGTACGTGTCCCGAGCCGACGCCGAGGCTGAGTGCCACCGCGGCCACGAGGACGAGCGCGACGGCGAACAGGCCGAGGAGCAGCCGGCCGCGGCGAGGAGAGCGAGGGGAGGCCGCGGGAGCCTTACGGCGCGGCAGCGCCTTCGGTCCCGCCACAGTGAGTTGCACTGGATCGTTCCTTGTCCGCCGTCCGGCTTCGGCCGCGCAGCGGCAGGCACTGGAACGACAGGTTCCAGTCATTAGGTGAGGCTAACCTAACATCAGATAAGGTTCACCGAGCAACTACTCTGGCGGGCATCCGCGGGCGTCGCCGGAGGCCCGTACGAATCCAGGAGTCGGCTTGCTGCACACCACGGACACCCTCGCGCCCCGGCCGCCCGGCGAGCCGGCGGACGGCTACGTGGAGCTGCGGTCCGCGGCCGAGCTGCGCGAGATCCTCGGCGAGCCGCACCCGATCGTGATCGACAAGGTCCACGACCGACTCGACGACGCGGACCGGGAGTTGATAGCCCGCTCGCCGTTCTGCCTGCTCTCCACGGCCGACGCCCACGGCAACTGCGACGTGTCGCCGCGCGGCGACGGCCCCGGGTTCGCGCACATCGTCGACGCCGGCACCCTCGCCCTGCCGGACCGGCCCGGCAACCGTCGCGGCGACAGCTTCCACAACGTCCTGGAGAACCCGCACGCGAGCCTGCTGTTCCTGATACCCGGCGCCACCGACGTCCTGCGCGTCAACGGCCGGGCCCGCGTCCTCACCGACGCCCCCTTCTTCGACGGCATGACCGTCAAGGGACAGCGGCCGACCCTCGCGCTGCTCCTGGACATCGACGAGATCTACCTCCACTGCCCGCAGTCGCTGCGCCGGTCCGGCCTGTGGAAGCCCGCGACGTGGGAGAACGCGGGCCGCCCCGGTCAGCGGTGAGCGAGGGGAGGCCCCGCGCGCGCTGTCTAAGGTTGGCGCATGCGGACGATCACGGGGATTCCTGAGGGCTGGCCGACGGACGAGGCGGCGGCGCGCGCGGTGCAGGACGCGCTGCGGGACCGCGTCGTGGTGGACGAGGCCGGGCCGGAGCCGGGGGCGGGCACGGTCACCGGGATCGATGTCGCCTACGACGACGCACGCGATGTCGTCGCCGCGGCCGCGGTCGTGCTGGACGCCGCGACACTCGACGTCGTCGAGGAGGCGACCGCGGTCGGGCGCGTCGCTTTCCCCTATGTGCCGGGCCTGTTGGCGTTCCGCGAGATCCCGGCGGTCCTCGGCGCTCTGCGGGCGCTGCGCACCGATCCGGGTCTCGTCGTGTGCGACGGCTACGGTCTCGCCCACCCGCGCCGCTTCGGACTCGCGAGCCACCTCGGCGTGCTCACCGGGCTGCCGACGATGGGCGTCGCCAAGAACCCCTTCGCCTTCACGCACGGCGAGTTGGGGCCCGGTCGGGGGAGCACCGTCGCGCTGACGGACGCGGGCGAGGAGGTCGGCCGGGCCCTGCGCACCCGCGAGGGCGTGAAGCCGGTGTACGTCTCGGTGGGCCACCGGATCTCCCTGGCCGGCGCGTGCGCCCACACGCTGGCCCTGACCCCCGCCTACCGGCTGCCGGAGACGACCCGCAGGGCCGACCGGCTGTGCCGGGACGCCCTGCTCACCGCTGCGCGGCGACCCGGAAGGTGAGACCGGCCGCCCGCAGCCGTCCGATCAGCGCGTCACCCATCGCCACGGCGGTGGTCACCTGCCCCGCGGTGTCGGGGAGCTCGTCCTGGGCCAGGCACATCGCGGACTCCGCGAGCATCTTCGCGGTCTCCGTGTAGCCGGGATCGCCGCCAGACACCTCGGTGAAGACCCGGCGCCCGCCGCCCTCGCCCACGAACCGCACCGAGAACCAGCTCTTGGCCCTGCGCGCCTCGTCGGGTCCGTCGCCGGGCAGCAGCCTGTTCCCCAACCAGCGCCGTACGGGCGGTACTTGGGCCGCGGTGAACAGCGCTCCCGCGGCCGCCACCCCGCCCACCGCGAACGGCAGCGACTTCACGGCCGCGTAGTGCCGGTAGCGGAAGTCCGGGCCGTAGCACTCCAGGGCCCGCGCGGAACGCTGCACCACCTGCGGGTCGAGAGTCGGCAGCGGCAGCGCCCACGCCCCGACCTCCTTGGCGTACCGCGGCGTCCCCGTCGGCGCGTACGCGGTGCGGCCCACGAGCCGCGGCTGGTGCCGCCGCCGGTCCTGCTGCGCGGCGAGCATCTGCCGGGCCCGCCCGAACTGGTTCAGCGCGGACGTGAACGTGCCGCCCGAGAACGTGGCGTTCGTCCGCACGAACCCGTCGACCCGCAGCGGCACCGCCGTCGGCAGCTGCCGCACGGTGAAGTACGCGCCCAGGTCGTGCGGGACCGAGTCGAAGCCGCACGCGTGCACCAGCCGGGCGCCCGTCTCGCGCGCGCGGGCGTCGTGCCGCACATACATGAGGTCCACGAACTCGGGCTCGCCGGTGAGGTCCACATAGTCGGTGCCCGCGTCGGCGCACGCGGTGACCAGGCCCTCCCCGTACTCCAGGTACGGGCCGACGGTCGTGGCCACCACGCGCGTGCGAGAGGCGAGCGCGCGCAGCGACGCCGCGTCGGCGACGTCCGCCCGCTCCAGCGGCAGCACCGCGCACGCCGGGTCGATGCCGGTGAGCCGCTCGCGCAGCCGCTCCAGCTTGGCCGTGTCGCGGCCCGCTATCGCCCAGCGCAACCCTTCGGGAGCGTGCGCCGCGAAGTACTCGGCGGTGAGCACCCCCACGAAGCCCGTCGCCCCGAACAACACCACGTCGTACGCCCTGTCCGTGTTCTTCGGGCTTTCAGGCCTGCGCATGACACCCCTCACCGTGCTCTCGTGCCGTCGTCGGTGGCCGAGGCTAGCGTGCGCGCGGGCGGCAGGCCGTGCCGGTCCGGAATTTGGCTAAGCGCTTGCTCGTCGGGGGTTGTGCTGACCGGGGCGGCTTCATAGCATCAATGGTGTTACATCAGTTGTGTCACAGACGGGGGCGTGGCCGGATGACAAGGGCAGGCACAGAGGCCGGCGGTGGCCCGCTCGCCGGGGTGCGCGTGGTCGAGCTCGCCGGGATCGGCCCGGGGCCGTTCGCCGCGATGCTCCTCGCCGACCTCGGCGCCGACGTCGTACGGGTCGACCGGCCCGGTGGCGCGGGCCTCGCGATCGACCCCGCGTACGACGTCACCAACCGCAACAAGCGCTCGGTGATCGTCGACCTGAAGGCCGCGGACGGCGCCGAGCGCGTACTGCGGCTCGTCGACCGCGCCGACGTACTGATCGAGGGCTACCGGCCGGGCGTCGCCGAGCGCCTCGGAGTGGGCCCCGGGACCTGTCACGCCCGCAACCCGAAGCTGGTCTACGGCCGGATGACCGGCTGGGGCCAGGAAGGCCCCCTCGCCCAGCGCGCCGGGCACGACATCGGGTACATCGCGCTCACCGGCACCCTCGGCATGATCGGCAAGCCGGACGAGCCGCCGACCGTCCCCGCCAACCTCGTCGGGGACTACGCGGGCGGCTCCCTCTATCTCGTCGTCGGCATCCTGGCCGCCCTCCACCACGCCCGCGCCACCGGCGCCGGACAGGTCGTCGACGCCGCGATCGTCGACGGGACCTCCCACCTCACCGCGATGATCCACGGCATGCTCGCGGCCGGCGGCTGGCAGGACCGGCGCGGCGCCAACCTGCTCGACGGCGGCTGCCCGTTCTATGGCACGTACGAGACCGCCGACGGCCAGTACATGGCGGTCGGCGCCCTTGAGCAGCGGTTCTACGACGCGTTCATCGACCTCATGGGTCTCGCCGGCGTCGCGCCCGCGCGCAAGGACCTGGCCCGCTGGGACGAGCTGCGCGAGACCGTCGCCGCGCGCTTCAAGGAGCGTACGAGGGACGAGTGGACGGCCGTCTTCGAGGGCTCCGACGCCTGCGTGGCCCCCGTCCTCTCGCTGCGCGAGGCCCCGGACCATCCGCACCTCGCCGCCCGCGGCACGTTCGTCGACCACGGCGGCATCACCCAGCCCGCCCCCGCGCCCCGCTTCTCGGGCACCCCCACCGCCGTCCGCTCGGGCCCCGCCCTGCCGGGCGCCGACACCGCGGCGGTCGCCCGCGACTGGGGCGTACCCGAACCGGACGGGCCCACCGACTCACCGAAGAAAGGCAGTTGATCGCGAGCATGGAGCGACGTCTGTTCAGCGCCGAGCACGAGGCGTTCCGCGAGACCGTCCGCACCTTCCTCGCCAAGGAGGTGACCCCGCACTACGAGCAGTGGGAGAAGGACGGCATCGTCGCGCGCGAGGCCTGGCTCGCCGCCGGACGCCAGGGGCTGCTCGGCCTCGCCGTGCCCGAGGAGTACGGGGGCGGCGGCACCGCCGACTTCCGCTACAGCGCCGTTCTCGCCGAGGAGTTCACCCGCGCGGGCGCCGCCGGGCTCGCCGTGGGCCTGCACAACGACATCATCGGCCCGTACCTGACCTCGCTGGGCACCGAGGAGCAGAAGCGGCGCTGGCTGCCCGGCTTCTGCGACGGTTCGACGATCACCGCCATCGCGATGACCGAACCCGGCGCCGGCTCCGACCTCCAGGGCATCCGCACCACCGCCGAGGACAAGGGCGACCACTGGCTGCTCAACGGCTCCAAGACCTTCATCTCCAACGGCATCCTCGCCGACCTCGTGATCGTGGTCGCCAGGACCACGCAGGAAGGTGGCGCGCACGGGCTCTCGCTCCTCGTCGTCGAGCGCGGTATGAAGGGCTTCGAGCGTGGCCGCAACCTCGACAAGATCGGCCAGAAGGCGCAGGACACGGCCGAGTTGTTCTTCGACGACGTACGCGTCCCGAAGGAGAATCTCCTCGGGGAGACCAACGGCGCGTTCATCCACCTGATGACGAACCTCGCGCAGGAGCGCATGGGCATCGCCGTCGCCGCCATCGCCGCCGCCGAGCACCTGCTGGAGATCACCACGAGTTACGTCAAGGAGCGCGAGGCCTTCGGGCGGCCGCTCGCCAAGCTGCAGCACATCCGGTTCGAGATCGCCGAGATGGCCACCGAGTGCGCCGTCACCCGGACGTTCCTCGACCGCTGCATCGAGGACCACTCGGCGGGCACCCTCGACGCCGTGCACGCCTCCATGGCCAAGTGGTGGGCCACCGAGCTGCAGAAGCGCGTAGCCGACCGCTGCCTCCAACTGCACGGCGGATACGGGTACATGACCGAGTACCGCGTCGCGAAGGCCTTCACCGACGGGCGCATCCAGACCATCTACGGCGGCACGACCGAGATCATGAAGGAGATCATCGGCCGTTCGCTGCTGTCCTGACCAGACCCTCGTTGAAAGGCACTTCCGTGACCACAGACGCGTACGTCTACGACGCGATCCGCACCCCGCGCGGCCGGGGCAAGGCCACCGGCTCCCTGCACGGCACCAAGCCGATCGACCTCGTCGTCGGGCTCATCCACGAGCTTCAGGCCCGCCTCCCCGATCTGGACCCCGCCGCGATCGACGACATCGTGCTCGGCGTGGTGGGCCCGGTCGGCGACCAGGGTTCCGACATCGCCCGCGTCGCCGCGATCGCCGCGGGCCTGCCCGACACGGTCGCGGGCGTCCAGGAGAACCGCTTCTGTGCCTCCGGCCTCGAAGCCGTCAACCTGGCGGCGATGAAGGTCCGTTCGGGCTGGGAGGACCTCGTCCTCGCCGGCGGCGTCGAGTCGATGTCCCGGGTGCCGATGGCCTCCGACGGCGGTGCCTGGTTCGCCGACCCGATGACCAACTTCGAGACCGGCTTCGTACCGCAGGGCATCGGCGCCGACCTCATCGCCACCATCGAGGGCTTCTCGCGGCGGGACGTCGACGAGTACGCGGCGCTCTCCCAGGAGCGCGCCGCCGCCGCGGTGAAGGACGGCCGCTTCGACCGGTCGATCGTCCCGGTCAAGGACCGCAGCGGGCTGACCGTCCTCGACCACGACGAGTTCCTGCGCCCCGGCACCACCGCCGATTCGCTCGCCAGGCTCAAGCCGTCCTTCAAGGACATCGGCGACCTGGGCGGATTCGACGCCGTCGCGCTGCAGAAGTACCACTGGGTCGAGAAGATCGACCACGTCCACCACGCGGGCAACTCCTCGGGCATCGTCGACGGCGCGTCGCTGGTCGCCGTCGGCTCGCGCGAGGTCGGCGAGCGCCACGGCCTCACCCCGCGGGCCCGCATCGTCTCGGTGGCTGTCTCCGGCTCCGAGCCGACCATCATGCTCACCGGCCCCGCGCCCGCGACCCGCAAGGCCCTCGCCAAGGCGGGCCTGACCATCGACGACATCGACCTCGTCGAGATCAACGAGGCGTTCGCGGCGGTCGTGCTCCGCTTCGTGCGGGACATGGGACTGTCCCTGGACAAGGTCAATGTCAACGGAGGGGCGATCGCGCTCGGGCATCCGCTGGGCGCGACCGGGGCGATGATCCTGGGCACGTTGGTCGATGAGCTGGAGCGGCGGGATCTTCGGTACGGGCTGGCCACGTTGTGTGTCGGCGGGGGGATGGGGATCGCCACGATCGTGGAGCGGGTGTAGCGCCGTAGGGGCGGGTGCTGTCCGTCTGGTGCGGGCCTGTGGGCCTTCTCGCGCCGTTCCCCGAGCCCCTGGAGCATGCGGCTTCGCCGCAGCCCCATGGATGAGATGGCGCACGCAGTGCGCGTCTCAGGGGGCGCGGGGAACGGCGCGACCAGCCACGACGCACCCGGCCACGAGACGCCACCACCCTCCCCAGAATCCGCCCCCCGTCAAAACTCCCCGCATCAGACTTCACGGAGACGCAGACATGACGCAGAGCACCACCATCCACTGGCAACAAGACGAAACCGGCATCGTCACCCTCGTCCTGGACGACCCGAACCAGTCCGCGAACACGATGAACCAGGCGTTCAAGGACTCCATCGCCGCGATCGCCGACCGGGCAGAGGCAGAGCGCGACTCCATCCGGGGCATCATCTACACCTCCGCCAAGAAGACCTTCTTCGCGGGCGGTGACCTGAAGGACATGATGAAGGCCGGCCCCGAGGACGCGCAGGCCGTCTTCGAGACCGGCATCGGCATCAAGAACTCGCTGCGCCGCATCGAGACGCTCGGCAAGCCCGTCGTCGCCGCCATCAACGGCGCGGCCCTGGGCGGCGGTTACGAGATCGCCCTGGCCAGCCACCACCGCGTCGCGCTCGACGCGCCAGGCTCCAAGATCGGCCTCCCCGAGGTCACGCTCGGCCTGCTCCCCGCGGGCGGCGGCGTCACCCGCACCGTCCGCCTCATGGGCATCGCCGACGCGCTCCTCAAGGTGCTGCTCCAGGGAACCCAGTACACCCCGAAGCGTGCCCTGGAGAACGGCCTGATCCATGAAGTGGCCGCGACCCGCGAGGAGATGATCGAGAAGGCCCGCGCCTTCATCGACGCCAACCCCGAGTCGCAGCAGCCCTGGGACAAGCCCGGCTACCGCATCCCCGGCGGCACCCCGGCCAACCCGAAGTTCGCGGCGAACCTGCCCGCGTTCCCGGCCAACCTCAAGAAGCAGCTGAACGGCGCCCCCTACCCGGCCCCGCGCAACATCCTCGCGGCCGCCGTCGAGGGCTCCCAGGTCGACTTCGAGACGGCCCTGACCATCGAGGCCCGCTACTTCACCGAGCTGGTCACGGGACAGACCGCGAAGAACATGATCCAGGCGTTCTTCTTCGACCTCCAGGCCGTCAACTCGGGCGCCAACCGCCCCAAGGGGATCGAGCCGCGAAAGATCCGCAAGGCCGCTGTGCTCGGGGCCGGCATGATGGGCGCGGGCATCGCCTACTCCTGTGCCCGCGCGGGCATCGAGGTCGTCCTCAAGGACGTGTCGGCCGAGGCCGCCGCCAAGGGCAAGGCGTACTCCGAGAAGCTGTGCGCCAAGGCCGTCTCCCGTGGACGTACGACCCAGGAGAAGGCGGACGCGCTGCTCGCCCGCATCACGCCCACCGCCGACCCGCAGGCGCTGGCCGGCTGCGACGCCGTCATCGAGGCCGTCTTCGAGGATCCCTCGCTCAAGCACAAGGTGTTCCAGGAGATCCAGCACGTCGTCGCCCCCGACGCGCTGCTGTGCTCCAACACCTCCACGCTGCCGATCAGCGTCCTCGCCGAAGGCGTCGAGCGCCGGGCCGACTTCATCGGCCTGCACTTCTTCTCGCCCGTCGACAAGATGCCGCTCGTCGAGATCATCAAGGGCGAGCACACCGGTGACGAGGCACTGGCCCGCGCCTTCGACCTCGTACGGCAGATCAACAAGACGCCGATCGTCGTCAACGACTCGCGCGGCTTCTTCACCTCGCGCGTCATCGGCCACTTCATCAACGAGGGTGTCGCCATGGTCGGCGAGGGCATCGAGCCCGCCTCCGTCGAGCAGGCGGCGGGCCAGGCCGGCTACCCGGCCAAGGTCCTGTCCCTGATGGACGAGCTGACCCTCACCCTGCCCCGCAAGATCCGCAAGGAGACGCAGGCGGCGATCGAGGAAGAGGGCGGCACCTGGACCCCGCACCCCGCCGAGGGGGTCATTGACCGCATGGTCGACGAGTTCGGGCGCCCCGGACGCAGCGGCGGCGCGGGCTTCTACGAGTACGGCGAGGACGGCAAGCGCGCCGGACTCTGGCCGGGCCTGCGCGAGCACTTCACGAAGCCGGGGACGGAGATCCCGTTCGAGGACATGCAGGAACGCATGCTCTTCTCGGAGGCGCTCGACACGGTGCGGCTCGTGGAGGAGGGCGTCCTGACGTCCGTCGCCGACGCCAACATCGGCTCCATCTTCGGCATCGGCTTCCCCGGCTGGACCGGCGGCGTGCTCCAGTACATCAACGGCTACGAGGGCGGTCCCACCGGATTCGTCGCCCGCGCACGGGAGTTGGCCGAGCGCTACGGCGACCGGTTCCTGCCGCCCGCGCTGCTGGTGGAGAAGGCGGAGAAGGGCGAGACCTTCACGGACTGACGCCGGCTCCGGCGGGAGGCGTTCAGCCCTCGGCGCGGAACGCCTCCCGCAGCTCCTCCTTCAACGACCGCTGGAACGCGGTCACCAGGGCCTGCACGACCATGGGCTGCATATGGGCCGACAGCGACTTCATCGCCGCGAGGTGCTCCGGATCCGACGCGCGCTCCCGGTAGGGCCCCCACACCTCGTCCCGGAACAGCCGCGACAACTCGTGCGCCGCCTGCCGGGTGTGATCGAGGAGGACGGTGCGGGCGGCGAGGATCGTCTCGTGCGCGATCGGTACGCCGAGCAGCTGCACGCCGAGCCGGAGCAGGCCCACGTCCACGCGGTACACGTCGCCGTCCTCGTCGTACGCGACGACGCCCATCGCGGACAGCCGGTCCAGGTCGGCGCCGGACAGGGCACGGCCCGCCCGGCGCTCCAGCTCGGCGCGGGACATGTCCTCCGCGGCGTCCGGAGCCCAACTCGCCACCACCGCACGGTGAATGGCCAGGTCGTGGGCGCTGAGATCGGCCGGCAGCTGCTCCAGGTAGCGCTCGATCGCGGCCAGGGTCATGCCCTGGTGCTGCAGTTCCTCGATGAGCGCGAGCCGGGACAGATGGTCCTGCCCGTAGAGGCCGACCCGGCGCGGGCCGATCACCGGCGGCGGCAGCAGTCCGCGCGTGCTGTAGAAGCGGACGGTGCGGACCGTGACGCCGGCGCGTGCGGCCAGCTCGTCGACGGTCAGCGTGGGGGAGGACGCCGCCTCGAAGTCCTCGGAGCCCTCGGCGTCGTCGGTGTCGTCGGTGTCGTCGGTGTACGTCGTCATGTCCGCCTCGGGTCGCTCTCGTACACGTCTACCGGTGTCGATCAGGGCTCAACAGTATTGCTGAGACACCGATGTTGTGAAAGTGCCTTATACGCCTGACTTGGCGGCCTGTACAGAGTCGTCCCGCCCTGTGAGAAGAACCGCTATGTGATCTGTACCACCGCGTGCCCGGTGATCTCTGGGGGAAGGTGCACAGTCGGTCCGCGCACTGTCAGGGGTGTCGCGGGCCCCAGCAGATCCGGACCCCGGCTGACCTGTGCGTCGCCGGGCACCACAGAGTGGACACCCCCACGTGAGCAAGGACGCCGTGAACACGGCCGTGGACGCATCCCCCACAGATGCGGTCCAGACGCCCGCCGACGCGGGCGACGCCGGTTACAGCAAGGACCTCAAGGCCCGCCACGTCAACATGATCGCGATCGGTGGCGCGATCGGCACCGGACTCTTCCTGGGCGCGGGCGGCCGCCTCCACTCGGCGGGCCCCGCCCTCGTCTTCGCGTACCTCGTCTGCGGACTCTTCGCGTACCTGGTCGTGCGCGCCCTCGGCGAGATGGTCGTGTACCGGCCCTCCTCCGGTTCCTTCGTGTCGTACGCGCGCGAGTTCCTCGGTGAGAAGGGCGCCTACGTCGCCGGTTGGATGTACTTCCTCAACTGGTCGATGACCGGCATCGCCGACATCACGGCGATCGCCCTCTATACGCAGTACTGGAGCGCCTTCACCACGATTCCGCAGTGGGTGCTGGCGCTGATCGCCCTGGCCGTCGTGCTCGGCGTGAACCTCATCTCGGTGAAGTACTTCGGCGAGATGGAGTTCTGGTTCTCGATCATCAAGGTGGCCACGCTGGTGGCCTTCCTGTTCGTGGGCATCTTCCTGATCGCCACGCAGCACCCGGTCGACGGCCATACACCCGGTCTGAGCATGATCACGGACAACGGCGGCTTCATGCCGAGCGGCATGATGTCGGTGGTCCTCGTCATGCAGGGCGTCGTGTTCGCCTACGCGGCCCTGGAGCTGGTGGGCGTCGCCGCGGGCGAGACGGCCGAACCGCACAAGGTCGTCCCGCGCGCCGTGAACTCGATCATGTGGCGCGTCGGCCTGTTCTACTGCGGCTCGGTCCTCGTGCTCGCCCTGCTGCTCCCGTCGACGACGTACTCGTCGGAGGAGAGCCCGTTCGTCACCCTGTTCAGCAAGCTGGGCATCGGCGGCATCGGCGACATCATGAACCTGGTCGTGCTCACCGCGGCCATGTCCAGCCTCAACTCCGGCCTGTACTCCACCGGCCGCATCCTGCGCTCCATGGCGATGTCGGGCTCCGCGCCGAAGTTCACCGCCAGGATGAACCGCAGCCAGGTGCCCTACGGCGGCATCCTGCTCACCGCGGGCGTCGGCGTCCTCGGCGTGGGTCTCAACTACCTCCTGCCGCACGACGCCTTCGAGATCGTCATCGAGATCTCCTCGATCGGCATCATCGGCACCTGGGTCATGATCATGGTCGCCCACCTGGCGTTCGTGCGCCGGGCCAAGGAGGGCCTGGTCCAGCGTCCCGCCTTCCGCCTCCCGTGGTCCCCGGTCACCGAGATCGTCACGATCGTCTTCCTCCTCGTCGTCCTCGGCCTCATGTGGAACGACGCGGAGACCGGCCGCAAGACGCTCTCCCTGATCCCGGTCGTCGCGGTCCTGCTGGTGGCCGGCTGGTTCGCCGCCCGCCGCCGCATCGCGCGCGAGGGGCTTCCGGAGCTGACGAAGTCGCCCAAGGGCGAGTAGAGCGCCCCGCCCCGGCCCGGGTATTCACCGGGCCGGGCTGTCCGGGCATGGCTGCCGGTGTGAAAGTTCCCGGGCCCCCGAAGCGTTGCGTCCGTGTGGCGATCGGGTAGGACTCAGGCATGGCCCTGGTTCCGTGGGACGTTCACCTCAAGTCGGGTCAATTCGCCGTTTATGCGGCCGCGTTGATGGCAGCGCTCGTCACCTCCGTCCGGCGGCGGCCCCGCCGGGCGGCGCAGGCACCGCCCGCGCCGCCCGCACCCCCGCAGCTGCGGGCCCACGTCGTGCCGACCCACCACACTCCGGCGGACGCCGAGCACACGGCCGCCGTCACGGACCTGTGCACGTGCGTCGCGGAACTCGCCTCCGACCTGGCCAAGCGCTACGGCGGCGAGATCTAGGGCCTGTCTTCGAACTCCCCTCTGCCCGGTGACGCCCGGCACGCACTCCCGCCGCGCCGGGCGTAAAGCCGAGTACGCCCCGTACGAGGCCCCGCGCCCGGCCCGCCGAGAGCACGCACCGAACGCGCCGGGCCGCCCTCCGGGCGACGAGGGGAGTTTGAAGACAGGCCCTGGGAGAGGCGCACAGCGGCCGAGGGAGCGCGGCGCGGGCAGCGCATACTGGGACACAGACACCACTGTCCCCGCGCGCCCCACAGGAAGCCGCATGAAGCAGCACGACCCGGACCCGACGCCGCCCCCGCCCGGCGGGCTCCTCTGGGACACCGCGGGCGACATCCGCTCGCTGCTCGCGCTGCCGGCCGCGTTCGTGCTCCAGGTCGCGCACCCCGCCGTCGGCGCCGGCGTCGACGACCACTCGGTGTTCAGGACCGACCCGTGGGGCCGCGGACAGCGCTCGCTCACCTCGGTCCTGCTGTGGGTCTACGGAGGCGAGGCCGCCGCCGAGGAGGGCCGCAGGCTGCGCCGCCTGCACCGCACCATCCAGGGCACGGACCCGCACGGCAGCCGCTACCACGCGCTGACCCCCGCGTACTACGCCTGGGTCCATGCCACGGGCTACCCCGTCGCCCGCTACGCCCGCCGCTACTTCGCCCGGCCCTTCACACCCGCCGAGGACGAGCGGTTCTACGCGGAGTGGCTGATGGTCGGGCGGATCCTCGGCATCCACGACCGCGACATGCCGCAGACGACCGAGGAGTTCTGGCCGTACTACGAGAAGGTGCTCGCGCGGGAGATCGGGTCGAACGCGGTGGTCGCGGAACTGACGGCCGCAGACCGGGCCGTCCCGCCGCCGCCAGGGCCCCGGGTGCTGCGTCTTGTGTGGCCGCTGCTGCGTCCCGCGCTGACCCGGGTGCTCCGGTTCCTGTCGATCGGCCTGCTCCCGCCCGAGGCCCGCGAGGCGATCGGCCTCGAATGGACCCCGTGGCAGGAGCGGCGGTTGCGGCGGGTGGCGGTGCTGGTCCGGTGGGCCGTCCCACGTCTACCCGAGCGCCTGAGGTACCTCCCGCTCGCCCGTCGGGCGAGGGCGGCCACCCGTCTGCCGTGAGCGGTCCGTCCGCCGGGTGCGGCTCGCAGGGGCTTCTCGCGCAGTTCCCCGCGCCGGGGACCGCGCGAGAAGCCCCCACCCGGCCGCAGACGGATCAGTGCTCCGCGTGCACCCCGTCGGTCGCCGCGATCTTCTTCCACGACTTGGGCTGCTGCGGCGCGGCAGCGGCGCGAGCAGCGGGCTGAGCCGGCTTCGACGGCTGGTACAGCCACGTGTCGAACAGCGCCGAGAGCGGCTTGCCGGAGACCTTCTCCGCGTACTGCTCGAAGTCGGCGACACTCGCGTTGCCGTACGCGTGGGCCTGCGGCCAGCCCTTCAGGATCTCGAAGAACTTCTTCTCGCCGACGGCGTTGCGCAGCGCCTGTATCGCGACGGCCCCCCGGTCGTAGACAGCTGAGGCGAACTGGTTCTCCGCCCCCGGGTCGCCCGGCTCGACCTGCCAGAACGCATCGTCCGCCGGGTGCTGCGCGTACACGTAGTCCGCGAGCTCCTGCGCCGTGCCCTCGCCCTCCTTCTCGGACCAGAGCCACTGGCTGTAACGGGCGAAGCCCTCGTTGATCCAGATGTCCTTCCAGTCGTCGACGGAGACGCTGTCGCCGTACCACTGGTGGGCCAGCTCATGGACGACCACGGACACGTTCGAGCCGTTCGCGAACTGCTTCGGCGAGTAGAAGGGCCGCGTCTGCGTCTCGAGGGCGAACGACGACGGCACGTTCGGCACGTACCCGCCGAGCGCCTCGAAGGGGTACTTGCCGTAGACGGACTCCAGCCATTCGGCGACCTCGGCGGTGCGCTCCACGCTCGCCTTGGCGGCGCCCTCGTTCGCGCCGAGGTCCTTGCTGTACGCGTTGATGACGGGCAGGCCGTCCGCCGTCTTGTCCGTCGTGATGTCGAACTTGCCGACCGCGAGCGTCGAGAGATACGTGGCCTGCGGCTTGCTGGAGCGCCAGTTGAACCGGGTCCAGCCCAGGCTCGAACTCTGCGACTGCAGCGTGCCGTTGGAGATCGCCTGGGTGCCGTCCGGGACGGCCACCGAGACGTCGTACGTGGCCTTGTCACGCGGATGGTCGTTGGACGGGAACCACCAGGCGGCCGCCTCCGGCTCGTTGGCGGCGACGCCGCCGTCCGGGGTGCGCTGCCAGGACGTGAATCCCCACAGCTTCACCTCGGACGGCTTGCCCGCGTACTTCACGACGACCGTGAACGGGGTGCCCTTGGGCAGCCCGGCCGCGGGCGTCACCTCCAGTTCCTGCACCCCGGACTTGGCGAACGCCGCCTTCTTGCCGTTCACCCTGACCTCGCTCGCGGTGAGCCCGAAGTCGAGGTCGAACCGCGACAGGTCCTGCGTGGAGGAGGCGAGGATCGTCGCCGTGCCCTCCAACAGGTCCGTCTTCGGCTGGTACTTCAGCCGCAGGTCGTAGTGGGAGACGTCGTAACCGCCGTTCCCGTACGTCGGGTAGTAGGGATCGCCGATGCCCGCGGCCCCAGGCCGGAAGTCGGCGGCCGACGCCGGGATCGCCAGCAGAAGGGAGACCGCCAGCGCGCCGGGGGCGATGAGTCTGCGGTACACAAGAGCTCCAAGTCGTAGGGACAGGCCGAGGAATGATCTCGTCCGCGAGCCTATTCAGCACCCCCCGCCCCGGTCATGTCCATGGCCGCAGCTGTCACACGATCGCCATTCGGCCGACATGTGCCTTTGCGCCCCAAGCGCCTGTCATCAGTGCGTACGGCCCTCTGTCGCACAGGAGTTGACCCGTGTAGCTTCCGCGCCATGCCGATATCCGCCAGACGCACCCACCGCCTCTGGAGAACGTTCGCAGCAGCGGCCACCACCGCGCTGCTCGCCGTTCTCGTCGTCCCCGGCGCCGCCCAGGCCGCACCCGCCGCCCGCGAGTCGCAGCCCGTCTACTCGTACGAGAACGCGATCCGCGAGTCCGTCTGGGTGGACACCCGCGTCGACGGCGATGACGACGGGAGGACCGACCGGGTCGCCGTCGACATCGTCCGCCCGCGCGAACCCGCCGCGCAGGGCCGCAAGATCCCCGTGATCATGGACGCCAGCCCGTACTACTCCTGCTGCGGGCGCGGCAACGAGAGCCAGCTGAAGACGTACGACGCCAACGGCAACGTCGTCCAGATGCCGCTCTACTACGACAACTACTTCGTGCCCCGCGGCTACGCGTTCGTCGCCGTCGACCTCGCCGGCACCAACCGCTCCGACGGCTGTGTCGACGTCGGCGGACGCTCCGACGTCCAGTCCGCCAAGGCCGTCGTCGACTGGCTGAACGGCCGCGCCCAGGGCTACTCCAGCCGTACCGGCACCGCACGAGCCGAGGCGGACTGGACCAACGGCCGTACCGGCATGATCGGCAAGAGCTACGACGGCACCATCGCCAACGGCGTGGCCGCGACCGGCGTCGAGGGTCTGGAGACCATCGTCCCGATCAGCGGGATCTCGTCCTGGTACGACTACTACTTCCAGCAGGGCGCTCCGCTCTACGACTCGGGTCCCGAGTGGCTGTCCGACTACGTCGAGAGCCCGGAGGCCCGCGCCCGCTGCGCCGCCGTGCAGCAGCGACTTGTCGATGAAGCGCCCCGCAGCGGCGACTGGACCTCCCTGTGGGAGGAGCGCGACTACGTCAAGGACGCGCACAAGGTGAAGGCCAGCGTCTTCATCGCCCACGGCATGCAGGACCTCAACGTCCGCGCCAAGCACTTCGGCCAGTGGTGGGACGCGCTCGCCAAGAACGGCGTCGACCGCAAGATCTGGCTCTCCCAGACCGGCCACGTCGACCCGTTCGACTACCGCCGCGACGCCTGGGTCTCCACCCTGCACCGCTGGTTCGACCACGAACTCCTCGGCTACGACAACGGCATCGACCGCGAGCCGATGGCCGACATCGAGCGCACCCCGGACCACTGGACCACCGACAAGGTCTGGCCCGCGCGCACCGCGACGACGACCGCGCTGCGTCCCGGCAAGGGCAGCGCCGCGGGCGTCGGCACCCTCGGCCTCAAGACAGGCCGCGGCACCGAGACGTTCACCGACGACCCGGCCCTCAGCGAGACCGACTGGGCCGCGCAGATCGACACGTCGACCCCCGGCAAGGCCGGATTCATCAGCCGCCCGCTCGGCAAGGACCTGCGCCTGTCCGGTTCCTCGAAGGTGACGGTCACCGCGACCCCGACCACGGCCAGCGCCCACCTGAGCGCCGTCCTGGTCGACCTCGGCCCGGCCACCATCCGCGACTACGCGGGCGCCGGCGAAGGCATCACCACGCTCACCGAACGCAGCTGCTACGGCCCCAGCACCACCGGTGACAGCTCCTGCTACAAGAACACGCAGACCGACGCGACGGACGTCAACTCGACCGTGTTCAGCCGCGGCTGGGCCGACCTCGGCACCTACGCGAACCCGGACAAGGGCCGCCCGCTGACCCCCGGCAAGGCGTACACCGTCACGCTCCAGCTCGCCGCGAGCGACCACGTCGTACCCAAGGGCCACCGGCTCGCCCTGATCGTCGCCGGGACGGACAAGGACCTGATCGACCCCCCGTCGACCAGGCCGACCCTCGCCCTCGACCTGTCCCGCACCGTGGCCCGCGTCCCCGTCGTCGGCGGCGCCGGCGCGTTCGCGGCCGCCACCGCCGGGTCCCGCGGCGCCACGCCCCACGCGACCGCGGCCGACGGCCTGAGCACGTTCCGCCAGGACCGCCCCGTCCCGGGAGGCAGCAACTGATGAACCCCCGTAAGCGCGTCCTCGCCCTGGCCACCGCCGGGGCGGCGCTCGCCGCGCCCTTGGTGGTGAGCGCCCCCGCCCAGGCCACCTCCACGGCGCCGCGGACCGGCTTCGAGCAGACGAACGGCGCCCGCTGGACCAGTCAGCCCGAGGAGCAGCGGCTCCTCGCCGCCGTCGACAAGGCCTCCGACCGGGTCTCCGTCTCCCGCATCGGCACGACGAAGCAGGACCGCCCGGTGCAACTGGTCCGCATCGGCACCCACCGCACCGCGAACACGGTGCTGCTGATCTGCAGCCAGCACGGCGACGAACCGTCCGGGCGCGAGGCGTGTCTCACCCAGATCCGCGACCTCGCGTACGCCAAGGACAAGGCCACGCAGGCCTTCCTGGCCCGTACGACCCTCCTCGTCGTGCCCACCGCCAACCCCGACGGGCGCGCCGCCGACACCCGCGGCAACTCCGACGGCATCGACATCAACCGCGACCACATCGCCCTCAAGACGGCGGAGGCGCGGGCGATGGCGGCCGTCATCCGCGACCGGCGGCCCGACGTCATCTACGACCTGCACGAGTACGGGGCCACCCCGCGGTACTACGACAAGGCCCTCTTCGACCTCTGGCCGCGCAACCTGAACACCGACACCAAGGTCCACGACGAGGCCGAGACGCTGTCGCTCGACTACGTCCGCCCCGCCGCGAACGCCGCCGGGCACTCCACGGGCACGTACGGCATCTGGACCGACCCGGTCACCGGCGACCCGGTCAAGCAGACCGCGGGCGACGGACAGGAGCGCATCCTGCGCAACGTCTCCGGCGTCAAGCACGCGGTGGGCCTGCTCATCGAGAGCCGCGTCGACCCCGGCACCCCCGCGGAGGAGGCCGACGCGTCGCTGAACAACCGGCGCCGCCGCGACTCCCAACTCGCCGCGCTCGGGGGCCTGTTGCGCTTCACCAAGGAACGGGTCGGCCGGGTCGAGGCGGCGACGGGCGCCGCCCGGCTCGCCGGATTTCGTGACACCGGGCCGATCTACGTGGGCGGCGCCGACAACGACCCGGCCGGACCCGCCGAGACCATCCAGGACCCGCCCTGCGGGTACCGCCTCACCGCGGACCAGTTCGCCGAGTACAAAGACGAGTTGTCCCTGCACGGCATCACCGTCCGGAAATCGGGCAGTGGAGCCTTTGTGCCGCTGCGGCAGTCCGAACGGGCCCTGGTCGCACTGCTGCTCGACGCCCGAGCGCCCTACCACTTGACGGAAGGAGCGCCCGACACCAGCTGCTGAACAAGTGTGGGACGCGTCGAATGTGGTAGGCCCTAAAGGGTGACAACCCCTCAGAAACCACCCCCCGACGCGTCCCACCTCGCAGAGGGCGCGACAGATGGCCGACGCCCCGCCACCGACCGGATCGTCTTCGGCGTCACCGCCGTGCTCACCCTGGCCTTCGTGGTCTGGGGCTCCGTCGCCACCGACAGCCTGGAAAGCGTCTCCACCAGCGCGCTCAAAGGCCTTATCCACAACGGCGGTTGGGCCTTCATGCTCGCCGCCACCGGCTTCGTGGTCTTCGCGCTGTGGCTGGCGATCAGCCGCTACGGAAAGATCACCCTGGGCAAGGAGGGCGAGGAACCGGAGTTCCGCACCGTCTCCTGGGTCGCCATGATGTTCAGCGCCGGCATGGGCATCGGCCTCATGTTCTACGGCGTGAGCGAACCCCTCGCACACTTCACGACGCCCCCGCCGGGCACCGACCCGGCCGACTCGGCCGAAGCCATGGAAACGGCCATGGCGACCACCCTGTTCCACTGGACCCTGCACCCCTGGGCGATCTACGCGGTCGTCGGACTCGCCATCGCCTACAGCACGTTCCGGCGCCGCAGGCGGCAGACGATCTCCTCCGTCTTCGTGCCGCTCATCGGCGAGAAGCACGCGCACGGCGCGTGGGGCCGGGTCATCGACATCATCGCGATCTTCGCCACGCTCTTCGGCTCGGCGGCCTCGCTCGGCCTCGGCGCCCTGCAGATCGGCTCCGGCTTCGAGGTACTGAACTGGATGGACAAGGCGAGCACCGGGCTGCTCGTCTCCATCATCGCCGTGCTGACCGTGGCGTTCGTGGCCTCCGCCGTCTCCGGAGTGGAGAAGGGCATCCAGTGGCTGTCGAACATCAACATGGTGCTCGCGCTCATCCTGGCGGTCTTCGTCTTCATCGCGGGCCCCACGATCATCGTCCTTGATCTCCTCCCCACCTCCCTCGGCGCCTACCTCGGCGACCTGCCCCAGCTCATCGGCCGCACCGAGGCCTCCAGCGGCAAGGGTGTCGCCGACTGGCTCGGCAGCTGGACGGTCTTCTACTGGGCGTGGTGGATCTCCTGGACGCCGTTCGTCGGCATGTTCATCGCGCGCATCAGCCGCGGCCGCACCATCCGCCAGTTCGTCGGCGGCGTCATCCTCGTCCCCTCCACCGTGAGCCTGCTCTGGTTCGCGATCTTCGGCGGCACGGCGATGAAGATGAAGGAGCACGGGCAGCTGGCCGGCGCCTCCAGCCAGGAGGCCCAACTCTTCGGCGTCCTGCACGAGTTCCCCATCGCCACGGCGTCCAGCCTGCTGGTCATGATCCTCGTCGGCATCTTCTTCGTCTCCGGCGCGGACGCGGCCTCGATCGTCATGGGCACGCTGTCGCAGAAGGGCGCGCTCGAACCCGGCCGGTTCGTCGTCATCTTCTGGGGCGTCGTGACCGGCGCCGTGGCGGCCGTCATGCTGCTCATCGGCAACGGCTCGGGCAACGCGCTCACCGGTCTGCAGAACCTCACGATCCTGGTGGCGGCGCCCTTCACCCTGGTCATGATCGGCATGTGCGTGGCCCTCATGCGCGACCTGCGCCAGGACCCGCTGATCGTCCGCGGCGACATGGGCATCGAGGCCGTCGAGGCGGCCGTGGTCGCCGGACACGAGAAGTACGGCGGCGAGTTCGAGATCCGGATCGGCCCGGGCCAGGGCCTGGAGACGGAGGGCGACCCCCTCGAAAAACACTGAGCTCGCGGCGGGCATGGCGTGCTGCACTGGCGGCCATGCCCCTGCTGCTGCTCGACCTGGACAACACACTGGTCGACCGGGACGCCGCGGTCCGCTCCGCGATGGCGGCGTTCCTGACCGACCACGACCTGCCGGCCACGGACCTGCCCCGGCTGATGGCGGCCGACGGCGACGGATACACGCCGCGGGCCGGACTCGCCGCCCTGATGACGGCCCGCTACGGCGCCCGCGTCCCGCCGCACACGATCCACGCCCTCCTCGACAACGGCGCCACGGACCGCGTCACCTTGTCCGACCCGGTCCGCACGGCACTCCTGACCGCGCGAGCGGCGGGCTGGACGCTGCTCGTCGTCACCAACGGCCGCACCGCGCAACAGACCGCGAAGCTGGAACGTACGGGCCTCGACGCACTCCTCGACGGCTGGACGATCTCCGAGGCGGTCGGCCGCAAGAAGCCCGACCCGAAGATCTTCCACGCGGCGGCCGCCGGCCGTTCCCTCCGGGCGGCCTGGATGGTGGGGGACTCGGCGGTTGCCGATGTCCTGGGAGCGAGGGGGATCGGGCTGCGCACCGCATGGGTGTCCCGGGGGCGGCGCTGGACGGAGCCGGCGTTCGCGCCGACCCATACGGCGCCCGACACGGCGTCGGCGATCGCACACGTGCTGACCAGCCCCTGAAGACGAGCGGGAGCGGAATATGGCATGCCGTGCTCATATCAGGTGCCAAGTGGGGATACTCAGGGCATGTCTGCCGAGTACGCGACTTTCGGCCTGGCACCGGCGATGCGTGCCGGTGGGGTTCTCTCCAATGGTGACGTCCAAGTCCACCGGGACTTCGTGGACTTCATCGTGAACGGCCGCCCGCTGCTGTTCCAGCTCTCCGACCTCGACGCCGTCTCCCCGTTGGCCGCCGACATCCCGCCCGCCATCTTCACCGACCACGTCAAGAGCCTGCTGATGGAGGCCGACGCACCGCTCGCGCACGGCCGTTACGTCATCTACGGCTGTCCCGAGTGCGAGGGCCTGGAGTGCGGCGCGGTCACCGCCGTGATCGAACGGGCCGGCACCGACTTCGTCTGGCGCGACTTCGCCTGGCAGACCGACGAACGGGCCGACCTGGAGCTCAACGGCTACCACGGTATCGGCCCGTTCCGGTTCGACGGCGACGAATACCGGGCGGCGCTCGGTCAGTTGCTCGACGGCGCGGCCCGGTCCGTCAGGCGCCACCGGGTGCTGCTCATCGGCGCCCGCGTCGCCGTCCTCGCCAAGCTCGCCGCCGCCCTGCGCACGATCGGCATCGGCGCCGACATCACCGACGACGCGTCCGGCGTATCGGCCGAGGAACTGCGCAGGTACGGGGCTGTCGCCTTCGGCCGCGCCGTCGACGAGAACCAACAGGCCGCCGTACGAAGCCAGTTCGAGCAGGCGGGCGCCGACCCGGCATACGTCGAAGGACTCGCACCGATCATCCCGGTGCTCGTCGCCCAGATCGAGGCCGCCCTCGACCGCAGCCCGCAGGAACAGCGCCGCCTCACCGGGCTCGCCGCCGCCGACGGGGAGGCGGGCCTCGAAGTGACCTCCACGTGCCGTGTACAGCTGACCGCGTACCGGCTCGACCGCCTCTACCGCACCCACGCCCATGAGGTCTTCGACGACATTCTCGGCCCAGGGCGGCATCGCGTTCCGCTCGACCACAGGGCGAAGAAAGGTGAATCGTTCCTCGTGGCACGCACCACGGGGAGCGTGCTGGTGGCGCCGATGGCACGCTGACCGCCCCCGGGGCAGTGCGGGCGCGCCCCTGCCCGGCGCCCCGATTAGGATCGGCTCCCTGATGACTGCCACGCTCGTAGCCAAGAACCTCGCCGCCGGACACGGGGACCGCGCCCTGTTCGCCGGACTCGACCTCGTCGTCGCGCCCGGCGACGTGATCGGACTCGTCGGCGCCAACGGTGCCGGCAAGTCCACCCTCCTGCGCCTCCTCGCCGGACTCGCCACCCCGGAGGAGGGCGAGCTGCGGCTCTCCCCGGCGAGTGCGACCGTGGGCCACCTCCCGCAGGAACCGGACCGCAGGCCCGGCGAGACCATCCGAGAGTTCCTCGCCCGCCGCACCGGCGTCGACGAGGCCCAGCGCGTCATGGACGAGGCGACCCAGGCCCTCGTCGACGGGGCCCCGGGCGCCGACGACGCGTACGCGACCAGCCTGGAGCGCTGGCTCGCCCTCGGCGGCGCCGACCTCGACGAGCGCGCGGACGAGGTCGCCGAGCAGCTCGGCCTGCGGGTGGGCCTCGACCAGACGATGACGTCGCTCTCCGGCGGCCAGGCCGCCCGCGCGGGCCTGGCCTCCCTGCTCCTGTCCCGCTACGACGTCTTCCTCCTGGACGAGCCGACCAACGACCTCGACCTGGAGGGCCTGGAGCGCCTGGAGGCGTTCGTCCGGGGTCTGCGCGCCGGCACGGTCGTCGTCAGCCACGACCGCGAGTTCCTCGCCCGCACCGTCACCAAGGTCCTGGAGCTCGACCTCGCCCAGCAGCAGATCAACCTCTACGGCGGCGGCTACGACGCCTACCTGGAGGAGCGCGACGTCGCCCGGCGCCACGCGCGTGAGGAGTTCGAGGAGTACGCCGACAAGAAGTCCGCCCTCGAAGGCCGCGCCCAGATGCAGCGGGGCTGGATGGACAAGGGTGTCAAGAACGCCCGGCGCAAGGCGACCGACAACGACAAGATCGGCCGCAAGTTCCGCAGCGAGGCCAGCGAGAAGCAGGCCGCCAAGGCCCGTCAGACGCAGCGCATGATCGAGCGGCTCGACGTCGTCGACGAGCCCCGCAAGGAGTGGGAGCTGCGCATGGAGATCGCGGCCGCGCCCCGCTCGGGCGCGGTCGTCGCCTCGCTGAGGGACGCCGAACTGCGGCGCGGGGACTTCGCGTTCGGCCCGGTGACGCTACAGATCGACTGGGCGGACCGGATCGCGATCACCGGGGCGAACGGCTCCGGAAAGTCGACCCTGCTCGCCGCCCTGCTCGGCCGCATCCCGCTCGACTCGGGCCATGCGACGCTCGGCTCCGGTGTCGTGGTCGGCGAGGTCGACCAGGCCCGCGCCCTGTTCCACGGCACGGAGGCCCTGCTCGACGCGTTCTGTGCGGCCGTCCCCGAGACCGAGCCGGCCGAAGTGCGCACCCTGCTCGCCAAGTTCGGCCTGAAGGCGGAGCACGTCCTGCGCCCGGCGGCCACGCTGTCACCCGGCGAACGCACCCGAGCCGCCCTCGCCCTCCTCCAGGGCAAGGGCGTCAACCTCCTGGTCCTGGACGAACCGACGAACCACCTGGACCTGCCCGCCATCGAGCAGGTGGAGTCGGCCCTGGAGACGTACAAGGGCACGCTGCTGCTGGTCACGCACGACCGCAGGATGCTGGACGCGGTGGAGACGACCAGGCGCCTGGAGGTGGCGGCAGGAAGAGTCGCAGAAGCCTAGACCGCGGTGCCGCTCAGGGGCGCGGGGAACCGCGCGACCAGCCATGAACCGGCCCGCAGCTCCCCACCGCCACCCACGAGGACGGCGCTTACGTCAGACCGGCCTTGCGCAGCGCGTCGGCCATGGCGGAGTTGGCCGGCGCGGCGGCGGGCCGCCCCTTGCCTCCGCCACCGGAGCCACCACGCCCGCCCTGCCGGGGTGTCTGCCGGGGCGGCTGCCGGTCTCCGCCGCCCCGCTTGCCCCGCTCCGGGCCGGAGGCCTTCTCGTCGTCCAGGCGCAGGGTCAGGGAGATCCGCTTGCGCGGCACATCGACCTCGAGCACCTTGACCTTCACGATGTCGCCGGGCTTCACGACGTCGCGCGGGTCCTTCACGAACGTCCGGGACAGGGCCGAGACGTGCGCGAGCCCGTCCTGGTGCACGCCGATGTCGATGAACGCGCCGAAGGCGGCGACGTTGGTCACGACGCCCTCCAGGATCATCCCCGGCTCCAGGTCACCGATCTTCTCGACACCCTCCTTGAAGGTGGCCGTCTTGAAGGCGGGGCGCGGGTCGCGCCCCGGCTTCTCCAGCTCCTTCAGGATGTCCGTCACGGTCGGCAGACCGAACGTGGTGTCCACGTAGTCGGCCGGCTTGAGCGAGCGCAGCGTCCCCGTGTCGCCGATCAGCGAACCGACCGCGCCACCGGTCGACTTCGCCATCCGCCGCACCAGCGGGTAGGCCTCGGGGTGCACGGACGAGGCGTCCAGCGGGTCGTCACCGCCGCGGATCCGCAGGAAGCCCGCGCACTGCTCGTACGCCTTCGGGCCGAGCCGGGCCACGTCCTTGAGGCCCTTGCGGTTGCCGAACGGGCCGTTGGCGTCGCGGTGCGCCACGATGTTCTCGGCGAGTCCGGCGCCGATGCCGGAGACCCGGGCCAGCAGCGGGGCCGAGGCGGTGTTGACGTCCACCCCCACCCCGTTCACACAGTCCTCGACGACGGCGTCCAGGGAGCGGGAGAGCTTCACCTCGCTCAGATCGTGCTGGTACTGGCCGACCCCGATCGACTTCGGGTCGATCTTGACCAGTTCGGCGAGCGGGTCCTGCAGCCGCCGGGCGATGGAGACGGCGCCGCGCAGCGACACGTCCATGTCCGGCAGCTCCTGCGAGGCGAACGCCGACGCCGAGTACACCGAGGCGCCCGCCTCGGAGACCATCACCTTGGTGAGGTTCAACTCCGGGTGCTTCGCGATGAGTTCACCGGCGAGCTTGTCGGTCTCGCGCGACGCCGTGCCGTTGCCGATCGCGATCAGGTCGACCGCGTGCTCCTTGGAGAGCCGCGCCAGCTTGGCGATCGCCTCGTCCCAGCGGTTGGCCGGAACGTGCGGGTGGATGACATCGGTCGCCACGACCTTGCCCGTCGCGTCGACGATCGCGACCTTCACACCCGTACGGAAACCGGGGTCGAGGCCCAGCGTCGCGCGCGTGCCCGCGGGAGCGGCGAGCAGCAGGTCCCGCAGGTTCGCCGCGAAGACCTTGACGGCCTCGTCCTCGGCGGCCGTACGAAGACGCAGCCGCAGGTCGATGCCGAGGTGCACCAGGATGCGCGTACGCCATGCCCAACGGACCGTGTCCGCCAGCCACTTGTCGCCCGGACGCCCCTGGTTCCGGATGCCGAACCGGTCGGCGACGATCGGCTCGTACGAGGAGGAGGGCGCGGCCGAGCCGGAGGCGGCCGGACCTTCGGTGCCCGGCTCCTCCGGCTCCAGGACCAGCTCCAGCACGTCCTCCTTCTCGCCGCGCAGCATCGCCAGGATGCGGTGCGAGGGGAGCTCCTTGAACGGCTCCGCACAGTCGAAGTAGTCGGCGAACTTGGCGCCCGCCTCCTCCTTGCCGGACTTCACCTTCGCGACGAGCCGCCCGCGCACCCACATGCGCTCGCGCAGCTCACCGATCAGGTCGGCGTCCTCGGAGAACCGCTCGGTGAGGATCGCGCGGGCCCCGTCGAGGGCGGCCTGCGGATCGGCGACGCCCTTCTCGGCGTCCACGAACGCGGCCGCCGCGGCCACCGGGTCCACCGACGGGTCGCCGAACAGGCCGTCCGCCAGCGGCTCCAGGCCCGCCTCGCGTGCGATCTGCGCCTTCGTCCGCCGCTTGGGCTTGAACGGCAGGTAGATGTCCTCCAGGCGCGCCTTGGTGTCGGCGGCGCGGATCCGCGCCTCCAGCTCCTCGGTGAGCTTGCCCTGCTCGCGCACCGATTCGAGGACCGACGCCCGCCGCTCCTCCAGGTCGCGCAGATACCGCAGCCGCTCCTCCAGGGTGCGCAGCTGGGCGTCGTCGAGGGACTCCGTCGCCTCCTTGCGGTAGCGGGCGATGAAGGGCACCGTCGAGCCGCCGTCCAGCAGCTCGACGGCAGCCTTCACCTGCCGCTCCCGTACGCCGAGTTCCTCGGCAATCCTGCCTTCGATGGACCCAACAGTGGGTGTCGCCACGATCCCGTACCGCCTATGTCGAATGAGGTTGCGCGGCAATTGTGGCAGGTGGCACCGACAACGGGGGATCAGGGCACGGACCTGCGCACACACTCCGCCGGTCCGCCGCGGGGCGGCGCGGGCCTCAGGCCGTCTTGCCGATGAGGTCCTCGGGGAACGCGCCGTTGCCGAGCGCCGCTCCGACGAACCCCGTGGCCAGCTCGGTCAGCCGGGCCACGCCCGCCTCGCCGAGGTGCTCGTAGGGCGCCCGGTCGAGGACGTCCGTGCGCTCCTCCAGAGCCGCGCGCAGCCGCACACCCTGCTCGGTGAGGGTCAGCTCCGCGTCGCCGGTGAGCAGGCCCCGCGCGCGCAGCCGCTCGGCGGCCTCGTCGAACTCGGCCCGAGTCCAGCCGCGCGTGGAGAGCAGCCACTTCGGGGCCATGCCCTTGCCGGTCGCGACATGGCTGACGAGGGCCTCCACCGGGTCGAGTTCGGCGGCGAGCAGCGCGGCGAGGTGCCCGTCGCCGCGGTGTTCGCGCAGCAGCGTCGCCGCGTGCCAGTACGCGAGGTGCGGCGCCTCCGGGACGGGCAGGTCCGCGTGGGCCGCATACAGGGGGCGGGCGTGCCGCGTGCAGGCTTCCGTGGCGCGCAGGGCGAGTTCGGCGGCCTCGGCCATCTCCTTGGAGGCGAGCGCCTCCTCGCCGAGCAGGCGGCGCAGCGTCGCGTCGACGGCACGCGCGCGTGCCGCGAGCACCGTCTCCGGGGAGGCGGCCTGCCACACCGCGGGCACGTGCCGGGCCACGAGGTCGTACTTGAAGTTGTAGAAGGTCGAGGCCACGGTTCCGGCGCCGACGGCCCCCATGGCCGCGGACCGCACCGCGAAATAGGCGGCGCTGCGGTCCTGCACGCCCACGGCGGCCAGTTCCCTGCCCAGGTCGGGCGAGAAGTAGTGGGTGGAGTGGAACGGATTGACGACGTTGTGACAGCGGCGGGCGGCGCGCAGGCGCGGGTCAGGGGTCATGCCCGTACGTTACCGACCGGTTGGTACGCAGAGGGATGAGGGGGAGCGGACGATGGCAGGAAAGGAGGGGTACTCGTCATTGCGGCCATCCGCGGGGTCCCGAAGAATAAGACGCATGCCGCCCCGTACCGATCGAGTCGTTCTCGTGCTCCTCTTCGACGACGTACAGAGCCTCGACGTCACCGGGCCCGTCGAGGTCTTCGCGGGCGCCACCCTCGCCGCGGGTTCCGCCACCGCCGGGTACCGCGTCCGCACGGCCTCGCTCGACGGCGCTCCGGTCCGTACGTCGAGCGGTCTGACCCTGGTCCCCGATCACGCCCTCTCCGACGCGCCCGCCCCGCACACCGTGCTGGTCCCCGGCGGCCAGGGCACGCGCCGGCCCGACCCGCGCCTGATCGACTGGCTGCGGGAGAACGCGCCGCACGCCCAGCGGATCGTCTCGGTCTGCACGGGCGCGATCCTCCTCGCGCGGGCGGGCCTCCTGGACGGCCGCAGAGCCACGACGCACTGGGCGTACTGCGACCGCCTCGCCCGCGACCACCCGGCGATCGACGTCGACCCGGACCCCATCTACGTACGCGACGGAAACGTGGCGACATCGGCCGGTGTCACCGCCGGTATCGACCTGGCCCTCGCGCTCGTGGAGGAGGACCACGGCAGGGACACCGCCCTGACGATCGCCCGCCACCTGGTCGTCTTCCTGCGACGCCCCGGGAACCAGGCCCAGTTCAGCGCCCAGCTCGCCGCCCAGACCGCCCGCCGCGAGCCGCTGCGCGAGGTCCAGCAGTGGATCACCGAGCATCCCGGCGACGACCTGTCCGTGGAGTCGATGGCGGCCCGTGCCCGCCTCTCACCGCGCCACTTCGCCCGCGCCTTCCAGTCCGAGACGGGCCTCACCCCCGGCAAATACGTGGAGCGCGTCCGCGTGGAACACGCCCGCCGCCTCCTGGAGGACACGACCGACGGCGTCGAGGAGATCTCCCGCGCCAGCGGCTACGGCACACCGGAGGCGATGCGCCGCGCCTTCCTCAAAGCCCTGGGCACACCGCCGGCGGAGTACCGGCGCCGCTTCCACGCGCCCACACCCTCGCACTGACCGGCCTACCGGCTCAGCCACCAAGCCACTCAGCGACTTGACGACATAGGGACTTCCGGAAAGGAACACCGTGCAGATCGCCATCGTCCCTGTTCGACCGGTTCACCGCGCTCGACGCCGTCGGCCCGTACGAGACTCTCGGCCGCCTCCCGGACGCGGAGCTCGTCTTCGTCGCCGAGGAAACGGGCCCTGTCCGCAGCGACACCGGCGCCCTCGCCCTCACCGCGGACAAGACCCTCGCCGAGGTCGCGCACCCGGACATCATCGTGGTCCCGGGCGGGCCGGGGCAGACCGCGCAGATGGAGAACGAGGCCCTCCTGGCGTGGCTGCGCGCGGCCGACGCGACCAGCACGTGGACGACGTCGGTGTGCACGGGCTCCTTGCTGCTGGCCGCCGCGGGCCTGCTCCGGGGACGGCGAGCCACCTCGCACTGGCTGGCCCTCGACTTCCTGAAGCAGTTCGGCGCGCGGCCGACGGGGGAGCGCGTCGTCATCGAGGACAAGTACGTCACCGCGGCCGGGGTGTCGTCCGGCATCGACATGGGCCTGACCCTGCTCGGGAAGATCGCGGGTGACGAACACGCCCAGGCCGTGCAGCTGCTCACCGAGTACGACCCGCAGCCGCCCTACGACGCCGGCTCACCGCACAAGGCGCCCGCCCACCTCGTCGAGGAGTTCCGGGCCAGGAGCCGCTTCATCCTGACGTAGTCGGCACGGTCCAGCCGAAGCGCGGCGCCCTGCGCTCCAGGAACGCGGCGACGCCCTCCGCGGTGTCGCCGCTGCCGCGCGCCTGTTCGGCCCAGTACGCGTCCCGGTCGGTGCGCCCCGCCGCGAACTCCTTCGCCGCCGCCTGCGTCAGCTGCGAGCGGCCGGCGAGCACCCGCGTGAACTCCGCGATGCGCTTGTCCAGCGCGGCCCCGGCCAGGACCTCGTCCAGGAGCCCGGTCCGCAGCGCCCGCTCCGTGTCGATCAACTCACCCGAGAACAGCAGGTACTTGGCGGTCGCCGGACCGACCAGCGCCGCGAGCCGCCGGGTCGAGGAGGCCGGGTAGACGATCCCGAGCTTGGCCGGCGTCACCCCGAACAGCGCGCCCTCGGCGGCGAACCGCAGATCGCACGCGGCCGCCAGCTGACAGCCGCCGCCCACGCAGAAACCGCGGATCACGGCCAGCGTCGGCTTCGGGAAGGCGGCCAGCGCCTCCTCCGCGGCGACGGCCAGCCGCTGCGCCGCGCCCGCGCCCGAGGCGAGCGTGGAGATGTCCGCCCCGGCGCAGAAGGTGTCCCCCGCGCCGGTCAGCACCAGCACCCGCACGGCCGGATCCGCCGCGAGCTCCGCGAGCAGCTGCGGCAGGGCGTCCCACATCGGGTCGGTCATGGCGTTGCGCTTGGCCGGATGGTCGATGACGACGGTGGCGACCCCGTCGGCGACGGTGTGCGTGAGCTGCTGCGAGGACGAGGAGGCCATACGCCGGATGCTATCCGCCGGGCTCGAACGCGCGATCAAGAAGGGGCGCCCCCCGCTCGTGAACCTCGTACAACAAGCTGAAGAGCCCTCGAAAGAGGAACAACCTGGACATGGCCGGTCGCGCGGCTGAAGTTGTCCTACATCCGTGATCAAAAACCACCAGTAGTCGCCGACTTCTGGTCAGTAACCCGGTCCGGACCTGCGCGTTACCAACACTCGAAGGGTGGTGACAATCGAGCGCAGAGGCGGGGACCGGACGATGGGTGACGACGGGTCGGGGGCCCGCACACGTCCTCTGAGCAGTGGGGGAGAGTACCCCGAGCCATCCGTGGGCGTACCCCCGCTGCCGTACGAGGGGATCTGGCGGTTCACGGCGCAGGCGGTCGACGCCTCCGTGCCACAGGCCCGGCGGGCGGTGCGCGAACTGCTCGCCCGGCAAGGAGTGCCCGCCTCCGACGACCTGGTCCACGGGCTGCTGGTGATCGTCTCCGAACTCGTCACCAACGCGGTGAAGCACGCCGCCCTGCTCTCGCCCACGCTCGCCGTGGAGGTCGCCGTCGGCGCGGAGTGGGTGCGGGTCTCCGTGGAGGACGAGCACCCCTACCGCCCCACCGCGCTCGAAGCCACCAGCGGGCAGACCGGCGGACGCGGGCTGTTGCTCGTGCGGGAGATCACGGCGGAGGCGGGCGGCGTCTGCGATGTCGAGCACACCGCGAGCGGGGGCAAGGTCATCTGGGCCGCCCTGCCCCTCGAGCCCGCGAACGCCTGACGACGCGGGCGGCTACCAGCCCGCGGCCGGCCCCGTCAGCTCTCGGACGGCGGGGCGTGCCGCGTCGAGCACGGTCATGAACCATGCCGAGAACGGGTCAGCGGCGTGCCGCGCGGCCAGCTCGTCGGCCGTCACGAACGCCGTCGCCCCGACCTCCTCCGGGTCCACGTTCAACTGCGCCTGCACCATCCCGACGAACAGGTGGTTGAACTCCTGCTCCACCAGGCCCGATTCGGGGTCGGGGTGGTTGTAGCGCACGGTGCCGGCCTCCGCCATCAGCGACGGCGAGACGCCCAGCTCCTCGAAGGTGCGCCGGGCCGCCGCCGCGAACGGGGCTTCGTCCGGGTAGGGGTGGCCGCAGCAGGTGTTCGACCACACGCCGGGGGAGTGGTACTTGCCGAGCGCCCGCTGCTGGAGGAGCAGCCGCCCCTGCTCGTCGAAGAGGAACACGGAGAACGCTCTGTGCAGTTGGCCGGGCGGCTGATGGGCGGCGAGTTTCTCCGCGGTGCCGATCGTCCTGCCGTCCTCGTCGACGAGTTCCAGCAAGATCGCTTCTCCGGTGCCGTTCGACGAATTGTTCGCCGCGGTGGCAGGTGTGATCGGCATACCCATCCTTCGCTTCGGTCCTCGGGCCCCAGTCTGCCGTACGGAACGGACAGTCTCCGACCTCACCACGGACCGAATGTTCCGCCCGGCCGCGAAGCCGGGCGGAACCACCGTATGGCGGGGGCCGGATACCGAACGCGGCCGGGTGGCCGATCGTGCCCCGCGAGGGTCATCCGGGAACCGTCACCGGCTCTCAGATCGCGGGCCGCAGGACGTAGCCCGTGTATCCGTACTCGGCGCCGTGCGCGCGCCGCATCGCCAGCTCCGCGCGCGTGCCGGCGAGCGCCTCGGCCATGCCGGGACGCTCCGGATCGACGGCGCCGGCCCGCTCGGCCAGCGGCCCGTAGTACTCGTCCCAGTCGGACTCGGGCTGCCGGTACGCACCGAGTACGGAGTACCCGGCGGCCGCGCAGGCCCGCAGGTTCCCCTCGGTCGTCCGGAGCGGGCAGTGCTCCTCCCAGAAGGCGCGGGCCTGCGGGGACGGGGCGTCCGTCGTCCACTCGCACTCGGTGAGCACCAGCGCGCCACCGGGGGCGAGCAGTCGCTTCCACCGCGCGAGCGCGGTGTCGAAGCCGATGATGTACGCCGAGCTCTCGGCCCAGATCAGGTCGAAAGAACCGTCCTGATAGGTGAGTTCGCCCATGTCCCCCGCGACGGGGTGGACCCGGTCGGCGAGCCCCCGCCCGCGCGCCGCCGCCCGCAGTTCGTCGAGGAACGGTTCGTGCCGGTCCACGGCCGTCACCTCGCCGCCGGTCTCGGCGGCGAGCAGCAGCGCGGAGCGGCCCGGGCCGCAGCCCAGGTCGAGGATGCGGGGACGTGCGGGCAGCTCGCCCGCGAGGGACAGGAGGTGCCGCGTCGTGGCGTCGGAGCCGGGGCCCTGCCGGGGGAGCCCGTGGTGCAGGGCGAAGAAGGAATCGCGTACGACGTTGCTGTCGTCAGTCAACGTAAAACCCTTGAGTGAAGGGGCCTCGCTCAGGCGAGAGCCCGGGAGATGGGGATGCACCTGTCGCTGCGCACGGCAGCGCTCACCGCGACGACAGTCATCAACCCACCTCCTCAAGAATCGCGGGCCACGGTAGCACGCTCAGTGGCAGACCTCAGTGGCAGACCTCAGTGGCAGACCTCAGTGGCGGACCTCAGTGGCAGAGCTTCGCCTCGTGCTCGGCGTGCCCGCTCGGCTCCAGCTGGAACGTGCAGTGCTCGACGTCGAAATGGTCGCCGAGGCAGCCCTGCAGCTCGTGCAGCATCTTCTCGTTCCCGATCGTGCTGAGCACGTCCTGGCTGACGACCACGTGCGCGGAGAGCACCGGCATGCCCGACGTGATCGTCCAGGCGTGCAGGTCGTGGACGTCCTCGACGCCCGGCAGGGCCACTATGTGGGAGCGCACCCGGGCCATGTCGACACCCTTGGGGGCCGATTCGAGCAGGACGTTCAACGTCTCGCGCAGCAGCTTCACCGTGCGCGGGACGATCATGAGGCCGATGATCAGCGACGCGATCGGGTCGGCGGCCTGCCAGCCGGTGGTCAGGATGATCACCGCCGAGATCAGCACCGCGAGCGAGCCGAGCGCGTCCGCCGCCACCTCCAGGAAGGCTCCGCGTACGTTCAGGCTCTCCTGCTGCCCCTTCACGAGCAGGGACAGCGAGATCATGTTCGCCACCAGGCCGATGAGGCCGTAGACGATCGTCAGGCCGCCCGCCGTCTCGGCCGGTTCCATGAAGCGCTGGATCGCCTCGTACAGGACGTAGCCGCCGACGCCCAGCAGCAGCAGGCAGTTGGCGAGGGCGGCGAGGATCTCGGCGCGTGCGTAGCCGAAGGTGTGCCGCTCGCTGGCCGGACGGTTGGCGAAGTGGATCGCGAGCAGGGCCATCGCGAGGCCGAGCGCGTCCGTCGCCATGTGGGTGGCGTCCGCGATGAGGGCGAGGGAGTCGGCCATGACGCCGCCGACGATCTCCACGACCATCACGGTCAGCGTGATCGAGAGCGCGATGCGCAGCCGCCCCTTGTGGGCCGCGGCGGCCGTACCGGTCGTCGGCCCGTGGCTGTGCCCGTGGTCGTGTCCGGCCCCCATGGAAACCGCCCTCCGTGTCGGTCGGTCGTGCCGCCCCGGTGGGGGCGGCGATCACAGTGAACTACGGGCAGGGGGTATCCGCAAACACTGCCATGAACACCGTTGTCATCTGCTCTGACCTGCGGATATGTCCCTGTGGAGGGAGGCCGCATGTCCGCAGGTCAGGGCGGTGACCGATCACTCGCGGCTGTTGTCGGGGTGTCGCAGGCGCCAGCCGGCCCAGGCCGATTCGACCATCTCGCGTACCCCGCGTGTCGCCGTCCAGCCGAGCTCCTTCTCGGCCCGCGCCGAGGAGCCGACCGCGCGCGGCGCGTCACCGGGGCGGCGCGGCTCGACGAGCGCCTGCCTCGGATCCCCGGTGACCTCCGCGATCACGTCGATCAGCTCGCGCACGGACACCCCCAGACCCGTGCCGATGTTGAGGGTCAGATCACCGCTCGCGTCGGGCCGCGCCAGCCTGCGGGCCGCCGCGAGATGCGCCTCGGCGAGGTCGGCGACATGGATGTAGTCGCGTACGCACGTGCCGTCCGGCGTCGGGTAGTTGTCGCCGAAGATCCGCGGGGCCTCGCCGCGCGTGAGCCGGTCGAAGACCATCGGGATCACGTTGTAGACGCCGATGTCCGCGAGCCGCGGCTCGGCGGCGCCCGCCACGTTGAAGTAGCGCAGGCACACCGTCGCCATCCCGTGCGCGTGCCCGGCCGCCCGCACCAGCCACTCGCCCGCCAACTTCGTCTCGCCGTAGGGGTTCACGGGCGCGCACGGCGTCGACTCGGTGATGAGGTCGGTGTCGGGGTTGCCGTAGACGGCCGCCGACGACGAGAAGACGAAGCGGCGCACGCCCGCCGCCGCGACCGTCTCCAGGAGCGTGGCGAGCCCGCCCACGTTGTCCCGGTAGTACGGCTCGGGCTTCTCGACGGATTCGCCGACCTGCTTGTGCGCGGCGAGGTGCACGACACCGGTCACCTCGTGCTCGGCGCACACCCGGCGCACGAGATCGGCGTCCAGCGCCGAGCCGCGCACCAGCGGGATCTGCGCGGGCAGCCGGTCGGGTACCCCGGACGTGACGTTGTCGAGGACGACGACGCGTTCACCGGCCCCCGCCATCGCCCGCGCCACGTGTGCCCCGATGTATCCGGCTCCGCCGGTGATCAGCCATGTCATGACGCACCACCCTAAGCGGGCCCTGGCGGGAACAGACCGACCTCGGGTTTGTGGCGCGGGGCCTTGATCGACAATGATGAACCGGCGGCCTGGCCTACGCAGACCGCGTGAGACAGGGGCCAATCGGGCCGTAAACGGGCGGTGAACGTCCGGCTCTCAACATCCGATAGCCTCTGCCGACATACCGCCCGGCCACCCCTGGGGACTGCCAGGGGCTGTGCTCCGGGCGCCTCCACCGTGCATGAGCCCGGCGCCCTCGCGTCGGCACCCAAGGAGTGAGTTCGTCTGTCGACCGCCATCGTCACCGGTCAGCCGGTCCCCGGGTCGTCCCTGGAGGGCGATCTGCGGGACCTCGGCTTCGACGTACGACTCGCCCCGGACGCGGCGGACGCCGAAGCGGCGCTCGCGAGCGCCCCCGGCGACCAGCGGGTCGCGGTCGTCGACGCGGGCTTCGTGGGCCATGTCCACGCCCTGCGCCTCGGCCTCACCGACCCCCGCTTCCCCGTGTCGGCGATCCCCGGCGCCCTCACCGCCCAGCCCACGGCCCGCCAGGCCCTGCAGCGGGCGGTCGAGGAGACGGGCCCCGCCCCCGACGCCGCGGCCGAGAGCCTGGCGGCGGCCGGCACCGACGTGCACCGCCCCGAACTCGGTGAGCTCGTCGCCGCGGTGCCCACCGACCCGCAGACCCGCAATGAGGCCCGGCAGGCCGTCGCCGCCGTCGACGACGAGGCGATCCGGCTGCGTACGGCGGTCAAGGCACGGGACGGCTTCTTCACCACGTACTGCATCAGCCCGTACTCCCGCTACATCGCGCGCTGGTGCGCACGCCGCGGCCTGACCCCGAACCAGGTCACCACCGCGTCGCTGCTCACCGCCCTGATCGCGGCGGGCTGCGCGGCCACGGGCACCCGCGTCGGCTTCGTCGGGGCGGGCATCCTGCTGCTCTGCTCCTTCGTCCTGGACTGCACCGACGGGCAGCTCGCCCGCTACTCGCTGCAGTACTCGACGCTCGGCGCCTGGCTGGACGCGACCTTCGACCGCGCCAAGGAGTACGCCTACTACGCGGGTTTGGCGCTCGGCGCGGCCAACGCCACGGGCGATGACGTATGGGCCCTCGCGCTCGGCGCGATGGTCCTGCAGACCTGCCGGCACGTCGTCGACTTCTCCTTCAACGAGGCGCACGCCGACAGCATCGTCGCGACCGCCAACACCAGCCCCACCGCCGCACTTTCGGACAAACTCGACAGCGTCGGGTGGACGGTCTGGGTGCGCCGGATGATCGTGCTGCCGATCGGCGAACGCTGGGCGCTGATCGCGATCCTCACCGCGCTGACCACACCGCGCATCACCTTCTACGTCCTTCTCGTCGGCTGCGCGCTCGCCGCCTGCTACACGACCGCGGGCCGCGTCCTGCGCTCGCTGACCCGCAAGGCGCACCGCACCCCGCGGGCCGCGCAGGCGCTGGCCGATCTGGCCGACACCGGCCTGCTGGCCGGCGGGACGATCCGCAAACTGCGCGGCGGCGGGTACACGGCGCCGCTGCTCGCCGCGGTCGCCGCCGCCCTCCTGGTGATCACCGCCGCGATCTGCGGATACGGGTCCTGGAGCGTCTTCGCCGCGGCGTGCGTCTACGTGATCCTTGCCTCCCTCGCCGTCTCCGGACCGCTCACCGGCCCGCTGGACTGGCTGGTCCCGCCGCTCTTCAGGGCCGCCGAGTACGGCACGGTGCTGCTGCTCGCGGCCAAGGCGGACGTACAGGGGGCGCTGCCCGCGGCATTCGGGCTGGTGGCCGCGGTCGCCTACCATCATTACGACACGGTGTACCGCATCCGCGGCGGCACCGGAGCGCCCCCGCGCTGGCTCGTCCACGCCATTGGCGGGCACGACGGCAGAACACTGCTGGTCACACTGCTGGCCGCGCTGCTCGCAACGACAGATTTCCCGCTCGCGCTCACGGCGCTCGCCGTGCTCGTGGCACTTGTGGTGCTCGCCGAGAGCATCCGCTTCTGGGTCGCTTCCGCTCGTCGTGGAGCACCCGCCGTACACGATGAAGGAGAACCCGCATGATCGGCCTCGTCCTGGCCGCCGGCGCCGGCAGCCGGCTTCGCCCCTACACCGAGACGCTTCCCAAGGCGCTCGTGCCCGTCGCGGGCGAGGGAACCGAGAACGAGCTCTCCGTCCTCGACATCACCCTCAAGAACTTCGCCGAGATCGGCCTCGAGGAGGTCGGCATCATCGTCGGCTACCGCAAGGAGGTCGTCTACGAGCGCAAGGCCGCGCTCGAGGCGAAGTACGGCCTGAAGCTGACGCTCATCGAGAACGACGTTGCCGAGAAGTGGAACAACGCGTACTCCCTGTGGTGTGGCCGTGACGCCATCAAGCACTCGGTGATCCTCGCCAACGGCGACACCGTGCACCCGGTCTCCGTCGAGAAGACGCTGCTCGCCGCCCGTGGCGACGGCAAGAAGATCATTCTTGCCCTGGACACGGTGAAGGACCTGGGCGAGGAGGAGATGAAGGTCGTCGTGGACCCCGAGACGGGCGTCCGGAAGATCACGAAGCTGATGGACCCCTCCGAGGCCACCGGCGAGTACATCGGCCTCACCCTCATCGAGGGCGAGGCCGCCGACGAGCTGGCCGACGCCCTGAAGGCCACGTACGAGCGTGACCCGCAGCTGTACTACGAGGACGGCTACCAGGAGCTCGTGAACCGCGGCTTCAAGGTCGACGTCGCCCCGATCGGCGACGTGAAGTGGGTCGAGATCGACAACCACGACGACCTCGCCAAGGCCCGGGAGATCGCGTGCCAGTACTGACGAGGCTCATTCCCTCGCCGGTCGTCGTCGACATCCGGCCGGGGGCCCTCAACGACCTCGCCGGGGTCCTCGCCGACCAGAGGATCTCGTCGTCCACGGGGCGCCTGGCCATCGCGATCAGCGGTGGCTCGGGCGCCGCCCTGCGGGCCCGTCTGGAGTCCTCGCTGCCCCGCGCCGACTGGTTCGAGGTCGGCGGCGGCACGCTCGACGACGCCATCCAGCTCGCCGACGACATCAAGAAGGCGGGCCGTTACGACGCGATCGTCGGCCTCGGCGGCGGCAAGATCATCGACTGCGGCAAGTTCGCCGCCGCGCGCGTGGGTCTGCCGCTGGTCGCCGTCGCGACGAACCTGTCGCACGACGGCCTCTGCTCGCCCGTCGCGACCCTCGACAACGACGCGGGCCGCGGCTCGTACGGCGTGCCGAACCCCATCGCGGTCGTCATCGACCTCGACGTGATCCGTGAGGCACCGGTCCGCTTCGTGCGCTCCGGCATCGGCGACGCCCTGTCGAACATCTCCGCGGTCGCGGACTGGGAGCTGGCAGCCCGCGAGCGCGGCGAGGACATCGACGGGCTCGCGGCCGCCATGGCCCGCCAGGCCGGCGAAGCGGTCCTGCGCCACCCCGGCGGCGTCGGCGACGACGCCTTCCTCCAGGTCCTCGCCGAGGGCCTGGTCCTCACCGGCATCGCCATGTCGGTCTCCGGGGACTCCCGGCCCGCATCCGGCGCCTGCCACGAGATCAACCACGGCTTCGACCTCCTCTACCCCAAGCGCGCCGCCAGCCATGGCGAGCAGTGCGGCCTGGGCGCGGCCTTCGCGATGCACCTGCGCGGTGCCCGCGACGAGTCCCGCTTCATGGTCGACGTACTGCGCCGCCACGGTCTGCCCGTGACGCCCGAGGAGATCGGCTTCACCGTGGACGAGTTCGTGAAGGTCGTGGAGTTCGCTCCGCAGACCCGGCCCGGCCGCTACACGATCCTCGAACACCTCGCCCTCACCACCGACCAGATCAGGGACGCCTACGCCGACTATGCAAAAGCCATCGGTAGCTGAGCTCCGCCCGGTCGTCCACCCCGCGGGTGTGAAGGACCGGCGCAGCGGTGAGCACTGGGGCGGACGGCTCTACATGCGCGAGATCTCGCTGCGCATCGACCGCCACCTGGTGAACACCAAGGTCACGCCCAACCAGCTGACCTACCTGATGACCGTCTGTGGCGTCCTCGCGGCCCCCGCCCTGCTCCTGCCGGGCATCTGGGGTGCCGTCCTCGGCGTCGTCGCGGTCCAGCTGTACCTGCTCCTCGACTGCGTCGACGGCGAGATCGCCCGGTGGCGCAAGCAGTACTCGCTCGCCGGGGTCTGGATGGACCGCGTCGGCGCGTACCTCACCGACGCCGCCGTCCTCGTCGGCTTCGGCCTGCGCGCCGCCGATCTGTGGGGCACCGGCCGGATCGACTGGCTGTGGGCCTTCCTCGGCACGCTCGCCGCGCTCGGTGCGATCCTGATCAAGGCCGAGACCGACCTCGTCGGCGTGTCCCGCGCACAGAGCGGCCGGGAGCAGGTCAAGGAGTCGGCGTCCGAGATCCGCGGCTCCGGCATGGCGCTGGCCCGCAGGGCCGCCGCCGCGCTCAAGTTCCACCGCCTCATCCTGGGCATCGAGGCCTCGCTCCTCATCCTGGTCCTCGCGATCGTGGACCAGATCCGGGGCGACCTCTTCTTCACGCGCCTCGGTGTGGCCGTGCTGGCGGGCATCGCGCTCCTGCAGACCCTGCTCCACCTCGTGTCCATCCTCGCTTCGAGCAGGCTGAAGTGAGCACGCAGATACGGCCGTCGAAGGTCGGCGCGGTGATCATCACCATGGGCAACCGCCCGGCAGAGCTGCGCGCCCTCCTCGACTCGGTCGCCAAACAGGACGGCGACCCGGTCGAGGTGGTCGTGGTCGGCAACGGCTCGCCGGTCCCGGACGTCCCCGAAGGCGTACGGACCGTGGAACTGCCCGAGAACCTCGGCATCCCCGGCGGACGCAACGTCGGCATCGAGGCCTTCGGGCCCTCCGGCTCCGACGTCGACATCCTGCTCTTCCTCGACGACGACGGCCTGCTGCCGCTGACCGACACGGCCGAGCTGTGCCGCGAGGCCTTCGCCGCCGACCCCAGGCTCGGCATCATCAGCTTCCGCATCGCGGACCCGGACACCGGCGAGACCCAGCGCCGGCACGTGCCGCGGCTCCGCGCCGCCGACCCGATGCGCTCCTCGCGCGTCACGACGTTCCTGGGCGGCGCCAACGCCGTGCGGACACGGGTCGTCGCCGAGGTCGGCGGACTGCCCGACGAGTTCTTCTACGCCCACGAGGAGACCGACCTCGCCTGGCGTGCCCTCGACGCGGGCTGGATGATCGACTACCGCGCCGACATGGTGCTGAACCACCCGACCACGGCCCCGTCCCGGCACGCGGTCTACCACCGCATGGTGGCCCGCAACCGCGTCTGGCTCGCCCGCCGCAACCTGCCCGCGCCGCTGGTCCCCGTATACCTCGGCGTGTGGCTGCTCCTCACCCTCGCCCGCCGCCCCTCGGGCCCGGCCCTGAAGGCCTGGCTCGGCGGTTTCAAGGAGGGCTGGACCACGCCCTGCGGCCCCAGGCGTCCCATGAAGTGGCGTACGGTGTGGCGCCTGACCCGACTGGGCCGGCCTCCTGTCATCTGACAAGCTCGAAGTCTGAGAGCATGCGGCCGGACCCCGGTCCGCGGCTCTCGCCCATGCCCGATCAGGCTGCGCTTTTGAAGACGAAAGTTCCCCTTGTGAGTGAGACAACGCATGACGGATCCGTCGCGGTGACCGCGGCCCCGTCGCCCGACGACGGGCTCTCCCCGGCCGAGCTCGCCGCCAAGTACGGCCTGTCCGTCAGCGGAGCCCGTCCCGGTCTGTTCGAGTACGTACGACAGCTGTGGAGCCGGCGCCACTTCATCATCGCCTTCTCCCAGGCGAAGCTGACCGCCCAGTACAGCCAGGCCAAGCTCGGCCAGGTCTGGCAGGTGGCGACGCCGTTGTTGAACGCCGCGGTCTACTTCTTCATCTTCGGGCTGCTGCTCGGGGCCAGGAAGGGCATCCCGCACGACATCTACGTGCCGTTCCTGGTCACGGGTGTCTTCGTCTTCACGTTCACCCAGAGCTCGGTCATGGCGGGCGTACGGGCGATCTCCGGGAACCTGGGCCTGGTCCGGGCACTCCACTTCCCGCGGGCCTCGCTGCCGATCTCCTTCGCGCTCCAGCAGCTCCAGCAGCTGCTCTTCTCGATGATCGTGCTCGTCGTGGTCATGGTGGGCTTCGGGATCTTCCCGGCCTTGTCCTGGCTGCTCGTGCTGCCCGCGCTGGTCCTCCAGTTCGTCTTCAACACGGGTCTCGCACTGATCTTCGCCAGGGCGGGCAGCAAGACGCCCGACCTGGCGCAGCTGATGCCCTTCGTCATGCGCACCTGGATGTACGCCTCCGGCGTCATGTTCAGCATCCCCGCGATGCTCGCGGACAAGAACGCGCCCGGCTGGCTCGCGGACGTCCTCCAGTGGAACCCGGCCTCCCTCTACATGGACCTGATCCGGTTCGCCATGATCGACGACTACGGTTCCTCCTACCTGCCGCCGCACGTGTGGGCCTTCGCGGCCGGGTGGGCGGTCCTGATCGGGATCGTCGGCTTCATCTACTTCTGGAAGTCAGAGGAGCGGTACGGCCGTGGCTGATCTCGACAAGACGACCGATGCACGTATCCCGACGGTCATCGCCGACGACCTGCACATCGTGTACCGCGTCAACGGCACGAGGACCGGCAAGGGCAGCGCCACGTCCGCGCTGAGCCGCATAATCAAGCGCGGCGAAGAGCGTGGCGTGCGCAAGGTGCACGCCGTGCGCGGCGTCTCCTTCACCTCCTACCGCGGCGAGGCCGTCGGCCTGATCGGTTCGAACGGGTCCGGCAAGTCGACGCTGCTGCGCGCCATCGCGGGCCTGCTGCCCGCGGAGCAGGGCAAGGTCTACACCGACGGCCAGCCCTCGCTGCTCGGAGTGAACGCGGCGCTGATGAACGATCTGACGGGCGAGCGCAACGTCATCCTCGGTGGTCTCGCGATGGGCATGTCCCGCGAGGAGATCAGGGAGCGGTACCAGGACATCGTCGATTTCTCGGGCATCAACGAGAAGGGCGACTTCATCACGCTTCCCATGCGCACCTACTCGTCCGGCATGGCGGCCCGGCTGCGCTTCTCCATCGCGGCCGCCAAGGACCACGACGTGCTGATGATCGACGAGGCGCTGGCCACCGGCGACCGCAAGTTCCAGAAGCGCTCCGAGGCCCGGATCCGTGAGCTGCGCAAGGAGGCCGGCACGGTCTTCCTCGTCAGCCACAACAACAAGTCCATCCGCGACACCTGCGACCGCGTTCTCTGGCTGGAGCGCGGGGAACTGCGTATGGACGGTCCGACGGCCGAGGTACTGAAGGAGTACGAGAAGTTCACGGGCAAGTAACCGCCGAGCTTCCGACCGCGTCATAGGAGGCCCCACCGAGCTCCCGTCGGTGGGGCCTCTGATATGCCTGTACCCACCAACTACTTGGCCGTGGCGCTTGCGATCAAGGTCAAAGGTGGGTCAACTTCCTTGCCCGCAAGGAATCTTGGCCTCGATCGGTGTGTTGTTGTGACGCGCGGAACACCCCGCCGTGGCGGGCCTCGTTGTACAACGTAAGCTGTACCGGTGCTTATTCGCGGCAAGTGGGGCGATAATGCGCGATGTCCCGGTCCGGCGGGGGAGAGCCGACGGTGCGGACGGCCGGGCGGCGTGTCCGAAATAGGATGTATTAGGTCTGCAGTGTAGAACGGGAGATGTGACGGCAATGGCTACGGAAACTCTCCAGGTCCACGAGGCTTTCGCCGTCGTTCCGGAAGCGGACCGCGCGCGGTGAGCGCAACGCCCCGTGTGCGCCCGGAGTCCACGAAGACCCCGGAGAGCGCCACCCTCGACAAAGCCGCCGACGAGAACTTCCCGGTGGCCCCCTTCTTCCTCCCGCGTGCCTGGCGGGACGACCTGATGGCCGTGTACGGATTCGCGCGCCTGGTCGACGACATCGGCGACGGAGACCTCGCCCCGGGCGGCGCCGACGCCCGTCTCCTCGGTGTCCCACCCGAACAGGCCGACGACCGGCTCGCGATGCTGGACGCCTTCGAGGCCGACCTGCACCGGGTCTTCGACTCGACGCCCGGACATCCGCTGCTGCGCGCTCTGCAGCCCACCGTCCGGCGCCGCTCGCTCACCCCGGAGCCGTTCACCGGCCTCATCGAGGCCAACCGTCAGGACCAACTCGTCACGCGCTACGAGACCTACGACGACCTGCTCGCCTACTGCGAGCTGTCCGCCAACCCGGTCGGCCGTCTCGTCCTCGCCATCACCGGAACCGCGACTCCCGAGCGCGTCCGCCGCTCGGACGCGGTCTGTACCGCACTGCAGATCGTCGAGCATCTGCAGGATGTCGCCGAGGACCTGGGGCGTGACCGCATCTACCTTCCCGCCGAAGACATGAAACAGTTCCACGTGCAGGAGTCGGATCTCGCCGCACCGACCGCAGGCGCATCGGTGCGCGCGCTGGTCGCGTACGAAGCGGAACGCGCCCTCCGGCTCCTGAATGAAGGCACCCCCCTCGTGGGTAGCGTCCACGGCAGGCTGAAGCTGCTGCTGGCCGGGTTCGTGGCCGGGGGGAAGGCGGCGGTTCACGCGATCACCGCCGTTTCGTACGACGTCCTTCCTGGACCACCCAAACCCACCAAGCTCCAGCTGCTGCGCGAGGTGGGAGCGACTCTGCGAGGAGAGGGGTGAGCAAAACCGTGGAGTCTGACCTGCAAGTGTCGGCACCGGTGCTCGCCGCATACAGCTACTGCGAGACCGTCACCGGCCAACAGGCGCGAAACTTCGCCTACGGCATCCGACTGCTGCCGACCGCGAAGCGGCGGGCCATGTCGGCGGTGTACGCGTTCTCGCGCCGTGTCGACGACATCGGCGACGGCACACTGGCACCGGACGTGAAGGCGCACCGGCTCGACGAGACCCGGGCGCTGCTCGGCCGGGTCCGCGACGGCAAGGTCGACGAGGACGACACCGATCCGGTGGCCGTCGCGCTCGCGCATGCCGCCGACCGGTTCCCGATCCCGCTCGGCGGGCTCGACGAGCTGATCGACGGCGTCGTGATGGACCTGAACGGCGAGACCTACGAGACGTGGGACGACCTGAAGGTGTACTGCCGGTGCGTCGCCGGCGCCATCGGACGGGTCTCCCTCGGCGTGTTCGGGACCGAACCGGGGGCGCGCGGCGCCGAACGGGCGTCCGAGTACGCCGACACGCTCGGGCTCGCACTCCAACTGACCAACATCCTCCGCGACGTTCGCGAGGACGCCGCCGACGGGCGTACCTATCTGCCCGCCGACGACCTGGCCAAGTTCGGCTGCTCGGCCGGATTCAACAGCTCCGTGCCGCCCGCCGGTTCCGACTTCGCCGGGCTCGTGCACTTCGAAGTGCGCCGGGCCCGCGCACTGTTCGCCGAGGGGTACCGGCTCCTGCCGCTGCTCGACCGGCGCTCCGGTGCCTGCGTCGCCGCCATGGCCGGGATCTACCGGCGCCTGCTCGACCGCATCGAGCGCGAGCCGGAGGCCGTACTGCGCGGCCGTGTCTCGCTGCCCGGGCACGAGAAGGCGTACGTCGCCGTGCGAGGCCTCTCCGGGCTCGACGCGCGCACCGTCTCCCGAGCCGCGCTCAGGAGGCGCGCCTGATGGGCATTCCGGTGCTCCCTGTCGGCTTCGGCCCCAAGTGGCGCGCAACCCTCCAGGGTGGCTCGGCGTCCCTGCATGCAACGGCCCGCCGAACGTTCGTCACACCAGTCGAACCCCGCCGCACGCTGGCCGTACGCACCACAGGCAGCACCGAGGGGGAGGGCGCATGAGCACCGGCGACACGGCACCGGAAGCGCACGACGCGGATTCCGCCGCGTCCCGACGCAGGCCCGCCGCGGTGGTGATCGGCGGTGGGCTCGCAGGGGTGACGGCGGCGCTCTCGCTCGCCGACGGCGGCATGGACGTCACGCTCCTCGAAGGACGGCCCCGCCTCGGCGGTCTGGCCTTCTCCTTCCAGCGCGGCGACCTCACCGTCGACAACGGTCAGCACGTGTATCTGCGCTGCTGCACCGCCTACCGCTGGTTCCTGGACCGCATCGACGCCACGTCGCTGGCGCCCGTGCAGCAACGTCTCGACGTGCCCGTGCTCGACGCGGACAGAAACCGGCTGGGCCGACTGCGGCGCACCGCGCTGCCCGTGCCGCTGCATCTGGCCAAGAGCCTGGCCACCTACCCGCATCTGTCACTGGCCGAACGTGCCAACGTCGGACGAGCCGCGCTCGCCCTCAAGGGCCTGGACCCCACCGATCCGGCGCTCGACGAGCGGGACTTCGGCTCCTGGCTGGCGGAACACGGTCAGTCGCAGCGGGCCATCGAGGCGCTGTGGGACCTGGTCGGCGTCGCGACCCTGAACGCCGTGGCGGGTGAGTCCTCGCTGGGTCTCGCCGCCATGGTGTTCAAGACCGGGCTGCTGTCCGACCCGGGTGCCGCCGACATCGGCTGGGCCCGCGTACCCCTCGGTGAACTCCACGACACTCTCGCCCGCAAGGCGCTCGACTCCGCGGGCGTACGCACCGGACTCCGTACACGCGTCACCTCCATCTCCCGCATGGAGAACGGCCGTTGGAGCGTCGAGGTTCCCGAAGGACCGGACACTTCCGGCCAGATCCTCGACGCCGACACCGTGGTGCTCGCCGTACCGCAGCGCGAGGCGCACGGCCTGCTTCCGGAGGGCGCGCTCGACGACGCCGACCGGCTGCTGTCCATCGGCACCGCGCCGATCCTCAACCTGCACGTCGTCTACGACCGCAAGGTCCTCAAGCAGCCCTTCTTCACCGCGCTCGGCTCCCCGGTCCAGTGGGTCTTCGACCGGACCGAGGCTTCGGGGCTGACCGAGGGGCAGTACCTGGCCGTGTCGCAGTCGGCCGCGCAGGACGAGATCGACCGGCCCGTCGCCGCGCTGCGTGAGCGCTACCTCCCCGAACTGGAGCGGCTGCTGCCCGCCGCGCGCGGCGCCACGGTGCGCGACTTCTTCGTCACCCGGGAGCGGACGGCCACCTTCGCGCCGGCCCCCGGCGTCGGAGCCCTGCGGCCCACGGCCCGCACCAATGCCCCCGGCCTCTACCTGGCCGGCGCGTGGACCGCCACCGGGTGGCCCGCGACCATGGAAAGCGCGGTCCGCAGCGGTACCAGCGCCGCGGACGCGGCACTCGCCGCACTCGGCCGCCCGCGCGGCCATCTGTTCCGGGAGGCGGCGTGAGCGTCGAAGTCACCCAGGCCGCAACGCCGACATCGGTTAATCAAGGAGAGACTGTGCCACCTGTGCCCTCGGCCGGAACGGCTGCCGACGCGGTGGACGTGACCGCGCTTCTGGAGCGCGGCCGCACCCTGGCCACTCCGGTGCTCAAGAAAGCCGTGGACCGCCTCGCGCCGCCCATGGACACCGTCGCCGCCTACCACTTCGGCTGGATCGACGCGGCGGGCAACCCCTCCGACGGCGACGGCGGCAAGGCGGTGCGCCCCGCGCTCGCCGTGCTCTCCGCGCAGGCCGCGGGCGCCGAGCCCGAGGTCGGCGTGCCCGGCGCCGTCGCGGTCGAGCTCGTCCACAACTTCTCGCTGCTGCACGACGACCTGATGGACGGCGACGAGCAGCGCCGGCACCGCGACACCGTGTGGAAGGTGCACGGCCCCGCGCAGGCCATCCTGGTCGGCGACGCCCTGTTCGCCCTCGCCAACGAGGTGCTCCTGGAGATCGCCTCGGTCGACGCGGGCCGCGCCACGCGCCGCCTCACCACCGCCACCCGGGCCCTGATCGACGGTCAGGCCCAGGACATCTCCTACGAGCACCGCGAGCGCGTCAGCGTCGAGGAGTGCCTGGAGATGGAGGGCAACAAGACCGGCGCCCTGCTCGCCTGCGCCTCCTCCATCGGCGCGGTCCTCGGCGGCGCCGACGACGTCACCGCCGACGCCCTGGAGCGGTACGGCTACCACCTGGGCCTCGCCTTCCAGGCGGTCGACGACCTGCTCGGCATCTGGGGCGACCCCGAGTCCACCGGCAAGCAGACCTGGAGCGACCTGCGTCAGCGCAAGAAGTCGCTGCCCGTCGTCGCCGCGCTCGCCGCGGGCGGCCCGGCCTCCGAGCGCCTCGGCGAACTCCTCGCCGCGGACGCCAAGAACAACGATTTCGACAACTTCTCCGAGGCGGAGTTCGCCGCCCGAGCCGACCTCATCGAGAAGGCCGGCGGGCGTGAGTGGACCACCGAGGAGGCCCGGCGCCAGCACACTGTCGCCCTCGAAGCCCTGGACTCCGTCCAGATGCCGGACCAGGTGCGCGCCCAGTTCGCGGCGCTCGCGGACTTCGTCGTCGTACGAAAGAGATGATCATTATCGGCCGCATATGACTCGCAGTCGCCGGCCGGTGTCCCTCCAGGGCATCGGCCGACGGTTACCCAGCAGAGAAGAAGCACTGCACGAAGGGATAGCCATGACAGCGACGACCGACGGAAGCACCGGAGCCGTAACTCCCGAGGCGACCTCGGCCACCACTGCCCATCTGACCGAAACGACCCCCGAGGCGGCCGGGACACCCAGCGCCGCCAACCGAGCCATACAGCGCGCCACGGACTTCCTGCTCGCGAGGCAGGACGCCCAGGGCTGGTGGAAGGGCGACCTCGACACCAACGTGACGATGGACGCCGAGGATCTGCTGTTGCGCCAGTTCCTGGGCATCCGCGACCGGGCCACCACCGACGCCGCCGCCCTCTTCATCCGTGGAGAGCAGCGCGAGGACGGCACCTGGGCCACCTTCCACGGCGGACCCGGCGAACTCTCCACCACCATCGAGGCGTACGTCGCCCTGCGGCTCGCCGGGGACACCCCCGACGATCCGCACATGGCCAGGGCCTCCGCGTGGATCCGCGAGCGCGGCGGCATCGCCGCGAGCCGCGTCTTCACCCGGATCTGGCTGGCCCTGTTCGGCTGGTGGAAATGGGACGACCTCCCCGAACTCCCGCCGGAGCTCATCTACTTCCCGAAGTGGATGCCGCTCAACATCTACGACTTCGGATGCTGGGCGCGGCAGACGATCGTGCCGCTCACCATCGTGTCCGCGAAGCGTCCGGTGCGGCCCGCGCCGTTCCCGCTGGACGAGCTGCACATCGACGCCCGCGACCCCAACCCGGCCAAACCCCTGGCCCCGGTGGCGAGTTGGGACGGGGCCTTCCAGCGGCTCGACAAGATCATGCACGGCTATCAGAAGGTCGCCCTCAAGCGGCTGCGCAAGTCCGCCGTCAACGCCGCGGCCCGCTGGATCATCGAGCGGCAGGAGAACGACGGCTGCTGGGGCGGCATCCAGCCTCCCGCCGTCTACTCCGTGATCGCCCTGCACCTGGTCGGGTACGACCTCGAACACCCGGTCCTGAAGGCCGGGTTGGCGTCCCTCGACCGGTTCGCCGTGTGGCGGGAGGACGGGGCCCGGATGATCGAGGCCTGTCAGTCCCCGGTGTGGGACACCTGCCTGGCGACCATCGCGCTCGCCGACGCCGGACTGCCCGCCGACCATCCGAGCCTCGTCAAGGCCGTGACGTGGATGATGGACGAGCAGATCGACCGGCCCGGCGACTGGTCCGTGCTCAAGCCCCAACTGGAGCCGGGCGGCTGGGCGTTCGAGTTCCACAATGACAACTACCCCGATATCGACGACACCGCCGAGGTCGTGCTCGCACTGCGCCGGGTGGACCACCCGGACAAGGCGCGGGTGGAGAAATCCATCGAGCGCGGGGTGCGCTGGAACCTCGGCATGCAGTCGAAGAACGGGGCGTGGGGCGCCTTCGACGTCGACAACACCAGCCCCTTCCCCAACCGGCTGCCGTTCTGCGACTTCGGCGAGGTCATCGACCCGCCGTCCGCCGACGTCACCGGGCACGTCGTGGAGATGCTCGCCATCGAGGGCAAGTCGCACGACCCGCGCACCCGGCGCGGCATCGAGTGGCTGCTCGCCGAACAGGAGGAGAACGGCGCCTGGTTCGGCCGCTGGGGCGTCAACTACATCTACGGAACAGGGTCGGTGGTGCCCGCGCTGACCGCGGCGGGGCTGCCCGTCTCGCATCCCGCGATCCAGCGGGCCGTCAGCTGGCTCGCCTCCGTCCAGAACGAGGACGGCGGCTGGGGCGAGGACCTGCGCTCGTACCGTTACGAGGACTGGAAGGGCCACGGGGTCTCCACCGCCTCGCAGACCGCCTGGGCGCTGATGGCGCTGCTCGCGGCCGGTGAGCGGGACTCCAAGGCCGTCGAGCGCGGGATCGAGTTCCTCGCCGAGACCCAGACCGAGGACGGCACCTGGGACGAGCCGTACTTCACCGGCACCGGCTTCCCCTGGGATTTCTCGATCAACTACCACCTGTACCGGCAGGTCTTCCCGCTGACCGCGCTCGGCCGCTACATCCACGGCGAGCCGTTCGCCGACCGGGCCGCCACCGCGGCCAAGGGGGGCTGATGTCCCGGAACCGGGCGGCTCCGCCGCCGGGGAGCACGCCGCTGATCGTCGCGTGTGCGCTGGGTATCGAGCACCTCGCCCTGCGTACCGGGAGCCGCGGCGGACCGAGCGCCCCGGTGACCGTGCTGCGTACGGGTATGGGACCCAGGGCCGCCGAACGGGCGCTGACGCGCGCGCTCGGTGACGCCGCGCTCGGTGACGCCGCCGTGGTCGCCACCGGCTTCTGCGCGGGCCTCGCGCCCGGGATGCACCCCGGGGACCTGGTCGTGGCCGAGGAGACCCGCGACGCACATGGCCGTACGCCGTGCGCGGGTACGGACCTCCTGGTCAAGGAGCTGGTCAGGGCCGTGCCCGGCAGGACCGTGCACGCGGGTCCGCTCACCGGTTCCGATCACGTCGTACGTGGTCACGAGCGTGGCGCTCTGCTCGCCACGGGCGCGATCGCGGTCGACATGGAGTCCGCGGCCACGCTGCGCACGGCCGTGGCGGCCGCCGGATCGGACGGCCGTCCGGTTGCGGCCGTCCGGGTGGTCGTCGACGCTCCAGAACATGAACTCGTCCGGATCGGCACGCTTCGCGGTGGACTATCGGCTTTCCGTGTCCTTCGTGCCGTCCTTCCCGCATTTTTCGAATGGCACCGTTCTTTGCTGCTCCCTCGGAGGTGAGCCAGATGGCCATGCCGCTCCGCCAGTCCATCAAGGTTGCGACGTATCTCGCTGAACAGAAGATCCGCAAGCGGGACAAGTTCCCGCTCATTGTCGAATTGGAGCCGCTTTTCGCCTGCAATCTGAAGTGCGAGGGCTGTGGGAAGATCCAGCACCCGGCCGGCGTGCTCAAACAGCGCATGCCGGTCGCGCAGGCCGTCGGCGCCGTCCTGGAGTCCGGCGCCCCGATGGTCTCCATCGCCGGCGGCGAGCCGCTGATGCACCCTCAGATCGATGAGATCGTGCGCCAGTTGGTCGCCAAGAAGAAGTACGTCTTCCTCTGCACCAACGCGATGCTGATGCGCAAGAAGATGGACAAGTTCACGCCGTCGCCGTACTTCGCGTTCACGGTGCACATCGACGGCATGCGCGAGCGCCACGACGAATCCGTCGCCAAGGAGGGCGTGTTCGACGAGGCGGTCGAGGCGATCAAGGAAGCCAAGCGGCGCGGCTTCCGGGTCACCACGAACTCGACCTTCTTCAACACGGACACCCCGCAGAACATCATCGAGGTGCTCAACTACCTCAACGACGACCTCGCGGTCGACGAGATGATGATCTCGCCCGCCTACGCCTACGAGAAGGCCCCCGACCAGGAGCACTTCCTCGGCGTCACGCAGACCCGCGAACTCTTCAAGAAGGCGTTCTCGGGCGGCAACCGGCGGCGCTGGCGGCTCAACCACTCGCCGCTGTTCCTCGACTTCCTCGAGGGCAAGGTCGACTTCCCGTGCACCGCGTGGGCCATCCCGAACTACTCGCTCTTCGGCTGGCAGAAGCCCTGCTACCTGATGAGCGACGGGTACGTGCCGACCTACCGCGAGCTCATCGAGAAGACCGACTGGGAGGCGTACGGCCGCGGAAAGGACCCGCGCTGCGCCAACTGCATGGCGCACTGCGGCTACGAGCCGACCGCCGTCCTCGCCACCATGGGCTCCCTCAAGGAGTCCCTGCGCGCGATGACGGAGACCGTCGCCGGGAACCGTGGGTGACGATGCCATGAGTTCCGGAGAGCCAGTCTCACTGGGCCTCCCCGAGGTACCGGTCCGACCCATCGCTGAACGGCGCGTCAGCCGTCAGATCCAGGTCGGACCGGTGGCCGTGGGAGGCGGCGCGCCGGTGTCCGTGCAGTCGATGACGACGACGCGGACCTCGGACATCGGGGCCACGCTGCAGCAGATCGCCGAACTGACCGCCTCCGGCTGCCAGATCGTGCGCGTCGCGTGCCCCACCCAGGACGACGCGGACGCGCTCGCGACGATCGCGAGGAAGTCGCAGATCCCCGTCATCGCGGACATCCACTTCCAGCCGAAGTACGTGTTCGCCGCAATTGACGCCGGGTGCGCGGCAGTTCGCGTGAACCCGGGCAACATCAAGAAGTTCGACGACCAGGTGAAGCAGATCGCGCGGGCCGCCTCCGACGCGGGCACGCCGATCCGGATCGGGGTCAACGCGGGCTCGCTCGACCGGCGGCTGCTGCAGAAGTACGGCAAGGCGACGCCGGAAGCGCTCGTCGAATCGGCGCTGTGGGAGGCGTCGCTCTTCGAGGAGCACGGGTTCCGCGACATCAAGATCTCCGTCAAGCACAACGACCCCGTGGTGATGGTCAACGCCTACCGGCAGCTCGCCGCGGCGTCCGACTATCCGCTGCACCTCGGGGTGACGGAGGCCGGCCCGGCCTTCCAGGGCACCATCAAGTCCGCTGTCGCCTTCGGGGCGTTGCTCGGCGAGGGCATCGGCGACACCATCCGCGTCTCGCTGTCCGCGCCGCCCGCCGAGGAGGTGAAGGTCGGCATCCAGATCCTGGAGTCGCTCGGCCTGCGGCAGCGGCGCCTGGAGATCGTGTCCTGTCCCTCGTGCGGGCGCGCCCAGGTCGACGTGTACAAGCTCGCCGACGAGGTGAGCGCCGGGCTCGACGGCATGGAAGTGCCGCTGCGCGTGGCCGTCATGGGCTGCGTCGTGAACGGTCCGGGCGAGGCGCGCGAGGCCGACCTCGGCGTCGCCTCCGGCAACGGCAAGGGGCAGATCTTCGTCCGGGGCGAGGTCATCAAGACCGTGCCCGAGTCGAAGATCGTGGAGACGCTGATCGACGAGGCGATGAAGATCGCCGAGCAGTGGGAGAAGGACGGCGTCGCGTCGGGTGCGCCCGACGTCACCGTGAGCTGAGTTCGCAGGTACTCGAACGGGAAGGGGGCTCGAGCGTGACGATTCTGGAGACCATCCGGGGGCCGCGTGACCTGAAGGCGCTGAGCGAGGAGGAGCTCGACGAACTGGGCGTGGAGATCAGGGAGTTCCTGATCCACGCGGTCGCCAGGACCGGCGGTCACCTCGGGCCCAATCTGGGCGTGGTGGAACTCTCCATGGCGCTGCACCGGGTCTTCGAGTCGCCCGTCGACCGGATCGTCTGGGACACCGGCCACCAGAGCTACGTACACAAGCTTCTGACAGGGCGTCAGGACTTCTCGAAACTGCGCGGCAAGGGCGGGCTCTCCGGCTATCCGTCACGCGAGGAGTCCGAGCACGACATCGTGGAGAACAGCCACGCCTCCACGGCCCTCGGCTGGGCCGACGGGCTCGCCAAGGCGCGCCAGGTGCAGGGGGAGCGCGGGCACGTGGTCGCCGTCATCGGCGACGGGGCGCTCACCGGCGGGATGGCCTGGGAGGCGCTGAACAACATCGCGGCCGCCAAGGACCGGCCGCTGATCATCGTCGTCAACGACAACGAGCGCTCGTACGCGCCGACCATCGGGGGTCTCGCGAACCATCTGGCCACCCTGCGCACGACGGACAGCTACGAGAAGGTGCTGGCCTGGGGCAAGGACGTACTGCTGCGCACGCCTGTGGTCGGGCACACGGTGTACGAGTCGCTGCACGGCGCGAAGAAGGGCTTCAAGGACGCGTTCGCGCCGCAGGGCATGTTCGAGGACCTCGGTCTGAAGTACGTAGGTCCGATCGACGGCCACGACGTGGGCGCGGTGGAGTCCGCGCTGCGCCGGGCAAAACGATTCCACGGCCCGGTACTTGTGCACTGCCTGACCGAGAAGGGGCGCGGCTACGAGCCCGCGCTCGCGGACGAGGCCGACCGCTTCCACACCGTGGGCGTGATGGACCCGCTGACGTGCGAACCGCTCGCTCCGTCCAACGGGCCGTCCTGGACCTCCGTGTTCGGGGACGAGATCGCGGCGATCGGCCGGGAACGCGAGGACGTCGTCGCGATCACCGCGGCGATGCTGCATCCGGTGGGTCTGACGAAGTTCGCCCAGGAGTTCCCGGGCCGCGTCTGGGACGTCGGGATCGCCGAACAGCACGCCGCCGTGTCCGCCGCCGGGCTGGCCACAGGCGGTCTGCATCCGGTCGTCGCCGTCTACGCGACGTTCCTCAACCGCGCCTTCGACCAGCTCCTGATGGACGTCGCGCTGCACAAGTGCGGCGTGACGTTCGTGCTCGACCGGGCCGGCGTGACCGGCGTCGACGGGGCCTCGCACAACGGCATGTGGGACATGTCGATCCTCCAGGTCGTGCCGGGCCTGCGGATCGCCGCGCCGCGCGACGCCGGCCAACTCCGCGCGCAGCTGCGCGAAGCCGTGGCCGTGGACGACGCGCCGACCATGCTGCGCTTCCCCAAGGAGTCCGTGGGGGCGCCGGTCCCGGCGGTCGACCGGGTCGGCGGCATCGACGTACTGCACCGGTCGGACGCGGCACGCGTGCTGCTCGTGTCCGTCGGCGTCATGGCGCCCGTCTGCCTGCGGGCCGCCGAGCTGCTGGAGGCGCGGGGAGTCAACTGCACGGTGGTGGACCCGCGTTGGGTGAAACCGGTCGACCCGGACCTCGTGCCCCTGGCGGCGGAGCACGAACTCGTCGCCGTCGTCGAGGACAACAGCCGGGCGGCGGGCGTCGGTTCGGCCGTCGCGCTGGCACTCGGCGAGGCCGAAGTCGACGTGCCCGTACGGCGGTTCGGCATCCCCGAGCAGTTCCTGGGGCACGCCAAGCGGGCCGAGGTGCTCGCCGACATCGGCCTCACCCCGGTGGAGATCGCGGGACGGATCAGCACGAGCCTGAAACTGAAAGCCAGCAAGAAAGCCAGCACATCCGAGCAGGCCGGCAAGGAGAACAACGTATGACCAAGGAGTTCGACCTCGGTACGCTGCTGGCCGAGCGCGGCGCCGAACGGTACGAGCTGCACGCCAAGTACCTCAACCACCAGCTGCCGAAGATGCTCCACACCATCGGTTTCGACAAGGTGTACGAGCGGGCCGAGGGTGCGCACTTCTGGGACGCGGACGGCAACGACTACCTCGACATGCTCGCCGGCTTCGGCGTCATGGGCCTGGGCCGCCACCACCCCGTCGTACGCAAGGCGCTGCACGACGTACTGGACGCCTCGCTCGCCGACCTGACCCGGTTCGACTGCCAGCCGCTGCCGGGCCTGCTCGCCGAGAAGCTGCTGACGCACAGCCCGCACCTGGACCGGGTGTTCTTCGGCAACAGCGGGACGGAGGCGGTGGAGACCGCGCTGAAGTTCGCCCGCTACGCGACCGGGAAGCCCCGCGTCCTCTTCTGCTCGCACGCCTTCCACGGGCTGACCACCGGCTCGCTGTCGGTCAACGGCGAGGACGGCTTCCGGGACGGCTTCGCGCCGCTGCTGCCCGACACGGCCGTGCCGCTCGGCGATCTCGACGCGCTGGCAAGGGAGTTGAAGAAGGGCGACGTCGCGGCGCTCATCGTCGAACCGATCCAGGGCAAGGGCGTGCACGAGTCGCCGCCCGGTTATCTGCGGGCCGCGCAGGACCTCCTGCACCAGCACAAGGCGCTGCTCATCGCGGACGAGGTGCAGACCGGCCTCGGCCGCACCGGCGACTTCTACGCGTACCAGCACGAGGACGGTGTCGAGCCGGACCTCGTCTGCGTGGCCAAGGCGCTGTCCGGCGGGTACGTGCCGGTCGGCGCGACGCTCGGCAAGGACTGGATCTTCAAGAAGGTCTACTCGTCCATGGACCGGGTCCTCGTCCACTCGGCGAGCTTCGGGGCGAACGCGCAGGCCATGGCCGCCGGGCTCGCCGTCCTGTCCGTCATGGAGGGCGAGGAGACCGTCGCGAACGCCCGCGCCATGGGCGAGCTGCTGACGGCGCGGCTCACCGCCCTCATCGACCGCTACGAGCTGCTCAGCGACGTCCGCGGCCGCGGCCTGATGATCGGCATCGAGTTCGGCAGGCCCAAGTCCCTGAAACTGCGCAGCCGTTGGGCCATGCTGCAGGCCGCGCGCAAGGGCCTGTTCGCGCAGATGGTGGTCGTGCCGCTGCTGCAGAAGCACCGGATCCTCACGCAGGTCTCCGGCGACCACCTCGAAGTCATCAAGCTGATCCCGCCGCTGGTGGTGGACGAGGCCGACGTCGAGCGGTTCGTGGAGGCGTTCACCGCCGTGATGGACGACGCGCACAGCGGTGGCGGGCTGATGTGGGACTTCGGCAAGACCCTGATCAAGCAGGCGGTCGCCAACCGCTGACCGCAGCTCGTCGGATTTGCCTCCGGGGCAATAAATTTGCCCCTCGGGCAGGGCTCTGGCTGAATCGACCGTATGAGTCCTGCCCTCCCGGAGGAGGCACCGGAACCCCCGGAGCTGCCCGCCGTCGCGCCCCAGCTGCGTGCCCTGCGCCGCCGCGCCGCCCTCACCCTGGAGGTCGCCGCCCGCTCCGCGGGCCTGTCACCGGCGCATCTGTCGCGTCTGGAGACCGGGCAGCGGCAGCCGTCGCTGCCGATGCTGCTCGCCCTTGCCCGTATCTACGGTACGACGGTCTCCGAACTGCTCGGCGAGACCCCCGCCGACCGCGACGCCGTGGTCCGGGCCGACGCCATGGAGGCGACCGAGGCCGGCGGCTGGACGTACTTCCAGGCGGGTTCTCCCGGCCGCGGCATGCAGGCCCTGCGGGTCCACGTGCCGTACGGATCGCAGGGCGACATCGTGCGCGTGCACCCCGGCGAGGAGTGGCTCTACGCCCTCGAAGGGCGGCTGCGACTGCGCCTCGGGGACACGTCCTACCGGCTCGACCCCGGGGACAGCGCGCACTTCGACTCGCTCACCCCGCACCGGATCGCCGCCGCGGACCGGGGCGGGGCCGAGCTCCTGTTCGTACACACCCTGCTGCAGAGCCCGACCGCCGCGCTGTGCCTCGGCCCCGCGGCCGGTCCGATCCGGGAGGCCCGACATGGCTGACGTGAGTGACGCGACCGAGCACGGCGCCGGGGAACAGCCCGCCCGGCGGGACATCGAGGACAAGCTGCCGCGCGGTATCTGGGTGCGGGTCCTCGTGTACGTCTTCGCGGGACATGCCTTCGCCGCCTTCGTCTACCTGCTGTTCACGCTGGGCGGGGGCCAGTAGCGCGGCTCAGACGAGGAGGCGCTCGCGCAGCCGGTCGCGGTCGGCCGCGGTGAGCCCCAGACCCTCTTCGAAGTAGCGGTCCGCGCCGCCCCAGGTCTGCTCGATGGTCTCGAAGGCCGCGTGCAGGTAGGCGGCGCGGGCGTCGAAGAGCGGGCTGAGCAACTCCATGACCTCGGGGGAGTAGGCGTCGCTCGCCGCGCTGCTGCGGCGCACCTTGTAGCGGCGGTGCTTCGCGTTCGACTCCAGGTAGTCCGTCTCGATGGCGTCGCGCTCCACGCCGACGGCGAGCAGCGTCACCGCGATCGACAGGCCCGCGCGGTCCTTGCCCGCCGCGCAGTGCATCAGGGCGGGCACGCTGTCCTCGGCGAGCGCGTGCAGCACGCGGCTGTGCTCGGCGGTGCGCAGGGAGATGATCGAGCGGTACGACGTGATCATGCGGTTCGCCGCGCGGCCTTCGGACAGGAGGGTGCGCAGCTGGTCTATGTCCCCGTCGCGGACCATCTGCCAGAACTCGGCGCCGTCGGCGGGGTCGGTCAGCGGCAGGTTCACATTGCGCACGCCCGGCAGTTCGACGTCGGCGCCCTCGAGGCGCTGGTCCGCGGCGTTGCGGAAGTCGAAGACGGTGTGCAGGCCGAGCCCGGCGAGGAACGCCGCGTCCTCGGCGGTGGCGTGGGCGAGATGGCCGCTGCGGTAGAGCACGCCCGGACGCACGCGCCGGCCGTCCACGGTCGGGAGACCGCCCACATCGCGGAAGTTGCGCACTCCGGACAGCTCGGGCTCGGTGGACGGGGCGTGCTGTGTCACGGGGGCTCCTCCCGGTCGGGCTCCGGCGTCGCTCGCCGGCGGACGCGCTCCTGACGATACGACACGGGTTCCCGAGTAAACCATCTGTCCGTTTTGCTCATACTTCACATCAACCGTCCGTAAATAAAGGGACATTGGGTACAGGCGCGTGAGCAGGCTCATAGCCGTAACGGTCCGTGGTGGCCGCCGGAAATTCTCTTCCTCTGAATTCCTGAAAGTAAGGCGCCGGCAAAGCCCCTGAGTCGACGCAGGGTGACACAGAAAACGCCCAGACGATCAAGAAAGCGGACCCAGAGGTGATTTCGGCGCTTGTCACCGCCTTTCGCGCTGCCTTACGGTCGCCACTCACTCCGGACGGAACGCCTAGTCCTGCCACCGCCCGGAATTCCGAACAACGACCCGTGACGGCAGGAACGGGGGACCCACAGGCAGTGCGCCGCCGAGGGAATTCCCCATGCGGCTAGGGGTGAAGTCGTGTCCGTGAAAGGGCCCGGCCGGGCAGCTCCAGCCCGAACCCGACAGCTCACCTCGTAGGCGACGGAGAGGAAACTCGTCATGCCCGCCAAGGGAAAGCACCGCCGCCCCAAGTCCCAGCGCGTCACCCGCGCCGCCGCCGTCGCGTCGGCCGGTGGCGCCGCGCTCGCCCTGCCGCTCATCGGTGCCACCGGCGCCCACGCGGCGACCGACTCCGCCTCGACCGACGCGAAGACGTACACCGTCAAGTCCGGTGACACGCTCTCGAAGATCGCCGACGCGCAGAACGTCGACGGCGGCTGGCAGAAGCTGTACGACGCCAACAAGGACGTCGTCGGCTCCGACGCGGGCGTCATCAAGCCGGGCATGAAGCTCACCCTGAACGGCGCGGCCGCGAGCACCGCCTCGGCCTCCCGGGCGAGCAGCACCGCGGACTTCGTGAAGCCCGTCGACGGCTCCATCGGCACGCCGTACCACTCGTCCGGTTCCATGTGGTCCAGCGGCTACCACACCGGCACCGACTTTGTCGTGCCCACCGGCACCGCCATCAAGGCGGTCGGCGCCGGCACCGTCGTCTCGGCCGGCTGGGACGGCGCCTACGGCAACGAGGTCGTCATCCAGCACGCCGACGGCCGCTACTCCCAGTACGCCCACATGTCCTCGCTCGGCGTCTCCGCGGGGCAGACCGTGACCGCGGGCCAGCAGATCGGCCTCTCCGGCGCCACCGGCAACGTGACCGGCCCGCACCTGCACTTCGAGATCCGTACGTCCCCGAGCTACGGCTCGGACGTCGACCCGCTGGCGTACCTGCGCGAGCACGGCGTCTCGATCTGATTCGAGCGCGATCCGATCGGCTCCCGGGTTATTCCCCGGGAGCCGAGTGCGTTTTCTCACCGCTCGTCAACCCCTGGTTACGGTCGCGTAGGCCACACCCGAGGGTGAAAGATGTGTGGTCGTGGCAAACGAATCGAGATCATTCAGCGGCGGCACGATTCGGTCCTACGCGGCGGTGGGGGACAGCTTCACCGAAGGCGTCGGGGACCCCGGGCCGGACGGCAGCTTCGTGGGGTGGGCCGACCGGCTCGCCGTCCTCCTGGACGACCGCGTGGCCGAGGACACCTTCCAGTACGCGAACCTCGCCGTGCGCGGCAAGCTCATCGACCAGATCGTCGAGGACCAGGTCCCGCGGGCCGTCGAGCTCGCCCCCGACCTGGTGACGCTGGTCGCGGGCGGCAACGACATCATCCGGCCCGGCACCGACCCGGACGACGTGGCCGAGCGCTTCGAGAAGGCCGTGGCACGCCTCGCCGGGGCCGCCGGGACCGTCATGGTCGCCACCGGCTTCGACACCCGCGACGTGGCCGTCCTCAAGCACATGCGCGGCAAGATCGCCACGTACAACATGCACATCCGCGCGATCGCCGACCGCTACGGCTGCCCGGTGCTCGACCTGTGGTCCCTCAGGTCCATCCAGGACCGCCGGGCCTGGGACGAGGACCGCCTCCACCTGTCCGCCGAGGGACACACCCGGGTCGCCCTGCGCGCGGGGCAGGCGCTCGGTGTCGACGTGCCCGCCGACCCGGAGCAGGCCTGGCCGCTGCTCCCGCCGCGCGGCACGTTCGAGGTGCGGCGCGACGACATCCACTGGGCGCGCGAGTTCCTGGTGCCGTGGATCGGGCGGCGGCTGCGCGGGGAGTCCTCCGGCGACCGCGTGGTGGCCAAGGGCTTCGTGGACCCGCACACGATCAAGATGCATCTGGAGTCCGCGTCCTGATCCCTCCGCTCCCCGATGAACCCGTCTGATTGTCGTTCTGATCCCCGACGGGGTGACCGGGCGGAGTGGCGTGACGGGGCCGGGCGGGTGCGGGTGCTGGGATGTCGGCTGCCCGCCGCGCCGGCGGGCCCGACCGGGAAGGACCCCGATCCCATGTCTGCACTGCCTCTACGCACCCGGCACCGTGCCGCCCTCGCCGGAGCCCTGCTCGCCGTCATGCTGCCGGCGGTGCCCGCCGCCGCCGCGCCGGAGGCACCGGCCGCCGCCGCCGTCGCGGCGCCGAAACCCGCGACCCTGACGGTGACCGGTGAGGGCCGGGCCAGTACGGCCCCGGACATGGCGACCGTGACGGCGGGCGTCGAGGCCACCGGGCCCACGGCCAAGGACGCCCTGGCCGCCCAGAGCCGCGCCGCGGACGCGCTGCCCGCCGCGGCGCGCGAGGCGGGCGTCGCCGACCGGGACATCCGCACGGACCACCTCGCCGTCTCGGCCGTGTACGAGACCGGTCCCGAGCCGGGCGCGACGACGCGGGTCATCGGTTACCGGGCCGTGCAGTCGTTCTCCGTCAAGGTCCGCGACGTACGGCGGACCGGCGAGGTCATCCAGGCGATCACGGACGCGACCGGCGACGCCGTCCGGGTCGACGCGGTCGTCTTCGACGTCGCCGACCCGAGCCGGCTGCGCGCCGCCGCCCGGGCCGCCGCGCACACCGACGCCCACGAAAAGGCCGTGCAGTACGCCGAGTTGAGCGGGCACCGGCTCGGCCGGCTCGTCTCGCTGACGGAGGGCGCGAGCGGCCGCCCCCGGCCGGTGGAGGTACCCCCCGCGGCCTTCGAACAGTCGGCGGCGAAGGTCCCGGTGGCGCCCGGCGAGATCGAGGACGAGGTGAGCGTGACGGCGGTGTACGAGCTGAACTGACAGCCACTGCGCCGGCATGCGCTGTGCCGCGCTGTCGTCTACGGCAGACCCTGGACCGGCTGGCGCGTCAACTCCGCCCGGTCCAGGCCCAGTTCACGGGCGAGCGCTTCGTCCACCCACTCTTGCGTGCGGGCCCGGGAGACCGCCCCCTCGTACGCCGTCATCTGCACGGCGAGCCCGTCGAGCAGGGCCGTCAGGCGCAGCGCCGTCGCCGTCGGGTCGGGGCAGGTGAACTCGCCCGCCGCGACGCCCTCCGCGACGACCTCGGTGAGCGCGGCCTTCCAGCGCTTGTCGAGGTCGCGGGTGACCTCGCGCAGCGCCGGTTCGCGCAAGGACGCCGCCCAGCCCTCGATCCACAGCCGCCAGCCCTTGGCCCGACCCGTCGGCGCGTACCAGCGCACCGCCGCCCGGAGCCGCTTGAGAGCCGTGGTGCGACGGGCCAGCAGCTTGGACAGCCGCGCGAGATCGTCCTCCGCCGCGTACGTGAAGGCGGCCGAGACGAGCTTCTCCTTCGTCGAGAAGTGGTACAGCACCAGCGCGTTGCTCACGCCGAGCGCCGACGCCACGTCGGCGATGCGCACGGCCGCCACCCCGCGCGCCTCGATCTGCTCGATGGCGGCACGCAACAGCTCTTCGCGCCGCTCGGGCACGCTCAACCGGACTCTGGCCACGCGGCCACCCTAGTTCTTCACCCGCGGACCGGCGGTGGGCCGGGCGCGGTCACCCGTACCAGCCGAAGCGCTCCGCGATGACGGGCAGCCGGTCGGCGACGATGGCGTGCGCGGCGGCCCGCGGGGTCGTCCCGTCGGCCTCCGCGCGGGTCAGTACCTGGTCGATCAGGGCGCGCATGGAACGCCGTGTGTACGCGAACGCCTCGTCCGCGTCCGCGCCGATGTCACCGAACAGGGTCCACCACCACCAGGCGTTCGTCCCGGAGTTGACGACGACGTCCGGCAGCACGGTGATGCCGCGCCGGGTGAGCAGTTCCTCCGCGTCGGGGAGGACCGGCATGTTGGCGGCCTCCACGATCCAGCGGGCCGTGATCCGCTCCTGGCCGGCGGCGTCGATCGCGTACGACACCGCGGCCGGTACGAGCACCTCGGCGTCGGCCGAGAGCCAGGCGTCACCCGGCAGGTCGCGGTCCTCGGGGCGCAGCGCCGGGCGGTGCACCGTGCCGTACGCGTCGCGCGCGGCGAGCAGGGCCTCCACGTCGAGTCCCTCGGGGTTCGCCACCGTGCCCTTGAGGTCGGCGACCGCGACCACCTTCAGCCCCGCCCGGGAGAGGAAGCGCGCCGTGGCGCCGCCCATCGTGCCCAGACCCTGGAGCGCGACCCGGGTACCCGCGTGCGGGAGTCCGGCGCGGTCGAGCGCCACGAGCACCGACTCGGCGACACCGCAGCCGCCCACGAGTTCGTCCAGGCCGATCCCGTCGACATCGACCGCGAACGCGTCCGCGAGGCGTTGCCGGGCGGCCCGCTCGTCGTCGAGCAACGGATACACGGCCTGGATCGAGGAGACGAGGCCGGCCTCGGCGGCCGCCTCGTCGACGAGGTCCTGGGTCAGGCCCAGGTCCTCGCCCGTGGTCCAGAAGGACTCGATGTAGGGCCGCATGGCCCGCAGGTAGCGCACCAGTACGCCGTACGCCTCCGGGGAGCGCGGGTCGCAGTCGATGCCGCCCTTGGCGCCGCCGAGCGGGATGTACCGCCCCTGCGGGTTGTAGTGCAGGGCTTCCTTCATCGTCATGCCGCGCGCGAGTCCCGCGACCTCGTCGAGCGTGCAGCCGCGGCGCATCCGCAGGCCGCCGCTGGAGACGCCGCGCACCAGGCGGTCCACCACCAGGTAGCCGGCGCGGCCCGTGACGTGGTCGGTCCAGGTCAGCTGGATCAGCGGCGTCGTGGGCTGCCCGGCGGGCGTGGCGGCGGTCATGGGTTCCCGGTCATCTCCTCGGCGTGGGCGTACTGAATCGTCAGTCAGTATCGGAAGGGGGTTCGAGCCCTGTCAATGCCGTTGGCACCGAATGCCGGATCAGTCGCGACGCGGTGGTGCAGGGGGCGGCGGGGCGCGCTGTCACAGGGGCGGCACATAATGGAGGACCCTGATCGATCAACGGGAGGCGCTGTGCCACGTTCCCTGAGTCCCAGGCTGCGGTCGCTGCAGCCTGCCGCGTTCGGCGCCGAGGCCACCGGCGCGCGCCTGGAGCGGATCCGCAAGTCGCCGAACTTCGCCGACGGGCAGTTCCAGAACCCGGAGGGGGCGCGCACCCGGCCCGACGGCTCCGTGCTCGACTTCGCGAAGGTCTACTTCCGTAAGGAGGAGCGGGCTCTGCGCGCTCCGGCCGGCACGGTGCCGGTGCACGCCACGACCTTCGCCGATCTGGCGAAGCCGGCCGCGAGCGGGCTGCGCATCACCTGGATGGGGCACTCCAGCGTGCTCGCGGAGATCGACGGGGTGCGGGTGCTCTTCGACCCGGTGTGGGGCGAGCGCTGCTCCCCGTTCGCCTTCGCGGGCCCCAAGCGGCTGCACCCCGCGCCGCTGCCCCTCGCGGCGCTCGGCCCGGTGGACGTGGTCGTCATCTCGCACGACCACTACGACCACCTGGACATGCCCACCATCAAGGCGCTCACCGGGACGGACACCGTCTTCGCGGTGCCGCTCGGCGTCGGCGCGCACCTGGAGCACTGGGGCGTCCCGGCCGACCGGCTGCGCGAGCTGGACTGGCACGAGTCGACCGAGGTCGGCGGGGTGACGCTGACGGCCTCGCCCGCCCGTCACTTCTGCGGCCGCGGCCTGCGCAACCCCCAGCACACCCTGTGGGCGTCCTGGGTCGTCGCGGGTCCTGAGCACCGGATCTACCACAGCGGTGACACCGGTTACTTCCAGGGCTTCCGGGAGATCGGCGCGGAGCACGGGCCGTTCGACGTGACCATGATCCAGGTCGGTGCCTACTCCGACTTCTGGCCGGACATCCACATGACGCCCGAGGAAGGCCTGCGCGCCCACCTCGATCTGCAGGGCGCGCGGCCGCACGGCGTGCTGATGCCGATCCACTGGGGCACGTTCAATCTGGCGCCCCACGCGTGGGCCGAGCCCGGCGAATGGTCCATGGACGTGGCGCGGGACGCCGGACAGGCACTCGCCACACCGCGTCCGGGCGAGCCGTTCGAGCCGTCCGGGGAGCTCCCGGCCGAGGCCTGGTGGCGCGGGGTGACCGGCCCCGTCGCCCGCTCCTGGCGCCGCGTCGCGCCGACCCTGACGGAGGGCGGCCCGGCCCCGACGGAGCTCGACCTGGCGGGCGATCGCTGACCCGGGACGGGTGCGCGCCGGGGCGCTGCCGGACCACCTCCGTCAGCATCCCGTCAGAGGCGGGCCCCTTGCCGTAAGCGTCGCGTCATGAGGCGTCGGAACCCCCTGTACCGCGGGCATAGCGTCAGCAGCACGCCCCGGCCTTCCCTTCGGTGAAGGCCGGGGCGTTCCTGCCCGCATCGAGGATTCTCCAGGGGGAGTCCCATGAACGACCCGCAGTGCGCCGAAGACCCGGAGCCTTCCGAACGGAACCCGGCCGGACCGCTCCACGTTCCCGTCCGGCCGGGCCCCGCGGGGTGCGCCGCCCGCATGTTCCGTACCCCGCTCGGCGAACGTACCGCCGTCGGATTCACCAGCCGCGAGCGCCTGACCGCGACGCTGGGCGAGGACCAGAGGTGGATCAGGCTCGGCGAACCCGCGCTGCGCGCCCTGGCCGGACTCCTCGGCGTCACCGCCGTCACCGTCGATCCCACGTTCTCCGCCCCCGCGACCGCCGTCCCGCTCGCCCGCCGCGGCGGCAGGAAGGCCGGAGGCCGGTGGCAGCAGCAGGTGACCGGCGTGGCACGGCTGGACGAGGGAGTTCGCACATCATGACCATCACGCACCCGCACACTCCCGCCACGGCCCCCGCTGTCGACGACCTGTCGGTGTGGCCGGCCTCCACCGACCGCGGGCCGCACGGTGACCTCGCCGTCGGCGGGGTCCCGCTCGCCGCGGTCGCCGAACGGTTCGGGACACCCGCCTATGTGCTCGACGAGGCGGAGGTGCGCGAGCGCTGCCGCACCTACCGCGCCGCGTTCCCGGACGCGCACGTCCTCTACGCGGCCAAGGCGTTCCTGTCGCGGGCCATGGTCCACTGGGTCGACGAGGAAGGGCTCGGGCTCGACGTGTGCTCGGCCGGCGAGCTCGAACTGGCCGTCACCGCGGGCTTCCCCGCCGAGAAGATCGTGCTGCACGGCAACGCCAAGTCACCGCACGACATGGAGACCGCCCTGCGCCTCGGCGTCGGCCGCGTCGTCATCGACAGCCCGTCCGAGATCGCCCGGCTCGCCGCCGCCGTCGGACCGGACGGGCACCAGAAGGTGATGGTGCGCATCGTGCCCGGCATCACCGCGGGCGGCCACGAGAAGATCCGCACCGGCACCGACGACCAGAAGTTCGGCCTGTCCCTGACCGACGGCTACGCGCACCACGCGATCGCCCGCGTCCTCGACCAGCCACAGCTCGAACTCACCGGCCTGCACTGCCACTTGGGCTCCCAGATCACCACCGTCAAGCCCTACCTCACCGCGGTGCGCCGGATGGTCGGACTCATGGCCCGGATCCGCGACAGCCACGGCGTCGTCCTGCCGGAACTCGACATGGGCGGCGGCCACGGCATCGCCTACCGGCCCGGCGAGGACTCCCTGGACATCGCCGGGCTGGCCCGCCGGATGCGCGCCGAACTCGCCGAGAGCTGCGCGGGCGCCGCACTGGCCGTGCCCCGGCTGCTGATCGAACCCGGCCGGGCGGTCGCCGGTCCCGCGGGCGTCGCCCTCTACCGCGTGCTCGCGGTCAAGCACACCGGCGAGAAGGTGTTCGTCGCCGTCGACGGCGGCATGAGCGACAACCCGCGGCCCGCTCTGTACGGGGTGCGGTACGCGCCGCGCCTGATCGGCCGCCACTCGGGCGCCGCGGCCGCCACGACGACCGTGGTCGGGCGGCACTGCGAGGCGGGCGACGTGCTGGCCGCGGACGTCGAACTGCCGGGCGACATCCACCCCGGCGACCTGCTCGCCGTCCCGGTGGCCGGCGCGTACCACCTCTCCATGGCCTCCGGCTACAACCTGGTCGGCCGCCCGCCCGTCATCGCCGTCGCCGACGAGCGCGCCCGCCTGCTGGTGCGCCGCGAATCCCTCGACGACTACCGCAGCCGCGACATCGGCCTCTGAGCCCAAGGGGCGACGGCCCCCGGACGAAGGCCCACCTCCGGGCGAGTGCTGCCCCGCACTCGCCCGGAGTCGTCGGTTCCCGCTCCTCCAGGATCGACAGTCGCGGCCCCACCTCGTCCGGGCCGCGGGCCGCACACCCCGGCAACGGGGCCACTCGGCGTAATCGGTCGGCTGTGCGAGGACTCATACCAGAGCGGGACGTCAGCCACCGGAGTTTGGCAACTGCCCACCGCACATGAAGCGTTGCCGACTACCGTGAGTGCTCGCCGAGCGACGCCCGGTTGATCTTTTCTGCCGTCGCCCGGCCTGCCCCCTGCCCCCAGAGAACCGTGGACGAGGACGCCGTATGTCTCAGCTTCGCCAGTCGGCCGCCCGCGCAGAGCGTCGCGAAGGCGGTCGGCACGGCAGGCCGACGGGGCGGGCCGCGCCACGTCCGGCCGAGACCCACATACGGCCCCAGCTGCTGCGGCTGGCCGTGCTGCCGCCGCTCGCGGTGGCGCTCAGCGCGTGCGCGGCCGTCCTGTTCGCCGTACGGTCCACCGGGGCGCGCCCCGGCCCCGCCCTGTGGAGCGTGCTCGCCGGCGCCTGCCTCGTCACGGTCGCGGGCATCGTCATAGCCGCGATCGCCGCCGACCGGGCCGCCGCCACTGTGCGCGACCGCGTCATCGCGCTGCGCCGCACCAGCGCCCGCGGCCAGGCCGAACTGCGCGGGCTCGTCGAGCAGTTGCGCAAGGGCGAGGCCCCGCCACCGCGCCGCGCCCCCAAGGCGCCCGCACCCGGCGCCGACGACCTCGACCAGCTCGCCGCCGACCTCTCGCGCGCCCAGGACGTCGCCGTCACCGCGGTCGTCCAGGCCACCCAGCTCTCCAGCCAGGCGGGCAGCCAGCAGAAGGTCGAGGTCTTCGTGAACCTCGCCCGCCGCCTGCAGTCCCTGGTGCACCGCGAGATCTCCATCCTCGACGACCTGGAGAACGACGTCGAGGACCCCGATCTGCTCAAGGGCCTCTTCCACGTCGACCACCTCGCCACCCGCATCCGGCGGCACGCCGAGAACCTCGCGGTGCTCGGCGGCGCCGTCTCCCGGCGCCAGTGGAGCCACCCCGTCTCCATGACCGAGGTGATGCGCTCCGCGATCGCCGAGGTCGAGCAGTACTCGCGGGTCAAGCTCGTGCCGCCGATCGACGGCACACTGCGCGGGCACGCGGTCGCCGACTGCATCCACCTGCTCGCCGAACTCGTCGAGAACGCCACCGTGTTCTCCGCCCCGCACACTCAGGTGCTGCTCCGCGCCAACCTGGTGACCTCCGGCCTCGCCGTCGAGGTCGAGGACCGGGGCCTCGGCATGCCGCTCACCGAACAGCACAAGATGAACGCGCTGCTCGCCGACCCCGACCAGGTCAACGTGGACAGCCTGCTGCGGGACGGGCGCATCGGCCTGTTCGTGGTGTCGCAGCTCGCCCGGCGACACGGCATCACCGTACGGCTGCAGACCAACATCTACGGGGGAATCCAGGCCGTACTCGTCCTGCCGCAAGGCCTGCTCGGCATGGACCAGGAGGAGCCGGCCTCCCGGGTGCGCCGGGCCGCGGCCGCGGCGACCGCCGACAGCGTGCTCACGCCCGGCGCCGCCGCGGCGCACGGGCCCAGCGCCCTCGGGCACCCCCGCGACGCGGGACCGGAAGCACCGCCGATGGCGCGGCCCGCCCCGGTGGCACCCCACGGGGGCGTCGCCGCGATGCCGCGGCAGCCACGTATCGCACCAGCACCACCGCCCGGCCCCGCGCCCCTTCCCCAGCGCCACGGCGGCGACCCGAGAGCCACTCCCGCCGACGCCCTGCCCGGCATCCGCCCCGAGGACCGGGAGAGCACGCCCGAGCACACGGCGACCCCGCCCATCCCGGTCAACGGCGCGGTGCGCGACACCATGGAGCGCCCCGGCCTCCCGCGCCGCAGAGCCCAGGAACACCTCGCGCCACAACTGCGCGGCGGTCCCGCACCACGCCAGGACGACGAGCCGCCGGTCGGCCACGACCCCGGGCTCATGGCCGCCTTCCAGCGCGGCATCACGCTCGCCGAGGCGGCCGGACCGCGTGAGATGCCGGGCGAGACGCCGGGGGCCGGGGACGACGAGGGCGGTCGTGCCGGATGACCTTCGCCCGGGCCGCCCCGCACCACGCGGTGACACCGGGCGGGCCCCACCCCGCCCCCACCGTCCCCCCGACCAGCACCACACCGAGCAGTCCACCAAGGAGTCGATCCCCCATGGCGAGCGATGTGCCGACGGGTCATGTGTCCGATCTCGACTGGCTGATGAGCGGCCTCGTCCAGCGCGTTCCCCACACCAACAGCGCCGTGCTCCTCTCCTCCGACGGACTCGTCAAGTCCGTGCACGGACTGGACGCCGACAGCGCCGACCACATGGCCGCCCTCGCGTCCGGTCTCTACTCGCTCGGCCGCAGCGCCGGTGTGCGGTTCGGTGACGGCGGCGACGTACGGCAAGTGGTGGTGGAACTCGACTCCACCCTGCTGTTCGTGTCGACCGCCGGCTCCGGCACCTGCCTCGCGGTCCTCGCGGGTCGGGAGGCCGACGCCGCCGTCCTCGGCTACGAGATGGCCATGCTCGTCAAGAGCGTGCGCCCCTACCTGGTGACCGCGCCCCGCCAGCCCTCGCCCCAGCCCACGGCGATGAGGAATTGAGAGTGTCGGCCCCGCAGGACGGACCGTGGCTCGACGGCGCGGCAGGCCGGCTCGTACGCCCCTACACGGTCAGCAACGGGCGCACCCGGCCCACGACGTCGATGGACCTGCTGTCCCTGGTCATGGCCACCGGGGCGACGCCCCTCGGCTACCTGGGGCCGGAACACAGCCAAGCACTCGAACGGTGTGCGCAGCCCACGTCGGTCGCGGAGATCGCCGGCCATCTGGGGCTCCCCGCGGCCGTCACCAAGGTCCTTCTCTCCGACCTCGTCGACTGCGGGGCCGTCACCACCAAGCCCCCCACGTTCCACGACAACCCCACTGACCGGTCCCTACTGGAGGCAGTGCTCGATGGACTACGACGACAGCTCTGACCCCTTCCCCACCGCACTGAAGATCCTGGTCGCGGGGGGATTCGGGGTCGGCAAGACGACTTTCGTCGGCGCGGTCAGCGAGATCGCTCCGCTCAGCACCGAAGAGCTGCTCACCACCGTCAGCGCCGCGACCGACAATCTCGACGGCATCGAGAACAAGGTCGAGACGACCGTCGCCATGGACTTCGGACGCATCACCCTCGACCCCGAACACGTGCTGTACCTCTTCGGCACACCGGGCCAGGAACGCTTCTGGTTCATGTGGGACGAACTCTCCGAGGGCGCGCTCGGCGCGGTGATCCTCGCCGACACCCGCCGCCTGGAGGACTGCTTCGCCGCCGTCGACTTCTTCGAGGAGCGCGGCATGGGCTTCATCGTGGCGGTCAACGAGTTCGACGGCGGCTACCGCTACGAACCCGAAGAGGTGCGCGCCGCCATCGACCTCGACCCCCAGGTGCCCGTGGTGCGCTGCGACGCGCGCATCTCCAGCTCCGGCATCCAGACCCTGCTCACCCTGGTCCGGCACCTGCTGGCGCACGCCGCCCCGGCGGCCACCGGTTTCGGAGCCCACACATGACGTACGACAGCCGCGGAGCGGACGTATGACGTACGACGCGACCGGGCGTCTGCTGCTGACCCCGGTCGACCGGGAGGGCCCCGACCGTGCGCGCAGACTGCGCCGCCTCGATGTGGGGCTGCGCCCGGAACCGGCCTTCGACCTGTTCGCGGACCGGCTCGCCGACGTGACCGGAGCGCCCTACGCCATGGTCAACTTCATCGACGGGACCCGGCAGTTCTTCGCGGGACTCCACACGCCCGACGGGGACCGGCGCGGCGACGGGACGGCCCGCTACAGGGCGCGCGATCACGGTTACTGCCCCCATGTAGTCATGCGGCGCAAAGCGCTCGTCCTTGAAGACGTGCGCGACTACCCGAGGTTCGCGGGCAACCCTGTGGTCGACGAGAGCGGCATCCGCTCCTACTTGGGGGCGCCGCTGCTCGACGACTGCACGGGCCTCGCGCTCGGCACCGTATGCGTGGTGGACACCGCACCCCGCCCTTGGGGGAGGGCCGGGCTCGCGACCATCAAGACGCTGGCCGGTGAGCTGATGGAGGTGGTGCGTCGGCGCGGGGACCTGATCACCTGACAGCCGGCTCCCGCGTCGTCGGGCCGCCCGGGACCGTCACCGTCTCCCCGTCCGGGAATGTGACGCACACCTGTCCGTCGTCGTCCACCACGCACGAGATCGACTCGCGCAGCGCCTGCGGGTGCACCACGTCGCGGGTCAGCGCCACCAGCGTGACGTACGTGCCGATGCCGCCGGGGTGCCGTGCGGCGCGGAGGCAGGGCGTCGCCGAGTGCGGGCCGTGGGCGTTGGCCTCGACCTCGCGCGCGATGCCGGTCTCCTCGTCCCAGCCGTGCAGGGCCACCAGCGCGCTCGTCAGACCCGACTCCGTGACGGTCAGTGCCCAGCCCGGACCCTGCTCGGCGTGCGGACGCGTGGAGCCCGCGACCGCGTGCCCGCCCTCGCGCACGCCGACCCCGGCCGGCGCCTCGGCCCGGTGCACACGCAGCTCCCACGGCCCGTGCAGCACACTCGTCGACTCGATCGGGAACTCCTCTTCGGTCCCCGGGAGTTGAGCGTCATGACGGGAGGAGGCGCGGCGTCCCTCGCAGGTCAGCGGGTGGATGCGGCGGCGGCGCGACGGGGTGCCGTCGGGTGCGAGCAGGGCCAGGTGGTTGTCGACGGCGCGCGCCCAGGCGTGCGGCGCGGACTCGGGGGCGGTGGCCGTGGAGTAGGCGAGCTTGGCGTAGTGCGGGTCGTCGGTGGCCGGGCCTTCGAGCGGGTTGTGGTCGCTGCCGTGGTTGATCAGACGGACGATGCCGTCGTGCGGAGTGCCGTGCAGCAGCCAGCCCGGCGCGGGCAGCGCCGTGTACTGCTCCGACTGCTCGACGGGCAGCGGGAGTTCACGCTCCGTCCACACCGGATGGTCGGCGGGCAGCAGCAGGCCGAGGAAGCCCTTGCTGGCCCAGTACGGCGACGCGGGCCCCGAGTACGCCTGGGTCGACGGCAGGAACGTGTCGTACCAGCCGAGCGGCAGCAGCCCCCGCTCGTCCGGCACGCCACGCTCCACGAAGTGCCGGGCCGCGCCGGACGCCAGGCGCCGGGTCAGGCCGGGCGCCAGCGGGGTGCAGTCGGCCAGCGCCCCCATCCAGACCGGGGCGGTCGCCGCGAACCGGTAGGTCAGGGAGCGGCCCTGGTGCACCGGGGCGCCGTCGCCGCCGAAGAACTGCGGGTACGTGCCCAGGAATTGGCCGAGCCGCTCGCGGTAGACCCGGCCGCGCCCGCCGTCGCCGTCCGGTCCGGCCATGCGGGCCCACAGCAGTGGGTACAGGTGCATCGCCCAGCCGATGTAGTAGTCGAAGTTGCGGCCGTCCCCGTCGGTGTACCAGCCGTCGCCGACGTACCAGTCCTCGATCCGGTCGAGGCCGCCGTCGATGTCGCTCCGGCTGTACGGAGCGCCGACCGACGCCAGGAACTGCTCCGACACCACTTGGAACAGGCGCCAGTTGTTGTCCCAGGTCCGCCCGCCGACGAACCCCGAGAACCAGTCGACGACCCGCTCCTGGACGCGGGTGTCGAGCCGGTCCCAGATCCAGGGACGGGTCTCGTGCAGGCCGATCGCGATCGAGGCCGCCTCCACCATTTGCTGGGAGCAGTCGGTGAGCTCGGGCCAGGCCTCTCCGCTGTCACGGTCCGTGCCCGTTGTCAGACCCTCCGTGTACCTTTCGATCAGGTGGGACAGGGCGGGCGAAGCGTGCTCGTCGGTCCCGCCGCCCGCGCCCGCTATCCGGAAGGAGGCCAGCAGAAATGTCCGAGCGAACCCTTCGAGCCCGTCCGAGACGACCCCGGACCAGCTGGCCCGTCCCGGCAGCCGGTACTGCGCGAACCCCGGTGTGGCATAGGGCAGCAGCGCCTCCAGCTGCCGGTCGGCCAGAGCTTCCCAGTGCGCCCGCGTCCAGCCCGTCAGCGGGGAGCGGACACGGTCGGTGGGCGGCAGGGAGAAGTACGGGGCGGGCATGGTGGTTCGCTGGCTCCTCGGTCGGTCTGCGGGACAGGCGGCGAAGATCTTCTTCGCCGGACCCTATGCGCGGTACGTGCTGACGTCGATGGTCGGTGCGCCGGTGTCGGATGCCCGGCGCGAGGCTGTGATCAGGCGAGTTCGGCCGTGTGCGTCTGGCCGCGCGAACCGCCGACCTGGACGGTGAGGACGGGGCGGCGTCCGGGCGCGACGCTGATCGTGTCGTCGGCACTGACCAACCGTCGTACAGGAAACGGCAGTTCGACCGCCAGGGTCGCCGTGGTGCGGCCCGGGTCCGCGACGGCCACCGTGACGCCATGGCCGTGGCGGCGTACGAGGACGGTGCCGGGTCCGTCCGTGCGCAGCCCGCCGACGGCACCCGCGGCCCAGAAGTGCGCGGCGAGCAGCCCGAGCCGGGGCGACTCGACGGCCTGGACGGTGCCGTCGGAGGCGACGATCCGCACCGGCCGGGACCGGGACCAGACGGCGGTCGCGGCGGCGGTCGCGCCCGGCAGCAGGACATAGGCGTAGGAAGCGGAGACGGGGGAGGGGCCGTGGTCGAACCAGAGAGTGGCGTAGCGGCGGGTGAGCGGGGTGGTGCTGCCGCCGGTGTCCGCGCCGGTGTTCAGGGCCCGCCAGGTACCGGTGCGTTCCTCGCGCAGGGCGCGCAGCGGGCCGCCGGACGGGAAGACGTATCCGCCCGTGCCCTCCAGATGGGCCCAGCGCGCGCCGGGCAGGGACGCCGACCAGCCCTGTCGCGGGGGTTTCCGGTGACCGTCGACGACGAGCCGGGGCGCTCCGCCGGCGTGCAGGTTCCGGTTCTCGACGACCGTCTCGATGGTGCGGCCGTCGCTCGCCGTGATGTCCGCGCCGAGCGCGACGACGGCGTTGTCCACGAAGAACCACGTCTTCTTGGCGCGCAGTGTCGACCCGTCGGCGATCAGTTCCATGGCGGCCGCGCCGTAGCGGCCGTCGAGGACGGCGCCGCCCGCGACGGCGTTCTTCGGGCGGAACGTACTGGTCCCGCCGCCCGTGCCGAGGTCGGTCCTGGCCCGCGTGTCCACCGTCGTACCCGGCAGGCGGTACGGGTCGACCGTCGGCCAGAAGCCGTCGCCGAACGCGTCGGGATCGTCGCCGTCGTACAGGTAGGTCATGCCGTCGCCGGTGTACCAGCCGTGCAGGTTCTCGCCGTTGCCCGCCTCGTATGCGGAGATGCGCTTCGAGGACAGCGACAGGGCGCATGCCCAGCGCGGGCGGCGGTGCACGACCCGGTCCATGCCGGCGAACACGAAGTGCCCGGTGAGCCGGTCCGCGGGCCGCACGGCCGGATCGTCGAGGACGGCCTTCGCGCGCGCCAGGGCGGGGACGCCGACCAGACTCGCGTACGGGGTCTCCTTGTTGCGCGAGTCGTTGCGCAGGATCCAGCCCTTGGCCGCCGCGCGCCAACGGCCGGCGTACGACTGCGGTGCGCCGTCGGCGAGTTGGAGGACGTACGAGACGGCCACGGCGCCGTCGGTGTGATCGGGGGCGCGCTCACGGGATATCGCGCGGCCACGCACGGCGTCCATCATCAGGCCGTCGAACAGGACGGGGGAGAAGGTCCGGTCGACGGCCTCGTGGAGCACCGAGACGTCCGGGTCGGTGACGGCCCAGTCGGAGCCGGCGAGGAGCGCGATGAGCTGACCCGCGCTGCCCAGCAGGATGCTGCCGTACGTACCCGTATAGGCGACGTAGTCGTGCTGGACGAAGGAGCCGTCCGCGTAGAACCCGTCGCCCGAAGTGACGTACTGGAAAAGGCTGTTCCGGCCGCCGTCGCGGACGTCGGACAGGCCGTCGCGGGCCAGGGCGAGCGTGGCGGCGTCCCGGGCGAGCAGTCCGCGCAGGGCGACGATGACGGCCTTGTCGGCGCGGTTGGCGCCGGTCTCGGCGAGGGAGGGGGAGTTGGTGCGGCGGTCCGGGTCCGGGACGAAGCGGGCGACGGCGCTCACGTACGCGGCGAGATCGTCGGCGGGCAGCCGCGCGTGCAGCAGGACGCAGGTGTCCACGAGGGCGCGGGGCGCGCCGATCTCCCAGAACCACCAGTTGCCGGACTCGGAGCGGGCCGGGTTGTAGCCGACGCTGTGGAGGAAGCGCAGCGCGTCGAGCAGCCCGGCGAGCACGGCCGCGTCGCCGGTCAGCGAGGTGCCCGGGGTGGCCCAGGCGGTGGCGATTGTGCGCAGCCGTGGATAGCTCTGGCCGAACATGCCGGGGTCGGCGGCGGGGGAGAGGTCGGGCCACAGCGCCGTGCGTCCCGCGGACGTGTCGAGCTGCTGCCACCAGGCGGCTGCCTGGCGGTCCAGGGCGGTGAGCGCCGCCGCGAAGTCGGGGTCGGCGGCGTCGAAGTCCCCGCCGGTGAGCTGCTGCTCGGCGCGGGCGAGGAGCGTGTCGTACGGGTCGGTGCTGGTGCTGGTGTCGGCGGCGGCGCTTCCGGCGTGCGGGAGCACGGTCGCGGCGGCGCCCGCTCCGGCGAGCGCGAGGGTCTGGCGTCGGGTCGGATCCATGGTCGGTCGTCACCCTCCGGATCGGGCGGACAGGGGTCGGTCACACAGTCGTCCGCGGTCAGCAGACGGCGGTCAGTCGGACAAGGTGGCCGGATCGACGGGCGGCTTCGGGAGGTTGAGTGTGGCGAGTGCGGCGAGACCCTCGGGATCGATCGGGTACGCCCACCGGTCCACGAAGAAGTCGGTGAGGTCGTAGCCGCTGACGCGGCTGGTGTACACGGCGAAGTTGGTCCAGCGCAGGGCGTCCTGGGTGGCCCAGTCGGACTGCGGGTTCTCGGTGCGGATGAGCCGGTGCAGCCTCGGCCAGAGGCCCGTGCCGAAGGCGAGTTCCAGCTGGCGCAGCGAGACCAGCTTCTCGTAGGCGCCGAAGGAGGTGGCGAAGGCGAGACCCGGCGTGCCGAGCTTGGGCAGCGCGGACTGAAACGGGGTGAGGCCGGAAGCGGCATCCGGGACGAGGAGGTTGGAGGGCTGTCCGAGGACGTGTTGCGCGGCCAGCGAGTAGATGTTGACGGAGACCTCGGTCAGGCCGGACGGGCGGTACGCGAACTGCTGATGCAGGTGCCCGAGTTCGTGGTAGAGCCCCCACCCGCGCGTGGTGAGGCCCTGGACGGTCAGGAGCCGGTCGAAGTAGGCGGGCGGGAAGGCGTTGTAGTAGTGCGTGGCATACGCGCCGACCCCGGCCGGCACCTTCGGCACCTCGCTGAACTGGTAAGGGCCCGCCTTGCGCCGGTGCGGTGCGGACGAGCCGTCGAGCCCGGCGACGTCGGCATGAGAGGCGATGACCTGCTCGAAGATCTCCATCAGCCGTGTGTGGTCCTCACCCCGGTAGGGCAGGAAGTTCGCCCGGGTGACGGTCACGAGGGCGTGCGGCGAGGACAGTTCGACGTACAGCGAGTCGGTGAGGGTGTCGAGTTGCTGCTGGAACCGGTCCTCCGTCGTCTCGCCCAGGACGAACGTCGGCATGCGCACGGCACCCTGCACGAAGGTGACCTGAGCGCGCTCGCCGTGGCCGGGCAGGCGCAGATGGATCGGCCCGCCGTAGGTGTCGCTGAAGGTGTTGACGCCCTGGGTCAGGGTGATGGCGCGGGGCGTCAACAGGTCGGCGTTGTCGGGGTGGTTGTCGAACGTGCCGATGTGCAGCGTCGGCAGGACTCCGTCGAGGGCCTTCACCCGGATACTGATCTGCGCGCCCGCGGGGGCGTAGCGGCCGGTGGCGATGAAGTCGCTGCCGCGGTAGGTCGTGGCCAGCCGGAGCCGCTCGGTCTCGGCGTCCGGGAACGCCTCGATGAGCAGCGTGTCGCCGTCGCGCGCACCGTGTGCGGTCGACGCCGCGGCGGTTCCGGCGCCGCCGCTGAGAAGCGCGGCGGCACCGATCCCGGCGAAGCCGGCGAGCACGGAACGACGTCCGATTCCGGGGGAGTTGGCAGGGCGGGGGATGGCGGCGGAGGCGGGAAGGGGCAGGTCGGCAGGGCGCATCCAGAGACTCCCATGGGGACGATGAACGTCGGAGCGATGGGCGGGACGGGCGTGAGAACTGCGCGCCAGCATGTAAGCGTTTGCTATCCGGCCGCAAGAGGGTCCGGAGAGTTTCTGTTCGTTACTACGTCGAGCACGTCCGGTCCGAGCAGGACTGCGCATGCGGTCGGGCGGCGGGCGGGGTGGCTCGGTCAGGGTCCCAGGGCCTGTCTTCAAACTCCTCTCTGCCCGGCGCCGCCCGGCACGTACTCCCGCCGCACCGGGCGCAAAGCCGAGTACGCCCCGTACGAGGCCCCGCACCCGGCCCGCCGAGAGCACGCACCGAACGCCGCCGGGCCGCCCTCCGGGCGACGAGAGGAGTGTGAAGACGCGCCCTAGGCGCGCGGCGGCGCCACGGAGTCCCGCACGACCAGCTGCGTGCCGAGCCGCAGTGTGCCCGTGGTGGGGGCGCGCCAGTCGTCCTCGTCGCCTCCGTTGAGCGCGACCCGTACCGCCTGGCGGCCCATCTCCTCCAGGGGGATACGGACCGTCGTCAGACGCGGCCGCAGCTCCTGGGCCACCGGGATGTCGTCGTAGCCGACCAGGGAGACGTCCTGCGGGATGCGGACGCCGGCCTCCTCAAGGGCCTGTGCCGCGCCCGCCGCCACGATGTCGTTCGCGGCGAACACCGCGGTGAACCGGGGCCCCTCCCGCAGGAGTTCGGTCATGCGCCGGTATCCGAAGGCGCGGCTGAACGCGCCCGGCTGCTCCAGTGCGGGCTCGCGCGCGATGCCACGCAGTTCGAGCGCGCGGCGGTGACCCGCGAGCCGGTCCTTCGCGGTGGACAGGCCGGGCGGCCCGCCGAGGTACAGGATCCGCTCGTGGCCCTGCGCGATCAGGTGGTCGGTGAGGGCGAAGGCGCCGCCCTCGTTGTCGTATTCCACGCCGACCGTGGGCGCGCCGTGGCCGATCGAGGGGCGGCCGCACAGCACCAGCTTGGAGCCTCCCGCATCCAACTCCCTTGCCCTGCGCGCCAGTTCGACCTTGTAGTCGCGGTCGTCGACACTGCCGCCGACCAGCACCACGGCGTCGGCGCGCCGCTCGTGCATCAGCTCGATGAAGGCCAGCTCGCGCCGCGGGTCGCCCTGGGTGCAGCAGACCAGGCAGAGCCGGTCGCCATCGGTGGCCTCCCGTTCGACCCCGCGGGCGATATAGGCGTAGAAGGGGTCGATGAGCTCGCTCACGATGATGCCGACGGTGCGGCCGGAGACCCCGGCGAGGGCGCGGGCATGGGCGTTGACCACATACCCGAGCTCGCGCATCGCCGCTTCCACACGCTCGCGCGTCTCCGCGGCGACCGGGTAGTTGCGGTTCATCACGCGGGACACGGTCGCCGTGGAGACGCCGGCCCGCTTGGCCACGTCGACGACGGTCGCGCGGCGCTGCCCAGCGGTTCCGCCGCTGCCGGGTGCCGTCGAACTCTGCCGGGACATCCGGCCCACCCCCTGATGGTCGTTCTGGTCTGTCTGCCGCTGTGCTTGCTGCTGTGCCTGCGGGGCTGCCCGCTGGTCCGCCTGGGGCCGTCCGCCCGGCCTCGACACCGATTCCGAGCCTAGGCGGTGCGGGGCGGGCCCGTTCACGCGATCCGCTCCAGGTCGTCGAGGAGGACGGGGTGGTTGAGCGGCACCCCGCGCGCGTAGCGAGCGAGTTCGTCGACGGCGAGGGCGCCGAGCCGCCCCACCTCGTTGCCCTGGGCGCCCGCCATGTGCGGCGTGATGAAGACGTTGGGCAGGTCCCACAGCGGGTGGCCGGCGGGCAGCGGCTCCGGGTCGGTGACGTCGAGCACGGCGTCGATCCGGCCGCTGACCAGGTGTTCGGTGAGGGCGGAGGTGTCCACGAGCGGGCCGCGCGCGGTGTTCACGAGCAGTGCGCCCGGCCGCATCATGCCGAGCCGGCGGGCGTCCATCAGCTGCCGGGTCTCGTCGGTGTCGGGGGCGTGCAGGGTGACGACGTCGCTGGTGGCGACCAGCGTGTCCAGGTCGGTGCGGCTCGCGCCGAGCAGTTCGGCCTCGGCGTCGGAGACGTAGGGGTCGTACAGCAGCACCTCGGCGTCGAGGGAGCGCAGCAGCTGGACGACCCGGCGCCCGATCCGGGAGGCGCCGACCACGCCGACCGTGATGCCGCGGGTGCCGAGCCAGTGGTGCCGGTCCAGGTCGGCGTCGGTGCGATGGGTGCGCCGGCCGCGGAAGAGGTGGGCGAGCGGGAACGCCCGCTTGGCGCCCAGGATGATCGCGGCGAGGGTGAACTCGGCGACCGGTACCGCGTTGGCCGCGGCCGCCGAGGAGACCGTGATGCCGCGCTCGTACGCCGCCCGGCTCAGGAACGTCTTCACGGTGCCGGCCGCGTGGATCACCGCGCGCAGCCGGGGCGCCCGGTCGAGTACCGCGCTGTCGATGGCCGGGCAGCCCCAGCCGGTCAGCAGTACCTCGCACTCGGCGAGCGCGGCGCGCGCCTCCCGGCTGCCGAACTCCCGCACGACGTGCGGCGGCCGGATGTCCGCGGTCTCTTCGAGCCGGGCCCGCACGGGTGGCGGGAAGACGTCGTCGACGACCGCGGAATCCATCGCGAGAACCGTACGGGGCCGCCGCGAAGGCGGTGTGGCGTCGGCGGCCATGGCCTGGACCGGCGCCTCGTCAGTGGTACGCACCCTGCCTCCGGACAGTAAACGTGTTCTATGGCGTGACGGCACGCTAGGGAGGGTGCGGCTCGACCGTCAAGGTCAAGTGGCTTCATTGTGCCCTGAGTTGTCCGGTAGGGAGTGAAATGCCTGCCAGGAAAGGCCTGCTGAAAGCTGCTCGTAACCCAGCTGTTTCGCGCATCTATTGACGATGGGGTTAACCGCTTACTAACTTGCCGCCGCAGAAACACAGTTACGTGCGCCACCGCTTCTGCGCCACTCGGCCGAACAGGACCGCCCCATGACTGTTCCCGCACCACCCGCACCACCCACCGTCGTTTCCCGCAAGACCCTCTGGCAGCGCCTCAAGCGCGACAAGGTGATGCTGCTGCTGTGCCTGCCCGGCTTCCTGTATTTCGTGGTGTTCCATTACGTGCCGCTGCTCGGCTACATGGTGGCCTTCCAGGACTACCAGCCCTACCTGGGCTACATGCACAGCGCCTGGACCGGCCTCGCGAACTTCACGAACGCCTTCGCCGACCCCGACTTCTGGTCGGCGACCGGCAACACACTGGAGATCGCGCTCGTCCAGCTGGTCCTGTTCTTCCCCGTGCCGATCGGGCTCGCCCTGCTGCTCAACAGCATCGTCAGCGACAAATTGCGCCGCTTCGTACAGAGCGTCGTCTACCTGCCGCACTTCATCGGCTGGGTCATCATCGTCTCGATCTTCCAGCAGATCCTCGGCGGCGCGGGCGTCGTCCCCGACCTGCTCGAAGCCGTCGGCCTGCCGCGCTACGACATGATGACCGACCCGAACGCCTTCCCCTGGCTGCTCGCGCTCCAGGTCATGTGGAAGGACGCCGGCTGGGGCACCATCATCGTCCTCGCCGCGCTGCTCTCCATCGACCGCGGCCTGTACGAGGCGGCCGCCATGGACGGCGCCGCCCGATGGCGCCGCTTCTGGCACGTCACGCTGCCCGGCCTGTCCCCGGTGATCGTGCTGCTGCTGATCCTCAACCTCGGCAACATCCTCACCGTCGGCTTCGAGCAGATCCTGCTCCAGCGCGACGCCGTCGGCCCCGGCAGCGGCGAAGTCCTGGACACCTACGTCTACTTCCACGGCATCAAGGACAACCAGTGGGGCACCGCGGCCGCGGTCGGCCTGGTGAAGGCCGTGATCGGCACCGTGCTCGTCATCGGCGCCAACAAGTTCGCCCACCGGCTCGGCCACGAAGGGGTGTACCGCGGTGCTGACCGTTGATACGACCGCCACGACCGCGGTGCGCACGCGCCGCCGCAGGAGCGGTGCGCCCGCCGACGGTGAACTGCGCCCGTCCGGTGCCCGCCCGCCGTGGATGGAGCGCCCCACCAGGGCCGGGCTCGTCCTGAAGGGCCTCGCCCTCGTCATCGTCGTGGGCCTGGTCGCGTACCCGCTGCTCGGTGTGATCGGCACGAGCTTCGCCTCGCAGACCGACATCATCAGGTCCAACGGCCTCGTCCTGTGGCCCGACCACCCCAACCTCGACGCCTACCGCACCGCGTTCACCGGCGGCCGCGTCACCCGCGCCCTGTTCGTGAGCGTCGGCGTCACCGTCCTCGGCACCGCGTGCAGCCTGCTCGCCACCATCGGAATGGCGTACGGGCTCTCGCGGCGCGGCGTCGTCGGCGGCCGCTTCATCCTGATGACGGCCCTGTTCACCATGCTGTTCAACGCGGGCGTCATCCCCAACTTCCTTCTGGTGAAGGAACTCGGCCTCTACAACACCTTCGCCGCGCTCGTCCTGCCCACCATGGTGAGCGCCTTCAACCTCGTCGTGATGCGCGCCTTCTTCATGAACCTGCCGGAGGAGCTGTACGACGCCGCGAAGGTCGACGGCGCGGGCGACTTCCGCACCCTGGTCCGCGTCGTGCTGCCGCTGTCGAAGGCGGTCGTCGCCGTCGTCGGCCTCTTCTACGCCGTCGCGTACTGGAACGCGTACTTCAACGCCCTGCTGTACCTCGGCGACAACGACAAATGGCCGCTGCCGATGGTGCTGCGCACCTTCATCCTCCAGGGCCAGAACCTCGACACCGCCGCGGCCGGCGAGGCGATCGCCCCGCAGCAGGCCGTGCAGATGGCCGTGCTCGTGATCGCGGTCGTGCCGATCCTGCTCGTCTACCCGTTCCTCCAGCGGTTCTTCACCAAGGGCGTCCTCACCGGCGCCGTCAAGGGCTGAAGAAGTCACCGCTGCCCCCGACTTGCCGTCTATCCCCTCGTGTTGAGGAGCCATCGATGTCCGGCACCACATCCGTCAACCGCCGCACCCTGTTCCGCTGGGGTGCGGGCGCCGGCCTCGCCGTCGTCGCGGCCCCGCTGCTCGCCGCCTGCGGCGACGGCGGCACCGCGGCCAAGGCCGAGGCCAACAGCGCCAAGCTGCTCCCGACGACCACCGTCCGCTCCATCGGCGTCAACGCCGATCTGCCCGGCACAGCGGCCGGCGTGCCCAACGCCTTCCTGAAGTACCCGGCGAACCCGGCCCGCGCCACCAAGGGCACCCCGCTCAAGGGCGCCAAGAAGATCACCGCGGTGACCGAGACGTTCGCGCCGCTGCCGCCCGAGCGCGGCAAGAACGCGGCGTGGCGGGAGGTGGAGAAGCTGCTCGGCGCCCAGGTCGACTTCACGGCGGTGCCCGCGGACGACTACCCGGCGAAGTTCTCCACCATGGTGGCCGGCGACCAGCTCCCCGACATCTTCATGTACCCGGAGACCGGCGGCGTCGACAACAAGGGCGCCTTCCTCACCGCCAAGTGCGCGGACCTGACCCCGCACCTGTCCGGGGACAAGGTCAAGGACTATCCGAACCTGGCCGCCGTCCCCGAGTACGCCTGGCAGGACGCCATCTACGCGGGCAAGCTCTACGGCATCCCGATCGCCCGCTCCGGCAGCGGCGGCGCCGGCTTCTACCGCGCCGACCTCTTCAAGAAGGCCGGCGTCACCTCCCTCGACCAGATCGACAGCGTCGAACGGCTCGTGGAGCTGGCCAAGGACCTCACCGACGCGAAGAAGAAGGAGTACTTCTTCACCGGCGGCAGCCTGAACCTGCTCGCCATGTCGGCCGGCGCCCAGCACTACTGGAAGCACGACCACAAGACGGGCGAGTGGACCTACCAGCTGGAGGACGAGGCGTACCGGCACGCCGTCGAGACCGCCGCCGAGCTGTACAAGGCGGGCTGCTTCTACCCCGGCACCGTGCAGATGTCCGGCGCCCAAAAGGCCCAGTACACCGGCCTGTTCATGAACGGGAAGGCCGCGTACGTCTATGACGGCATGCCGTCCTACCTGACCACCTCCACCGGCTACGTCGACGCGATGGCCGCCATCGACGCCTCCTTCGACGTGCGGCCCATGGTGCCCGTCGGCAAGGACGCCGTCGTCTGGACCGACAACGTCTCGCTGCAGAACTGCCACCTCACCAAGGCCGACGACAAGCGCGTGAAGGAACTGCTGCGCCTCGCCGACTTCGCCGCGTCGCCCTTCGGTTCGGCCGAGTACACACTCATCAACTACGGCGTCGAGGGCACCGACCACCAGCGGGACAAGCGCGGCACCCCCGTGCTCACCAAGCAGGGCGCGCAGGACGTCACCGTGCCCTGGTCCAAGCTCGCCTCCGCGACCCCCGCGTTCTTCAGCGCCACCCACCCCGACGCGGCGCGCTACGTCCACGAGGCGTACACGAAGCTCATCCCGAAGATGATCGAGGACCCCACGCTCGCCTACACGGCACCGACCTGGGACTCCAAGGGCCTGGGCAGTCTCTACAGCATCCACCTCGACGGCGTGAAGGACCTCATCACCGGCCGAAAGCCGCTGTCGTCGTACGACGCCCTGGTGAAGAAGTGGCGTAACGCCGGAGGCGACAAGTGCCGGACCGAGTTCGAGCAGGCCTCCCGGCAGTCGTCCTCACACCAGTCCTCGGGGAAGGGGAAGAAGTGAGCACCAGCAGACGCGCACTCCTGAAGGGCGCGGGCGTCGCCGCGTTCACGGTCCCGCTGTTCGCCACGGCCGCCCACGCCAAGGGCTTCGACCCGCGGCCCGGTGCCGACGGCGTCGGCGACCCGCTCTTCCCGACGCTCGGCAACGGCGGCTATCAGGTCACGCACTACGACCTGACCTTCGACTTCACGCCGGTCACCTACGACTTCACGGGCGTGGTCACACTCTCCGCGAAGGCCACGCAGGACCTGTCCTCGTTCAACCTGGACACCGACGGCCACACCATCGACGCGATCGCCGTCAACGGCCGCGGCGCCGCCTTCGCCCTGTCCGTCGGCCAGTCCGGCCAAGAGCTGACCGTCACTCCTTCCCAGCCCCTGCACAAGGGCGCGCCGTTCACCGTCACGGTGAGGTACCGCGGCAACGGCAAGGCCCCGCGCGTGGGCCTGACCGGCTGGCGGTTCGGCACCGACGGCGGATTCGCCTCCGCCGTGCAGTCCTCGCGCGCCGACACGTTCCTGCCGTGCAACGACACGCCGTCCGACAAAGCCACCTGGACCTTCCACATCGCCGCGCCCGAAGGCTATGTCGCCGCAGCCAACGGCGAGTTGACCGGAAAGGACAAGCGCCCCGACGGCTCCACCCTGTGGCACTTCGCGCTGCGCGAGCGGATGCCCACCGAACTCCTCGGTATCGCCGTTGTCAAAGGCGCGTACCTGTACGGCACTTCACACACCGGGCTGCCGCTGCGGCACATCGTCCCGCAGGGCCAGGAGGACAAGTACGGCCCGATCGTGGCCCGCACCCCGGACCATCTCGCCTGGCTGGAGGCGAAGTTCGGCCGGTACCCGTTCTCCGTGTACGGCGTGCACATCTACGACGGGTACACCGACGCGCTGGAGAACTCCACGCTCACGCTCATGGGCACCAACTGGTTCAAGCCCAGTGCCGACGGCAACCCCACGTACGAGAACACCATGGTCCACGAGCTGACCCACCAGTGGTTCGGTGACTCCGTGACCCCGAACGACTGGCAGCAGGCCTGGCTGAACGAGGGACCGGCCGTGTACTACGCCGCCCTGTACAGCGAGGAGCGCGGCTGGTCGCTGATGGACGACAAGATGAAGGCGACGTACGCGAAGCTGGACGCCGTCCGGGCGAGCGATGGCCCGCCCGGGCTGCCCAAGGCGCTGGGCGGCACCAACATCTACGACGGCGGAGCGCTCGTTCTCTACGCGCTTCAACTCCAGGTCGGACAGCGGAAGTTCGACCGCATTATGGGTCAGTGGCCGCGGCGCTTCCGGGACCGCACCGTCACCAGCGAGGACTTCATCCGGCACGCGGTCGCCGTGTCGGGGGAGCGGTCGCTCGACGCGTTCCTGCGGGCCTGGTTGTTCGGGGCGAAGAATCCTCCGATGCCGGGTCGTCCCGACTGGGCCGGTGCGGCGTGACCGGCGCACGGACCCGGCACCGGAGCGTCTTTCGGCCCGGGCCGTTCCCGGGGCGTACGTGGTCGCTCGCCCCGTGTCCCGCGCCCCCTCAGGACGCCACAGCACCCCCATCCGCAGGGAAGGTCACCGCATGAGAGCCCGCACCCGTGCCGCCGCGTTCCTCGCCGCCGCGGCCCTCGCACTCGTCCCTCTGTCCGCCGCTCAAGCCGCCTCCGCCCCGAAGGTCCTGCACGCCGCGCCGCACGGCTCCGGTGCCTCCTGCACCGTCGGGCACCCCTGCTCGGTGGAGGGCGCTCGGGACGCCGCGCGGGACGTCACCGGTCGGGCCGTACGCGTCGAACTAGCCGACGGAACATACGAGTTGCGTACGCCGCTGAAGCTCGGAGCCGACGACTCCGGTGTCACCTGGGCCGCCGCCCGCGGTGCCCGTCCCGTCCTCTCCGGTGGCCGCGCGCTGACCGGCTGGTCCGCGAACGCGGACGGCACCTGGACCACGAAGGTGCCCAAGGGAGTCGTCCCGCGTCAGCTCTTCGTCGACGGTCGACGCGCCGTGCGCGCCCGGGGCGACTCCTGCGCCGCCGCCGTGTGCGACGCCACCAGGACCGGCATGACCGGCGCGCAGGCCACGGGTATCGCCCAGTGGGCCCGGCCCACCGACGCCGAAGCCGTCATCCGCGTACGGTGGCGCAACTACCACTGCCGGATCGCGTCCGTCGCCGGTGACACCATGACGTTCGCCCAGCCCTGCTGGACCAACTCCGCGTCCGGCACGGACCGCACCGGACCCGCCTGGGACTCGACGGCCGTCGACTCGGCCCGCTACTCCAAGGTCGCCTTCTTCGAGAACGCCCGCGAACTCCTCGACCAGCCGGGCGAGTTCGTGTGGGACTCGGCCGCGCGGACCGTCACGTATCTGCCGCGCAAGGGCGAGAACCCGCGCCGCTTCCATGCCGTCACGCCCGTGACGGAGAATCTGCTCGTCCTCGACGGCGCGCACGACGTCCGCGTCACGGGCATCGGCTTCGCATACGCCGCCTACAGCCAGCCCTCCACGGACGAGGGGTACGCGGGTATGCAGGCCGGACTGACCCTGACCGGCGCCACGGGGCCCGTGGACCACGCGGGCCGGTTCTACACCAAGCCGGCCGCCGCCCTCACCGTGCGCGGCGGCAGACACGTCATGGTCGACCACGCGTCCTTCACCCAACTCGGCGGCGCGGGAGCGGTGTTCGAGCACGGCACGCAGGACTCGACCCTCACCCGCTCCCGCTTCAGCGACCTCTCCTCGGGCGCCGCGTACATAGGCGACACGGAACCCATGCCGGCACCCGAACTCGTAGGGGCCCACAACACGGTGTCGTACAACACCATCCGCGACACAGGAGTGGAGTACACGGACGCCGTAGGGATCTGGGCGGGGTACGAGGCCGGAACCGTCATCGACCACAACACCCTCGAAGACCTGCCCTACTCCGCGATCTCCGTCGGCTGGGGCTGGAACCAGCCCGAGGCCCAGCAGTCCGTACTGCGCGACAATCGCGTCACGAACAACCGGATCACCGACGTCATGCGGGTCGCCCAGGAACAGCACGACGGCGGCGCCGTCTACACCCAGGGCGCCCAGCCCGGCACCGTCGTCTCCGGCAACTACATCAACCGCAGCGCCTACGGGAACACCGAGCGCGACGGCAACGGCATCTACCTCGACGAACAGTCCAGCCACATCACGGTCAGCGGCAACGTGCTGACCCGCCTCGGCTACAAGTGGGTCTCCAACTGGGCCGACTACGGCATCGACAACCACGCCACCGGCAACTGGACCGACACCGACACCCCCGCCCTCGCGGGCACCGGATCGACCCTCACCGACAACCACACCAAGCTGGACCGCCTCCCCGCCGAGGCTCTGAAGGTCGCCGCGGCGGCGGGCGCCGAAGGGCACGGCCGCGTCGAACAGCTCCGCCCCGACCTGGCCCGTACCGGCACCGCCACCCAGTCCACGACCGACGGCACCGCAGCGGCGGCGCGGGCCGTCGACGGGGACACCTCCACCGACACCCGCACGCTCGCCGAGCCGGGCGCCTGGTGGCAGGTCGACCTCGGCGCCGTCCACTCCGTCGGCCAGGTCGAGATCTGGAACGACGCGTCGATGACGACGAGCGGCTTCGACGTACGGCTCGCGTCATCGGCCGACTTCTCCGACGCCACCACCGTCCACGTCACGGGCAAGGCACTGCGCCCCACCGTGCTCGGCACCGGCACCCGGGCCCGCTACGTCCGCGTCGAACTGACGGGCACCGGCCGCGTGGGCCTCGCCCAGGTCCAGGTACACCCGTAGAAAGCTGCCTGTAGGAAAGCTGCGACGGCGCTTAAGAAAGTCTCGATGGACCGGGGCGCCGCCGTACGGAAGAGTCCGGGGTGGCGGCCTGCTGGCCGCCACCCCCTCACTCTTCCCCGTAGGCGGGCCGCTTCGTGCTGCCCGCGTGCGCGACGACAGGAGCCGAGCCGTTGAAGGCACTGGTCAAGGAGAAGGCCGAACCGGGACTGTGGCTGACGGACGTGCCCGAGCCGTCCGTCGGCCCCGGTGACGTACTGATCAAGGTGAAGCGGACCGGCATCTGCGGCACCGATCTGCACATCCGCAACTGGGACGGCTGGGCGCAGTCGACCATCAGCGCGCCCCTCGTCGTCGGCCACGAGTTCGTCGGCGAGGTCGTCGCGACCGGCCGTGACGTCGCCGACATCGCCGTCGGCTCCACGGTCAGCGGCGAGGGCCACCTCGTGTGCGGCAAGTGCCGCAACTGCCTCGCCGGACGGCGCCACCTGTGCCGCGCGACGGTCGGCCTCGGGGTGGGACGCGACGGCGCGTTCGCCGAGTACGTCGCCCTGCCCGCGTCGAACGTGTGGGTGCACCGCGTCCCCGTCGACCTCGACGTGGCGGCGATCTTCGACCCGTTCGGCAACGCCGTGCACACCGCGCTGTCCTTCCCTCTCGTCGGCGAGGACGTCCTGATCACCGGCGCCGGGCCGATCGGCCTGATGGCGGCCGCCGTCGCCAAGCACGCCGGCGCCCGCAACGTCGTGATCACCGACGTCAGCGAGGAGCGCCTGGAGCTGGCCCGCAAGGTCGGCGCGAGCCTCGCCCTGAACGTCGCCGAGTCCACCATCGCCGACGGCCAGCGCACACTCGGCCTGCGCGAGGGCTTCGACGTCGGCCTGGAGATGTCCGGCAACCCGGCCGCGATGCGCGACATGCTCGCCAACATGACCCACGGCGGAAAGATCGCCATGCTCGGCCTGCCGGCACAGGAGTTCGCCGTCGACTGGGCCCGGATCGTCACCTCGATGATCACTATCAAGGGCATCTACGGCCGCGAGATGTTCGAGACCTGGTACGCGATGTCGGTCCTCCTGGAAGGCGGCCTCGACCTCGCCCCGGTGATCACCGGCCGTTACGCGTACACCGACTTCGACGCCGCCTTCGACGATGCCGCGAGCGGCCGCGGCGGCAAGGTCATCCTCGACTGGGAAGCCTGATTCCGGGCTCGGTTCGCCTCCGGGGCCCCACTCCGGTGTCGAGACGACGACCGTGCTCGACCCTCCCTCGTCGGGCCTCCGCGCGCTCGCCGTCTCGACACCGGCGGGCACCTTCGGCTCACTCGCCGATGCCGCATCACGAAACGCCGCCGACGCCTCCGCACCGTAAGGAAGATGGCATGTTCGACAACGTACGCGAAGACCTCCAGGCCACCCTCGACGAGATCGTCGCCGCGGGCCTGCACAAGCCCGAGCGGGTCATCGGTACCCCGCAGTCCGCCACGGTCGGCGTGACGGCGGGAGGCCGCCCCGGCGAGGTGCTGAACTTCTGCGCCAACAACTACCTCGGCCTCGCCGACCACCCCGAGGTCATCGCCGCCGGCCACGAGGCCCTCGACCGCTGGGGCTACGGCATGGCCTCCGTCCGCTTCATCTGCGGCACGCAGGAGGTCCACAAGGAACTGGAGGCGCGCCTGTCCTCCTTCCTCGGCCAGGAGGACACGATCCTCTACTCCTCCTGCTTCGACGCCAACGGCGGCGTCTTCGAGACGCTCCTCGGCCCCGAGGACGCGGTGATCTCCGACGCCCTCAACCACGCCTCGATCATCGACGGCATCCGCCTGAGCAAGGCCAAGCGCTTCCGCTACGCCAACCGCGACATGGCCGACCTGGAGGCCCAGCTCAAGGCGGCCTCCGACAGCCGCAGGAAGCTGATCGTCACCGACGGCGTCTTCTCCATGGACGGCTACGTCGCGCCGCTCGCCGACATCTGCGACCTCGCCGAGCGCTACGACGCCATGGTCATGGTCGACGACTCGCACGCCGTCGGCTTCGTCGGCCCCGGCGGCCGCGGCACCCCCGAACTGCACGGCGTCATGGACCGCGTCGACATCATCACCGGCACCCTCGGCAAGGCGCTGGGCGGCGCCTCCGGCGGCTACGTCGCGGCCCGCGCCGAGATCGTCGCGCTGCTGCGCCAGCGCTCGCGCCCGTACCTGTTCTCCAACAGCCTCGCCCCGGTCATCGCGGCCGCCTCCCTGAAGGTCCTCGACCTCCTGGAGTCCGCCGGTGACCTGCGCGAACGCCTCGCCGCGAACACCAAGCTGTTCCGTACACGGATGGTGGAGGAGGGCTTCGACATCCTCCCCGGCGACCACGCCATCGCGCCGGTCATGATCGGCGACGCGTCGGTCGCGGGCCGCATGGCCGAGCTGCTCCTGGAGCGCGGCGTGTACGTGATCGGCTTCTCGTACCCCGTCGTGCCGCAGGGCCGGGCCCGGATCCGCGTCCAGCTCTCCGCCGCGCACTCCACGGAGGACGTGAACCGCGCCGTGGACGCCTTCGTGGAGGCCCGCGCGCAGCTGGGCTGACCGGTTTGGGACAATCGGGGCATGATCGAAGCGCGGCGGCTGCACATCCTGCGTGCGGTGGCCGACCACCGCACCGTCACGGCGGCTGCCGCCGCGCTGTACCTCACCCCGTCCGCGGTCTCCCAGCAGCTGACGGCCCTGGAACAGGAGACGGGCCACAAACTGGTCGAACGCGGTGCCCGCGGAGTCCGTCTCACCCCCGCGGGCGAGATCCTGCTCACCCACACCAACGCCGTCCTGGCCCAGCTGGAGCGGGCCGAGGCGGAGCTCGCCGCGTACAGCACCGGCGAGGCGGGCACGGTGACGCTGGCCTCCTTCGCGACCGGTATCGGCCTGGTCGTCGGCCCGGCCCTGGCCCGGCTCGCGCACACCGCGCCCGGCATCCGGGTCCGGGTCCAGGACGCCGAGGGCGACGCCAGCCTGCCGATGCTCCTCGACCGCCGGATCGATGTCGCGGTCGCCGTCGAGTACCGGGGCGCCCCGGGGGCCGACGACGACCGCATCACAAGGGTGCCGCTCTACGCGGAGCCGTTCGACGCGGTGCTGCCGGTCGCGCACCGGCTCGCGGACGCCGAACGGGTACCGGTCGCCGAGCTGGCGAAGGACACCTGGATCGGCCCCTACCCCGGCAACCCGTGCCACGACGTGGTCGTCCTGGCCTGCGAACACGCCGGTTTCGCCCCGCAGTTCGAGCACCTCTCCGACGACTTCCGCGCCGTCGTGGCCCTCGCCACCGCGGGCGCGGGCGTGGCCCTCGTCCCACGCTCGGCACTGGTCGGCATGGACCTCGCCGACGTCGTGGTCCGCCCCATCGACGGCGTGACCCCCACCCGAAAGGTCTTCGCGGCGGTCCGCCACGGCGCGGAGACGCATCCGCTGATCCGCCCGGTCCTGGACGCGCTCGGGGAGGCGGCCGGGGGCTGAGCGGCTTACAGGACGCCGCCTGCCTCGTCGTGCCATGGCTCCGGCCAGTACCGATCGACGGGCATCCGCCCCACGACCTCCAACGCCGCGATGTACGGGTCGAGTTCAGCGGGGTCGAAGTCCTCCTCCAGAGCCACCATCCTCAGCGGGGGCGCCCCTGGTTCCCGGAACGTCATCAGTGGCGACTGCTGCGCCATGAGCACCCACACCCCGTCGTAGATCCTGGTCCCGACCACGGTACTGCCCTACCCGACCGCCCACGGGGGCTCTGCGGCCCCCCGACGCTGGTCAACAAGCGCCCCGTGCCGCCGTTCGCCTTCGTGCAGGCATGAGCGCCGACGGGGCAGGGGAGATGGAGAGGACCCACCCGCCCACCGATGACCAGGAGCCGCCCCCATGACCGACCCCGCGTACACCACCAGCGTGCTGAGCACCGGCGACGGCGCGGCCGTGGCCACGTACACCTGGCTGCCCGACGGTGGCAGGCCCCGCGCGTTCGTGCAGATCGCGCACGGCGCGGCCGAGCACGGACTGCGCTACGACCGGTTCGCCCGGCACCTGACCGCGCACGGCTACGGCGTCATCGCCTCCGACCACCGCGGCCACGGCGCCACCGCCGTGACCACCGGCGGCTACGGCGTCACCGACGACGCGGAACCCGGCACGGTCGACGCCTGGGTCGCGATCGTCGAGGACCTCAAGGCGATCGGCGACCAGGCACGGGCGCTGTACCCGAACGTCCCCTTCGTCCTGCTCGGCCACAGCCTCGGCTCGCTGCTCGCGCGGGACTACGCGCAGCGGCACCCGGACGACCTGGTCGGCCTGATCCTTTCCGGCACCTTCCGCTCGCTGCCCGGCGCCGACAACGAGGGCTCCATCGCGGCCCTGGAGGCGGACATCGCCCGCTCCGGACGGGCCGAACTCTCCTCCTACGTCCCCGACCTGTTCGCCACGTTCAACGACCCCTACCCGCACCGCACCGGCTTCGAGTGGCTCTCGCGGGACGAGGCCGAGGTCGACGCGTACGTGGCCGACGAGCGCTGCGGCTTCCCCTTCTCGGCGGGCCTCACCCTCGACTGGGTTCGCGCCGTACGCCGCATCAACGACCCGGCGAACCTCGCCCGCATCCCCGCCGACCTCCCCATCCACGTCGCGGTCGGCACCGATGACCCCTGCAACCAACGGATGACCCTCGTCCACGAACTCCTGGAGGACTTCCGGTACGCCGGTGTCACCGACCTGACGTGGCGCGGCTACGAAGGCGCACGCCACGAGATCCTCAACGAGACGAACCGCGGTGAAGTGCAGGACGACCTCACGGCCTGGCTGGACAAACGCGTGCCGTGACCGGCCCGTCGGACGCGACTGTCAGTGCCCTTGGCTACGGTTCCTCCCATGCCGGACGCCGAAGATGTACGCAGCATCGCCCTGTCCCTTCCGGAGACGACGGAGAAGATCGCCTGGAGCATGCCGACCTTCCGGGTCGCGGGGAAGATGTTCGTCACGATGCCCGAGGAAGAGACGTCGATCGCCGTGCGCTGCCCCAAGGAGGAGCGCGACGAACTGGTCCTGGCCGAGCCGGAGAAGTTCTGGATCGCCGACCACGAGGCGTCCTTCGCATGGGTCCGCGCCCGGCTCGCCGCGCTCGACGACACGGACGAACTGCGGGCCATCCTCACCGACTCCTGGCACCAGGCGGCCCCGCCCCGACTGCTCGACGCCCACCCGGAGTTGAGCCTCCGTACAGCGGACTGAAACTCCATGGGGCCCGGCCCGGTGCGCGTGGCATGATCCGCCCGTAGGGGTGGGAACGGCCGGGGAGGAGTCGGGGCGGGCATGAGCGGGGGCGGCACGGAAAGCGGTGGCGCGGCGGGCGACGACAAGCGGCCGACCGCGCCGGAAACGGCTACAGGCCGCACCCGATGGCGACGGCAGGGCCGCCGCGACGCCTCCCCGCGCCGGCCGCGCGGCATCTGGTCACGGGACTTCGGACTGTTCTTCACGGCGCGGGCCGTCGCCAAACTCGGTGACACCATGCTGCCCGTGGCCCTCGCCGCGGGGCTGCTGCAGTACGGGTACGGCGCGGGCGCCGTCGGCCTCGCGATGGCCGCGTCCGTCGCCTGCTTCGCCGGGCTCGTCATCTTCGGCGGGGTCTTCGCGGACCGCTTCAACACCCGGTGGCTGATGATCGGCGCCGACGTCACGCGCCTGATATCCCAGTCCCTCGCCGCCGTCATGTTCTTCACCGGGCACGTCGTGCTGTGGGAGATCTGCGTCATCGGGGCCGTCAACGGCGCGGCGTCCGCGATCTTCCAGCCCGGCGTCGCCAGCACCGTGCCCCGCCTCGCCGACGACGTACAGGCCGCGAACGGGTCGATCCGCGTCGCCGAGTCCGGCTCCCAGCTCGCGGGCCCCGCCGTCGCGGGCCTGCTCGTCGCGTTCGCCTCCCCGGGCCTCGTCTTCGCCGCACACGCGGGAACCTACGCACTGAGCGCCCTGTGCCTGGTCCTGCTGCGCCTGCCCCCGGCACCGCCCGACAGCCTGCCCGCCCACAACGGCTTCCGCCGGGATCTCGTCCAGGGCTGGCGGGAATTCAGGTCCCGCCCCTGGCTGTGGGGCGTCATCGCCGTCTGGTGCGTCCTGATGATCGGCGCGTCGGGCCCGGCCGTCCCCCTCGTCGCCACCCAGGTCACCCAGGAACACGGCCCGCGCGCCTACGGCCTGGTCAACTCGGCGCTCGGCGCGGGCACCGTGATCGGCGGCCTCGTCGCCCTGCGCCTGCGCCCCCGCCGCATGCTCCGCGCCGGCTCCTTCGCCCTGTTCGGATTCGCCCTGTTCCCGGCGGCCGTCGGCGCGGGACTCGGCGTGCCCGGGATGATGGCGGGCTGCGCGGTGGCCGGCGCCGGCCTGTCGTTCTGGGGCGTGATGTGGGCGACGAGCGTGCAGACACAGGTGCCCCGCGACGTCCTCAACCGCATCCACGCGTACGACGTCGCAGGCTCCCTCGCCATGGCCCCCGTCGGCCAGGCGCTCGCCGGCCCCGCGGCCGGCGCGTTCGGCACCCGGCACGTCCTGCTCACCGGAGGCGTCGTCACCGTCGTCTGCGCGGCCGCACTGCTCGCGATCCCGGCGATCCGAGACCTCGTACGAGCGGACGCGTCCCCTCGACGCTCCCTGCCCGCACCGGCCCCGCAACCGGCGCGCCCGGAAAGTCGCTGATCCGCGCCGCGCCTATCCCGTGACCGGCGGTGTGCCCACAAAGTCGCCGATCCGCGTCCGTAGCGTCGCCGCGTCGAGCCCGTGCGCGGCGATGTGGTCCTCCATGAGGCCGTAGCGCCGCAGCTCACGGCGGCCCACACCGAGCCCGAGCACGCGATGCGGAAGATCGGCGAGTGCGTCGTTCGCGGCGGCCGTCGACGTGCCCGCCAGATACGGCTCGACGAGGACGACATCGGCGGCCCCGCCCTCTCCAACGGCCCGACGCAGCGCCCCGGAGTCGAAAGGCCGCACTGTCGACGCGTACAGCACAGTGACGTCAAGGCCCTCCGTCGCGGCCAGCACATTGTCGAGCATCGGCCCGACAGCGACCACGACACCCCCGCGCCCCTCCCGCACGGTCAGGAACCGAGCACCGTCCACGACGAGTGGCTCCCGGTTGGCCTGCGCGGACAGCCGGACGTACACGCGCTCGTCACCGTCGGCCACGGCGTGCCGCAGCAGCGCCTCCGCCTCGTCGGGATGCCCGGGCACGTGCACGGTCCAGCCGTCGAGCGTGTCGAGCAGAGCCACGTCGCCGGGCGCCATGTGCGTGAAGCCACCGGCCGACACGTCGTACGACCCGCCGGCGCTCACCAGCACCCCGCCCACGTCCTGGTGCCCGAAATCCAGCTTGACCTGCTCGAAGGGCCGTTCCACGAGGAAGCTCGCGAAGGTGTGCAGGACGGGCCGCAGCCCCGCGAGCGCGAGCCCCGCCCCGGCCCCGACGAGCAGCTGCTCCCTGATCCCGACGTTGATCACCCGGTCCGGATGGCGGCGAGCGGCCTGCGCGAACGGTGCCAGGCCGATCTCCGCGAGCACGACGGCCACACGGGGATCCTCGTCGAGCAGCCGGGAGACGACGGGGGCGAAACGGTCACGCATGGTGTCCATGGCGACTTCCTTCCGAACGGTGCGCAGAGGGTTGAAAGGGGGACCTGGGGTGCTTACGAGAACTTCGGCTCGACGCGCGCGACGACCACGTGCGGCCGCCCCGGATGCGGCGCGTCGAACGCCTCACAGAGCGCAGCGTGATCCCGGCCGTCCACGCTCAGCGTCGACCAGCCCGCCGCTTCGAAACGGGCCGCGATACCGCCCGCCCTGCCGTACGTGGCGGACAGGTTGTCGATCACGACGGTGTGCAGCCGCTCGATGCCGGCGGCACCGGCGAACGCGATGGCCTCGTGATTGCTGCCCTCGTCCAGTTCGGCATCGCCGACCAGGACCCAGACGGCGGCGTCATCAAGCCCCTGGGCACGCAGACCGAGCGCGGTCCCCACGGCGATCGGCAGCCCGTGCCCGAGCGACCCGCTGCCGATCTCCGCGCCGGGCACGAGAACCCGGTCGGGATGGTGCCCGAGCCGCGACTCGTACTCCCCGAACCCGCCCAGCCACTCGACCGGCACGAACCCCTTCGCGGCGAGCACCGCGTAGTACGCCATCGGCCCATGCCCCTTGGAGAGCAGAAACCGGTCGCGCCCCGGATCGTCAACGGTCCCCGGCCGGACTCGCAGCACCTTGTCGTAGAGCACCCACAGCACGTCGAGGGTGGAGGTGGCGGCGGGCCCGTGCTTCTCGTCGCCGGTCATCAGGCTCATCAGACGAGCCAGATCCCTATACCCGTACACGCGTCGCCGCGCAGTCTCCGTCTTCGTCCTCGTCCTGGTCTTCGCCGTGGTCGTCATGACAAGCAGCGTGCGACCTCAACCTTGCTTGAGGTCAAGCCCGCCCCGCGACCGAAAGGGATGCGCGACCACTGCCCCAAGTGCGGTATGGTTTCGGTGCACGTTCGGCCAGGGGAAAGCCCAGGTCAGCGAGCACCGGGACGTGGCGCAGCTTGGTAGCGCACTTGACTGGGGGTCAAGGGGTCGCAGGTTCAAATCCTGTCGTCCCGACAGTTCGAACGTATCGAACGTCGCAGGTGAAGGGCCGTTTTCGAACGGCTCTTTTTCTGTTTTCGGCTCGCTCCCGGGTGGGAGCGGGGGAGTGGGAGCGTGCTCCCACTGTCCCCTTGTCTGTTTGCTCCCACTCGGGCCCATGCGCGCATAGTCGATTCCTTGCGCGCGTGTTCACATCCGTGCCCGGTTTGTGACCTGTGGCTCCCCGTCGTATGGGTGGGCTTTTGGTTATGGGCTGGCGCTCTTGCTGCTGGTGAGGGTTGCTCCCCGTGGGAGTGGGGCCGGAAGCGGCGACACCATGTCTGGAATCTGGGTTATGGGGGCGTGCGAAATCTTGACCCCAGTTCCGATTTCGGGTGGGTGGTATGCCGGTTTTCGGGTATGGCTGTTGCGTGACGCAAGGAGAAGTTGAACGCGGCTGGCAGCGGGTCGGCGGCCTGGCGATCAGCGCGCCGAGGCTGTGACGGGGCTCGCGGCGCTGTAATGCCGGACTCGCTGTTCCGTGCAGCACATCCGGCGTGTCCTATCGACTCCGCGTCCGATCAGATTGCAGTGCGGGTCCGGTGGCGAGTGGACGACGCGACGCGGGGCTGAGGTTCAGGGGTGATGTCGGGACGCTGTGCGAGTGAGAACGGTGAGTGCGACGTGAAGAGGGTTCTCCGGTTTAGCGTCCGGCACTCGCCGCGGTCGAGAGTGAGTCATCGGAACGCCGTGCCAAGGCGGTAGGCAGCTCGGCTGCCGAGTCGCTGTTTTTCCGATGACGCATCATGTGGAGTGCGTGGCGATTCTCGAACCGGTCGCTAAGGGCTCCGGAGTCTGGGTTTTGCTCATGCGCATCAGGCGCGATGTGGGTATTGCGGGCGATATCTCGACCCTGAAATGACGATCGTGACGCTCATTTGACGCCCGTACTGATGGGGTGTCAGGCGCCCTGTCGGGCAGGTCAGGCCTTGTCGGGGTGGCGTATAGGACCATCCCCGCGAGTGCGGGATGATCCCCAGCCACTGCACACTGGGCACGGCATGCCGCTCTGTTCCCCACATCCGCGGGGACGCGTGTGTGGGGAAATGTGCATCTGTGTACTTCAGTAGGTGCGGCGGTACTCGCTGAGTACGGCGCAAGGGCGGTTGTGCCGGCGAATGTCTAGGTGGTCTATCTGTTCGGGACCGAGGGGGTTCGCCTCTGGTGGCAGGGAGAGTTGGCGCGCTCATGAACCGCAGGAGGCGACGCGGTTGCAGGGTCTCCGCCCTGCCGGCCACGGCGTACAGCGTCGAGTTGGACTCGATCACGACCTGAAATTCACCGATGATGTTCACCTTGCCGGTGTGCAGGCGTGGCCCTCCACGTCGGGGTCGACGTGGGCAAACTCATGTTCTGGCCGACGTGGAGTGGGGAGATCAGGGCCAGGGCCAGGGCCATCGTAGCGGCCTCCGTGACCATACCGGTCCTACAGGCCGCGATACTGAACCTGCCACTCAACCCCGCACTAGCTTGGACTCCTGAGTCGCATGTGGATTCTGGCGGCGCGGGGCGGGTCCCCGAACGGGCTGGCAAGCAGCACGCGGCCGGGAAGTCACAGGAGTAGTGGCCGAGTTCGGCTCGAGAGCGGTGGGCGAGGAGGAGGCCTGTAGGAGCGGTGTGAAGCGGCCAATCAGGGACAGCGCGCGCGGCGCTCCCCGTAGGGGAGACCAGAGGCGGCGTGGCTGGAGGATGGGTATGGCCTGGGTCTGATCTCGAAAGTCGCAGGAATCGGCGCAGCTATGTTCTCGTGACTCGAGACCGCCGAAGGCTTGGCTTGTGACGTACTTTCAGCCAGTCGATCGCCCGACGCGAGCCTGTGTCGTGCGGTGCGTGTGCAACCCGGATACGGTGCTTGGGTTGCTTCTGTTACAGATGAGAAAATACAGAAGGGCCTCAGCAGGACTGAATGTGTGCTGAGAGGCAGGTTGTACGGGGAGGGCAGGATCGTGTCCGACGGCACGGGGGGTGCGTCGCAGGCGGCAGCGGCCGGAGCCGGCGCGGCGAAGACCATGTTGGTCGAGGGTGAGACGCTCTCGGCGTTCAAGCGTCGAGTCGACGCACTGCTACGCGACTTGGAGAAGTCGAAGGCGGCGCCGAAGTCGATCGCGAATGGGGCGATGCCGAGCGGCCGGTTGGGCGCGTTCGAAGAGGCCGATGGATTGCACTCGGCCTACACGAAGGTGCACAGCCAACTGGCGAATCTTTCCAAGATGCTGGCCCTGCAGATTGAGGGCTTGGTGGTGACGGTCGATGCGACCAAGACGGGTTACGACAACCTCGACGAGGACGTCCGCGCTCGCCTGAGCCGGATCCGGTCGCAGGCGGATGCCCTGGTGAACCGCGGCGGAAAGGCGACGCACGGCTCTCATCACAATGGCGCCGACACTGCCGCCGGGGGCGAGCCCGTGCCGAAGGCGGCGGAAGACGAGGCGGGGGGACTGTGATGCCGTCACGCGTGGGCGGGGGCGCCGTGGTAGCACTCGGGCCTGGGGCTGGCATGGTTGAGGGAGGGTACGGGGCATGAGCGACTTGGGTTCCCACGTATGGGGTATGGCCAAGCAGTACCGCTTCGCCGTGCACACCCCGGAAGAGCTGTGGGCGATGGTCGAGCCGGCGGACGGGGCAGCAGCTGCGGATCTTGGCGTGCTGCTGACCACGGCAGCGAAGACGATCAAAGACATCGGCGACGACCTGAAGACGCACAGCACGGCGGTCGAGTGGGACGGCGAGGGCGCCGAGGCGTTCCGCAAGTGGATCGATCATGCCGCGCGGGCGACTTTGAGCCTGGGCGACTACAGCGAGAGCGCCGGAAAGTGGCTGGGCCACGCGGCGGACACACTGCACGAAGTCAAGCCACAGCTGGAGTCGTTGAAGAACTCCAGCGCCCCGGCGCGCTCGATCCTGGACGCACATGACGCCGCGGCGACGGACGTCGGTAACCATGACAGCGGGCCGTCAGCGTCCTCGGTGAAGACGGCCAAATCGCAGTACGACAACGATCGTGCCGAAGCCTCCCTGTTGATGACGAAGCTGGCGCAGTCGTACTCGGCATCCACGGAGCAGATCGAGGCCCTGAGAGCACCGGAGTTTCCGGCCCTTCCCAAGCAGTTCGTGCCGGACAGCCGCGACGACCTCAGCCATCGCCCTGATGAGGCTTCCGGTGATTCGTCGGGCGCGGGGACCGCTGCGGCGGTCAGCGGAGCCGGCGTTGTCGCGGCGGGGGCTGCGGTGCTCGGCGAAGCGGCGCACGGTGCTTCCCTGGCAGGGGGAGGCCATCAAGCGGCCGTAACTTCCGTTTCCCACAGGCCAGTTCCGGATCTTGCCTCAGGCAGTCCGGGCACGTCGCTTGACCGTGCAGGCACGCTACCGTCGCCCACCGCTGCGACGGTGTCCTCTCCCGCGGCGCCGCCTTCCGCGTTGCCGGGTGGTTCACCGGGCACGGGCCCCGCGGTTCCGGGAGCGCCGCCTCCGGTGTTCGCAAGCACGGGTCGTTCCGCTGCTTCGCCGCGTGGGCTGGGCAGTGCTGGCCGCGTGCCATCGTCACCCGGCGGGCGCGGACCGTTCGGCGTTCCGGAGGGCACCGGCGCCCCCGGCTCTTCTCGTGGAGTGACACCGGGACGCGAGGCTCCCGTGGCGGGGCGGCCGGGGATCCCAGGTGTACAGGGAGGCACGGCCTCGCCAGTGCGCGGGCCTGGTGGCGTGAGTTCCGGGCAGCCGTCGAACGGAATTGCCGGTGGACGTCCGGTCTCGCAGCAGACGGGGCGCGGTACAAGCGCGATTCCCCGGGGGACGGTCGTTGGCGGATCGCCTTCCGAGCGGGGAAGCGGAGCCCGAGGCGGTGCGCCAGAGGGATCGGCACGTACTGGAGCCGCATCACGCCGCGACACCACAGTCGGCACAGTGCGCAAAATTGGCGGCTCCGGTGGACGGATGCCGGCCGGCTCGGACGGTGTTGCCGGCGGTCAGCCGCAGCAGACCTCAAAGGCACGGCGTGCCTCGTTGGCCACTACTCGGGCGGCGGGTGGTACCCGCGGCGCGGCGGCGAATCGGAGCAACGCACCGGCGCAGCGTGTCGGTGACGATCCTGCCCGCGGCTCCGCGTCCGCGGCACGTAAGGATGATGGGCGGCGTTCTTCGGAGGAGCATCCGCGCGATGCGACGCCGGAGCGCGAGGACGTAGAGGACATTGAGGTGGAGCAGCCGGAGCGCCGGGTGCCTGAGCTGCGTCTGCCGGGCCTGCCTCCGACAGCTCGGCGCGACAACGAAGGATGACCATGGGTTCCCGTACCAAGCAGGTCCGCAGGCTCCGGCTGGCGGCGGCCCTGGCCGGCGTCGTATTCGCAGGTGTCGCCGTGACGCCGGCCAGTGCCGAGTCGGTCCGGGCCGAGCAGTGGTACCTGGATGCCATGCACGCCGATCAGATGTGGAAGACCACCAACGGCAAGGGCGTCACGGTTGCGGTCGTCGACTCGGGCGTCGACCCCGATCTTGCAGACCTGCGTGGGCAGGTAGTGCCGGGCAAGAACTACTCACGGCATCCCGGTGACGCACAGTCGGACTACGACGGACACGGCACCCGCATGGCCGTCCTGATCGCGGCCACCGGCGCGAGAGGCGGGACGCAGGCCTCGTACGGGCTGGCTCCCGGAGCCAAGATCCTGCCGATCCGGGTGCCGGACTTCATCGAGAAGAGCCGCAAGGACGGCAATCCGGACGACTACCCCACGTACATCTCCAAGGCCATCCGCTACGCCGCCGAATCCGACGCCCAGATCATCAACATCTCCCTGGGCAGTGAGGACCACTCGAAGAAGCTCGACTCTGCGGTCGCCTACGCGCTCTCCAAGAACAAGCTGGTCTTCGCGGCCGTCGGCAACACCGGCTCGGGGACGAACCGCGCGGAGTACCCGGCCGCGACCCCAGGCGTGATCGGCGTCGGCGCGATCGGCAAGGACCTCAAGGTGACCAGCGAATCCCAACGCGGTCCGCAGGTCGACCTGGTCGCACCCGGAGCGAAGATCGTCGCAGCCTGCAAGGGCGGCAGCGAGGTGTGCGACTCGCACGGCACTAGTGACGCCACCGCGCTCGCGTCGGCGTCGGCGGCACTGATCTGGTCGCAGCACCCGGACTGGACGAACAACCAGGTCCTGCGAGTCATGCTGAACACCGCAAGTGGCCCCGTCAGCGGCCAGCAGCGCACCGACCCCATCGGCTACGGCGCTGTACGCCCCCGGATCGCACTCACCAATCCCGGTGACCCGGGGCCGGCTCACGCATACCCGCTGCCGGATGACAAGGCCGGAAGCTCCGCGACGCAGGGCGGTGCCAGCGCCGAGCCGTCCTCGGGAGCCTCGGCGTCTCCCGCTGCACCCTCCGATGGTGATTCGAGTGCCTTGCCGTGGATCTTGGTGAACGTGGGTGTGCTCGTGCTGGTCGGAGCGGGCGGTGGGGTGCTCGCCGTGCGTAGCCGCAGGCGCCGCTCGGTCCAAACTGCGGCCGTGCAGCCGACGCCGCAACACGGATGGGCCCAGCCGCCTCCTCCAAGCCCGCAGGCGGGACAGGGGCAGCCATGGCCGCACCGGGACAACAACCACACGGGCAGGCCGTGACATGACGAGGATCGAGTGGGGGCAGGGCCAGTGACGGACTCGAACGGGGAGCAGCACATGCCGGACGGTGCGGTCGGGATGCGTCTGAACCAGATTCCCGCCGGTGAAGGGCCAGCCCTCGGCGGACAGCCGGATCTCGCGTCGAGTCCGGCGCAGAAGAAGGCGGCCGCACGGGCCATCGAAGACCACATCCAGCCCGATACCACGCAGGCGGGCGATGCGGCCGACGAAGAGACGCACGGCGTTGTGAAGGCCTTCGGGCCGAAGGACGGGCATGGGTGGCTCACGTCCAACGCGATGAGTAAGGCCCACAAGGCGTGGGGGGAGCAGGTGCAGCACCTCATGAGCCGGCTGTCCTTGGAGAAGACGGCGTTGCGCAGCAGCAACACCACGTTGACCGGAACGGATGCCGGGGTCGGATCCGGGGTGCGTTCCTCGTCTTCTCTCGACACATTCTGATCCCAGCCGTTCCGGCGGACAACGCAGCTGCATCATCCAACGGGGAATCCATGCCGACGTACCACGAGATCATGACGACCGACCTGTCGTCGCTCACCACGGCCGCCGACCAGTGGGAGCGCATGGCGACCAAGAATTTCCATGACCTGGAGAGCGCGTACCGCCGTGACGTGCACGGCATATCCATGGGTAGCACGTGGACGGGGCTCAGCGCGCAGGCAGCCAGCGGGCGTTTCGACGTGACCCTCAGGGAATTCCAGAAAGCCCAGACCGAGGCGAAAGCCATCGCCTCTCTGCTCCGCGAAGCGCACACAGGGTTCACGAGCCTGCGGAAGCAACTCGAATCGGTCCGCAGCGATGCCATCAAGGCAGGGATGAAGGTCTCCGACCAAGGGGTGGCGTCCTTCGACACGACGGATCTGACCGACGCCGAGCGCCACGCAATGGTCCACGACCCTGACTACCGGAGCAGTATCAACAAAGCCGTCACCGCCTGGCAGTTGGTCATCGACCAGTGTGTGAAGGACACGGACGCGGCCGACAAGGATGTCCAGACCGCGCTGCAGTCGGTCGTGGTGGACAGCGACCTCCAGGACGGCACCGTCAACGGCTTCAACGGCCAGGCCGACGGCAACATCGACCAGTACCTGGGCAAGCAGAAGGCCCCCCACACCAGGACTGACGGATGGCCGCACATGGGTTTTACGGTCACCGGCCCCAAGTATGGCAAGGAAGGCTCGCTCAAGGCCTACATCGACGCCTTCCACGAGACCGCCAAGGGCACGCTGGCGCAGGGAGACCTGAGGCTCTCAGGGGTGGCCGACATCTACGGCGGTGGTCGGGCCACCGCGAACTACGGATTCAACGACAAGGGCGTCGTCGGCAAGGCCGAGATATCCGCAGGAGTCCGCGGATTGGCCGAAGGCCGGGTCGAGTACGGCCCCTGGGTCGGCGGGTACACGCGCGGCGAGGGCTTCGTGGGCGGTGAAGCGGGCGTCAACGCCAAGGCCACCAAGGAGGAGCTGACCGTGGGAGCGAAGGCGTTCGCAGGGGGCAAGGTCAGCGGAGCCGCCGGCTTCGAGGTTGCCGGGCTCGGCATCGGCGGGACGGCCGAGGGATGGGCCGGCCCCGGTGCCGAAGCGTGGTGGGGCCTCAAGAAGGACGACGACGGCACGTTCCGTCTCGGAGGGAAGGCCGGTGCCTCCCCCATACTCGGCGGGGCGGTCGGGGTTGAGGTCACGGTCGATCCACACAAGCTGAGTGAAACTGCCGGCGATGTTGCCGGTGCGGTGGGCGATGGAGTTGAGGCCATCGGCGACGGCGCCGGCTCCGTCAAGGACACCGTCACCGGCTGGTTCGATTGATCCATTTCTCGTGTAAGGAGGGCAGAGATGCCCACGCCATTGCCGATCCCCATTGACTTTCGATTGCCGGACGGCTGGGTCCCCGCCCGCCCAGAGACGGGCGAGACCGAGGAGGTGGCCTTCGCCGCGGTGCATCCGCAGCCGGATGTCGGCTTCGCCGCCAACATCACCATCGCCGGTGAGATGCTCCCCGAAGCGACGACGCTGGCGGATATTGCGGACGAGTCGGTCGAGCACCTGCGCGAGGTTGTCGAGCGGGTAACGGTGGGCCGCCGCCGCGAGGTGGGTGCTGCCGATGCGCCTGCTCTGACTCAGCGGCTGGCCTTCTCCGCTACCGTCAACGGCACGCATCGCGACCTCGTCCAGACACAGGCGTACATGTCGCTGCAGGACATCGAGAACCCGGCCAAGCGTGTGATGCTCCGGCTTGCGCTGACCGCCACCGCGGCTCAGCACGACGACGTCCTAGGGGAATTTCAGGACTTCATCCGCACAATTCACTCCGATACAAAGGCGCGACCATAGCAATGGGATTCTTGAGTAAATGGACCGGCACGAGAGTCCCTGATGACCGTGTCACCCCAGAGCCGGTGACGGCGGTGCGCGATGCGCTGCTCGCGCTGAACAGCCGGGACATGCCATTCAGTGTGCGTGAAGGGCAGCATGGAGAGAAGGCGGACTTGGTGGCGGAGTGTCACATCAAGCGGGTTGGTGTGAGGCTGAAGACCAGCATGCGCCTGGTCCCCGAGAAGCATGAGGTCCGCGTTATCCACGAGCGCTGGGAGAACCGTTCCGCAGGTAACGCCAACGGGCAGTATGGACGCGGCCACGCGCCTGCGACGTTCACGCAAAAAGAGACCGTGACGGGGCCCGATGGGGGTAAACAACGGGCAGAGGTGTTCCGTTTTGACACTCGGGAGATGACAAACCCTCTGGAGGTCACGGTGCTGCGCGCCGGGTGGACCTGGCGTGGGGTGTTCAGGCTTTGACTGTGGAGGAACGTGCGCGATCCTGGTGGCTAGGGTGAACTCTTATGTTGTCAAGCCCAGTTCGAGTCTGACGGCACCATTGAAATTAGCTGCCAAGATCGCGCACCGTCGCCGCACTGGGCGCCCTCGACTGTGACGGCGCTGCAGCCGCAGCCGGTGCAGCCCGGCCGCGCTGGCCAGCTGCGCGGACATGGCCGATGCCGGAAATCAGGGACTGGGCTCCCAGGCTGGCGGCGCGCGGTTACGCCGCCGCCATCCATACACGAGCTCGTTAGCACCATTCGCGGAGTGAGCCCGGACACGCCTACGCCGACGCGGGTAGCGCAGGGAACACGATCACTGAGCCGTCCTTGGCACGGGCAATCTCAATCGCCACGTCTGTCGTGCGGTTGTCTACCGTGACGCCGTCGGCCAGCTTGCGGATTCGGTATGCCGTGCGCATCAAGCGATCGACTTCACCGGTCGTGAAGACGGGGCGGAGACCCTGCGGGCGTGCCAGCTCCAGCGTCGACAGGTGTACTAGGACACTGGCCGTGTCCGACTCCAGTTTGTCGAGGCGCTGCTGGTCGGCCTTGAGCGCGCGGACGAAGTTCTCGAACAAGTTGCCAGGGTCACTCTGGGCATGCTCGACGGCCTGCAGGACGTTGACCCGCCGTTTCAGCGCTATGGCCAAGGCGGCGAGTTCGAGGTGGGCGCGGAAAGTACCGCCGTCGTCGTCGATGCCGGGGAACGACTTGGTCAGCGTGCTGATGTCGATGGCCTTACCGTCGGGCAGCTTGGCGAGTGCGATCTCCCACTGGGCAAGTCGACGGTCAGCGGCGCCCAGCGCTGTGTTGATGGCATGCACTGCGGAATCCAGCCCCAGCGAGACACCGAGCTTGCCCTGGTCGAGCAGAATGGCCGTGGCTTTGCCAATGGCGTCGCGGCAACCGTCGAGTTCGCTGTGCTCGTCTTCGAGCTTCTGTTCGTGCAGCTGCTCCAGTAGTTCTGTGATGTGCTCGATAGCCTGCTGGCGCTGGGAGTCGGCATGCGCGCTCACTCCCACGGCTATGGCCATGAGCACGAGAGGGGCGGCCATGGTGAGCGCCGCGCTGCCACCGACTGCGACGCCGGCTGTTGCCCCGGCCCCACCGGCTGCGCCTGCTGCCGCCGCGTGGCAGGACCGCAACGGAACGTGGTTCTCCTACGAGTACGACGCACTCGGCCGGGTCGTCCGCACCGCGGGCATCGACGGCATCCTCTCCGGCGCGCTGGCCTACGACGACGCGTCCCGCACCACTACCTACACCGATTCCCTCGGCCGCTCCTCCTATCACCGCCACAACACAGAGGGCCTGGTCGTCGAAGAGACCGACCCGCTCGGCAACATCACCCGTCGCCAATGGGACGAGCGTGGCGACAAGCCGCTCGCGGTCACCGACCCGCTCGGACACACCACCCGCTACACCTATGACGAGGCCGGAAACCTCACCCAGGTCACCCTGCCCGACGACGCGACAGCACGGGCGACGTACAACCATCTCGGCCTGCCCACGGAGTTCATCGAGCCCGGCGGCGCCTACTGGCGGCACACATACGACGAGCGCGGCAACCTCCTCACGACCACCGACCCGCTCGGTGCCGAAACCCACAACGACTACGACGAGTCCGGTCACCTGAACACGCTCACGGACGCGCTCGGACACACCCGCGCGTTCACCGTGAACGCGGCCGGTCTGCCGCTGACCCTCACTGACGAACTGGGTCACATCACGACGGTGCGCCGGGACGCCTTCGGACGGATCACCGAAACGGTGGACCCCCTCGGCAACATCACCCGCACATCCTGGACCGTCGAAGGCAAGCCGGAGCGCCGCGAACACGTAGACGGCACTGAGGAGTTGTGGACCTGGGACGGTGAGGGCAACCTCCTCACCCATACCGACCAGGCGGGTCACATCACCCAGCACACTGTCGCCCCGTTCGACGTCCCAGCCACCCGTACCGACCCCGATGGAGCCACCTACGCCTTCACCTACGACACCGAACTTCGCCTCACCGAAGTCACCAACCCCCACGGGTTGACCTGGTCGTACACCTATGACCCGGCTGGTTACCTCACGGCGGAGACAGACTTCAACGGTCGCACTCTCACCTACACACGCGACGCGACCGGCGCCCTGCGCTCACGCACCAACGGCGCCGACGAAACGCTGCGCTTCACCCGCGATGCCCTTGGGCGCGTGGTGGAGCAGCGCTCGGACACGGGCAACGTCACGACCTTCGCCTACGGTGCCGATGGCGGCCTGCATCGTGCGATCAACGGGGACGCGGATGTCATGCTGCAACGGGACGTACTCGGCCGAGTGTTGTCGGAGACCGTCAATGGCCGGACAATCCTGCATGCCTACGATGCCCTCGGCCGCCGTGTCCGCCGGGTCACGCCTTCCGGCCTGGCCTCCGAGTGGACGTACGACTCGGCGGGGCTCCCGCTCGCCCTGCGCTCACCAGCGTGCTCGCTGGACTTTGTCCATGACGCCACGGGCCGTGAGACCGAACGCCTCATGGGCTCAGACGTGGCGCTGACGCAGAGCTGGAGCGCGGGGGGACTCCTGACCGCGCAGTCGTTGACCGCTCCCTCCGCCATGTCCGGCACGGATCACCTTCTCCAGCACCGCACGTATTCACGTCGGGCCGACGGCTGTCTCACCGAGATCCGCGAACTGACCTCGGGCACCCGCCGTATCGAACTCGATGACATGGGGCGGGTCACCGGCATCGGCGCCCACGGCTGGGCGGAGACATACGCGTACAGCACTACGGGCAACGTGACCAGAGCTACCGCGCCCGCCCACAAAGCCCCCGGTGAACGTGAGTTCGACGGCGCGCTCCTCCTCTCAGCCGGCCGTACCTCGTACGAACACGACGCCCAGGGACGCCTGGTGCGCCGGACTCGCAGACTCCTCAACGGCCAGCGTCGTACGTGGACCTACGCGTGGGACACCGAAGACCGTCTCGTGGAAGTGGTTGCAGCGGACGGCAGCCGCTGGCGCTACGCGTATGACCCGCTCGGCCGCCGGATTTCAAAGCACCGCGTGGCCGACGACGGCGCGACAGCGGACCACACGGAGTTCACATGGGACGACCTGCACCTGGCCGAGGTAACGGGTCCGGACGGCCGGGCCACTACCTGGGACTATGCGCCGGACAGCGATCGCCCAGTGGCCCAAACACAGCACCAGCCGTCGGCTACCCCTCCCAACGCCTCCTATCTGGCTCAGTTGGCGGCAGAGTCGGACCTCGTGTATACCACCCGATTCCATGCCATAATCACGGACTCCGTCGGCACGCCCACAGAACTCGTCTCCGCAGCAGGGGAGCTGGAGTGGCAGCGCCGCACCAGTCTGTGGGGCACGAGCTTCCCGGCGCCGCAGGAGGACACGTCGGAGGTCGACTGCCGGCTCCGCTTTCCCGGCCAGTACGCCGACACCGAGACCGGCCTGCACTACAACCTTCACCGGTACTACGACCCCGAGACGGCACGGTACATCAGCCCGGATCCGCTGGGCCTCGTTCCGGCACCCGATCATTACGCGTACGTGCACAATCCTCTGAGCTGGAGCGATCCCTTCGGTCTCGCCGGGAAAGGGCCATCGGGACCGCGGAACCCGCTGGACTTCGGGCAGGGGTACACGGGCAGGCGCGACGTCTTTCCGGTGGGCAGCACGGGTACGGACGTGGAAATCCACGTATATGACAAGTCGATGCGCGAGGTTGGGCTGTTCAACAGCCAGGGATGGTTCAATAAGCATGGCATCAGTGCCTCGGAGGTCGAGGTTCCGCCCGCTGTAGAGAATGCCATCAAGGGGCGGATGGTTTATGAACTGCGGAAAGTCGGTCGCATCGCCCCCAAGGGGGCCGAGGACATCACCGGAGACAAATGGAGGCGGCCGCCTCTCGCCGCGGAAGGTTGCAAATGAAGTACGTCACGGCAGTCTGGGAGTCCGACGGGTTCTACCTGGACCCGAGGGACTATCTGGCCGAGCTCCCCAAAATCCGCGAAGAATTGCCCACAGGCGCTTGGGCTTTCGCTTCCGATCCTGCGCATTACGACATGGGGCGCGGAAACAGTCGCTGCGTCAAGGATCTCGAATTGTCTGGTATCCAGTTGGCTACCGACAAAAGCGGAGGGTTGGCCCTCGAATTTGCTCCTAATCAGTGGAAGCATGATTCTGGTCTGCGTATCACCTATTCGGGAGTGACTCACTTTTCCATCGACTATGACCACTCCATCGACTGGATGCCGGTCGACTCCGTGCTTCTCGACGAGATCCTTCCGGGCGAAGAGAGTGGCTGCGTGCACGAAATCGCGCTGACCGACGCGACTGTCACGGTCCGTTGTGCGGACCTTACGGCGGTCTGGGGATGGCCTGCCCTGATGGAGTGAAGCGCGGGTTCCCTATGACAGGACGTCGTTCCCGCGCGGCGCAAGGTGTCGACCCAAAGCTGTGGTGCGTCGTACTTTCCGTCAACCCTCGCCGCGGCGCGGCGAGCCCCACGGACGGCTGGCTTCCAGGAACAGCCGGTGTAGGTCGCTGAGGTGCCGATCCAGTGCGACGCGAAACGGACGGGGAGGTCATCAGCTGATCGGTCCGCCCTTGTGGGGTTCCAAAACCCACGCATGTGATCTGACCCGGCTCTTCTCGCCCGGTCTAGGTGGCGGGTCACGCTGTTGATTGGTACTCGTTGAGGAGTCCGCCGAGGATTTTTCGGCGGTGGATGTGGTGGGCGGGGAAGGGGAGGACGTTCGGGTCGTCCGCTGGGGCGCGCAGGTCCAGGGCCCGGTGGGCTCGACCGGAGTTGTAGTGCGCGGTGTAGCGGTCGAGGACGCGGCGCAGGTGCTGCTCGTTGTAGATGAGGATTCGGTCGGTGCCTTCCGTGCGGACGGTGCGTACGAATCTTTCCGCGTACGCGTTCATCCGCGGGGTCTGGGGTGCGGTCTTCACGATCCGGGTGTCGTTCGCGGTGAACACGGCGTCGAAGGCGGCGGTGAACTTCGCATCGCGATCGCGGATGAGGTATTTGAACCGGCCGGCGTCCTCGCCGAGGATCAGCGGGAGGTTGCGGGCCTGCTGGGTGACCCAGGGGCCGGTGGGGTGGGTGGTGACGCCGAGCATGTGCACGGTGCGGGTGTAGACCTCCATGACGAAGAAGACGTACACGCGTCGGAGCGTGATGGTGTCGACGTGGAAGACGTCACAGGCCAGCAGTCCTTCGGCCTGGTGGTGTAGGAACTGGCGCCAGGTCTGCTCGTCGGTACGTCGGGGTGCGGGCGGGAGTCCGGCGTTACGCAGGAGGCGGCGGATGGTGGAGGCGCCGACGCGGTGTCCGAGTCGGCGTAGCTCGCCCTGGATTCTGGTGTAGCCCCAGGAGGGATTGTCTCTGGCCAGGCGCAGGATCAGTGTCTGCAGTTCGGCGGGGATGGGTGGTCGACCGGGCTTCGCGGCCGGTTGGCGCCACTTACGTTTCACCAGACGACGGTGCCAGGTGAGGAGGGTGGAGGGGGTGACGAGACGATGGTGGCGCAGCCATGCCGGCAGGCGGCGGGTGAGCGCGGGCACCAGGGCCCGGTCGGCCCAGGTCAATCCGGGGCGAGGGGTGCGGCGGCGGAGCACGGCGACCTCGTGGCGCAGGGCCAGGATCTCAATCTCCTTGGCTCGACCGGAGCGGCCGAGCAGGACCAATCCGTCGAGCAGCCGGACGAAGATCAGGTAGAGCAGTCGCAGCGCCATGTGACGTGATCTTGCCCGGTGACTCGACCGACCGAAAGGTGCAGGTCATCGGTTGAGCCGAGTATTGGAACCCCACAGGGTAGGCGAGACGTAGCAGCGCGAGTGCTCATCCTGCCGCACCACCGAACAGGTTCTTGAACTGCATGGATGACATTGTCGGCAGGGGCATTGCCGGTACTCGTGGATTACGCCGCTGAGGCGGTCGATCGGGCACATCCCTCAGGGTCAGCAGCGGTAGCTCAACGTGCCGTACTCGACCGGGCCTTGAGATGTGTGCTGAGCGCTTGCAGTGTCGTCCAGGGCTGGGGCTCGGTGCCGTCGCCGAGTGGGTAGTGCAGGGCCGGTTGTGAGGGTGTGCCGAGTTCGACCGGTTTCAGGGCGAGCGGTGGCCTGCGGGCGTGGGCGAGGCCGATAGATCCTACGTCGGTGGCGCCGAGGGTGAACGCGACCGGGATCGAGGTTGCGGTGAGGTGTGGCGGCAAGGTCAGGTCGGCGTGGGCTGCGGTGAGTGTGGTCAGCATGGTGGTGAGCCCGTGGTGGTCGACGAGTTCGGCGGCCAGGGACTCGATTACGTCCAGGGGGACGGGCTCGTCGGTTCGGTAGCCGAGGGTGAGGTGCACGTCCTCGGCGACGCCGGTCGTGGTGCGGGTGGTGCGGTGGGTGGCGATGGCCGGTCGGTCGGGGGTGCCGACGGCGAGGGCGTGGGTGGGGTCGGGGGAGCGGTCGCGGGCCAGGTCGGTCAACTGGCGTGCCGACCAGGGGAGGTTGACCGGTTCGGCCGTGCCCCATGCGGTAGGCGGCGCACCCGTCAGGTGGCGCCAGGCTGCCTCCAGCGCACCGCCGAGGAGTAGATCGGCGTCGGGCGCGTGGAGCGTCCGGAACGCCACCGCGAGCTGCCGCTCCTCGGTGGGGGCAGCCCCGTTCGTGAACGCTTGCGCGACCTTGCCATTGCCGAGGGTGCTGAACGTGCCGCCTTGCCAGGTGAGTTCGGCGCCGGACAGGCCGTCGTAGTAGCCGCAGTCGGGGTCCTGGATGACCCAGCGGTTGGGGGCGCCGCTCAGCGCTGTGCGCAGAGGGATGGTGAGGCGGACGTGGGGTGGGGTGACGATGTGCAGGGCCCGGTCGGCTGCCGTGGTGATGCGCAGTACGTCGGAGAGCCAGGTGGTGAGGCCGAGGGCCGGACGGTCGGCGAGGACCACTGCTGTGGAGTCGGTGAGGACGTCGACGATCGGTAGTGCGCTGGGGGAGGCGGGTGTCGCGGTCACGTCCTCCGGTGTCCCGGCCGATGTGTCGACCACCGCGGTGCTGGTGGCCTGGCGGGGCCAGGCCGTGCCGCCGAGCAGCATCGTCAGGCGGCCGCAGACCGATGCAGCGAGGTCTTCGGCTTCTGGTACGGCCGTGGAGGCGCGGAGTTCGGTCCACCAGAACGGCGGCTCGGGGGCTGTGAGTTGGTGGCCGAGGAGGCGTTCGGCCTCGCCCGGGGTGTGGACGAGGAGCGGGGCCTCGACGGAGACCAGGGGGCGGCCGGCCGCGGTGCACAGGTGCACGACCGCGTCGTCGTCGGTGGTGGTCAGGGTCAGGTCCGGGCCGCCCGCGTGCAGGGCTGCGAGGAGCGCGGCGGGGTCGGGCATCTTCGGGGTGAGGGCGATGATGTCCTTGGTCACGCGGGCGCCTCCTGGGCTGCGGGATCGGCCGCGAGGGCGGTCTGGATTAGCTGGTGGCGGCGGCCGCGGCGGGCCAGGGTGCCGCGGCCGGGAGGCTGCGCGGAGGCATACAAGCCGGGCAGGAGTTGCCCCTCACTGCGGTCGCCGTTCATCACCAGGGCGCTGGCGCCGGTTTCCCGTAGCGCGGTGAGGAACTGCTCGTACAGCGCCCTTGAGGAGCCGGCGACGCGGCGGGTGACGACGAAGTGCAGGCCGATGTCCTGGGCCGAGGAGATGTAGGGCAGGAACGGGGCCAGGGGCTGCTGGCCGGCGGTGGTGAGGATGTCGTAGTCGTCGACGAGGATGACGATCCGCGGGCCGGTGAAGGACGGTTCCGCCTCCACATCGTCCGGGTCGGCGACCTCGGGGAGGCGCTTTTCCAGCTCGGCGGCAATGCCGGTGGCGAGCGCGCTCGCGAGTTTGGCGTTGTGGGCGTAGCCGCCACGGTACGGCTCGGGGATGACGCCGCGCAGTCCGCGACGCGGGTCGAAGATGCCGAAGACCAGTTCGTCCTTGGTGTAGCGCTCGGCGAGGGAGCGGGAGATCAGCTTGAGGAGGTTGGTCTTCCCGCACTCGTTGTCGCCGAGGATGAGCAGGTGTTGGTCGTTGCCGAACAGGTCGAGGAGGGTGGGGGAGAGGGTGTCCTGGTCGACGCCGATCGGTACGGTGTACGGCTCGGCGGCGGTGGACGGCAGGCGTTGGGCGGGCAGCCTTGCGGGCAGTACCCGTACGGGGGCGGCGAGTTCGCCGTGCCAGGTGGCGCGGATGGTGCGGGCGGCCTCTTGCAGGGCCGGGCCGAGGCCGTCGGCGGTGGGCCGGGCGTCGATGCGGGGCAGGGCGGTGTGCGCGAAGAGCCTGTCCTGGGTGAGCACGCGCCCAGGCGTGTCGGGCGACAGTGTCTCGGAGAGTTTGCGGTCGACGGAGGAGTCGCTTGGGTCGTTCAGGCGCAGTTCGATGCGGCTGCCGAACAGTGACTGGGTGGCGATGCGGACGTCGTTCCAGCGGAGCATTCCGGCCACGACGTGGATGCCGTAACTGCTGCCGCGCTTGAGGAGGTCGGCGACCGGGTCGTCGAGGTGGGAGAACTCGTCGCGCAGCGCACCGTAGCCGTCGATGAGCAACACGATGTCGGTGGAGCCGAGTTCGGGCAGGCGGCCCTGACCGCGTAGCGCGCGCAGCTGGTCGATGGAGTCGATGTTGTGCTCGCGGAAGACCGTCTCGCGAGCGTCGAGCATAGCGCGGACCTCAGCGACGGTACGGGCGGCGCGTTCGTGGTCGGCACGGCCCGCGATGCCGCCGACGTGCGGCAGGTCGGCGAGGGAACTCAGGCCGCCACCGGCCAGGTCGAGGCCGTAAAGGGCGACGTCGTGCGGGGTGTGAGTGAGTGCGAGGGACAGCGCGAGGGTGCGCAGCAGGGTCGTCTTGCCGGACTGCGGGCCGCCGATGACGGCGGTGTGCCCGCCCGCGGTGTTCAGGTCGTGCACCCAGGGGCCCTGCCACTGCTTGGCCGGGTCGTCGAGGACACCGAGCGGCACGCGCAATGGGCCCTGGGAGCGGGCGATCCGTAGACCGTCGCCGGTGGCTTGGAGGGGGCCGGCGGCCGTGTCGAGCGAGACGGCCGCCGGCAGGGGCGGCAGCCAGATGCGGCGTACCGGCTCGGCTGCGTCGGCGAGTTGGGCGGCTGCGGTGGACAGCACCGTCGGTCCCGTCTCGCGCTCCCGCATCGCCGGTGCGGCTGCTTGCGGTGCACTGGTTGCTGTCTGAGGTGTGTTGTAGGCCGGGTAGGGCCAGGCGAGCGGCTCGGCGTCGGCGGTGGTCTCGCGCAGGGCGGGCCCGCGGTAGGCGCCGGAGACGAAGCCCGCCTTGAACCGGGTGTAGGTGGAGGTGTCGACCTTGAGGTAGCCGAAGCCCGGGAGCGGCGGCAGATGGAAGGCGTCCGTGGTCTCCAGGACCGTACGCGACTCATCCGCCGAGAAGGTGCGCAGTCCGAGGCGGTAGGAAAGGTAGGTCTCCAGGCCCTTGAGCTTGCCGCCCTCGATGCGCTGGCTCGACAGCAGCAGGTGTACGCCGATCGAGCGGCCGATCCGGCCGATCGACAGGAACAGGTCGATGAAGTCGGGCTTGGCGGTGATCAGTTCGCCGAACTCGTCGATGACGACGAACAGGTGGGGCAGCGGTTCGAGGTCGGGGCGCTCGCCGGCGCGCAGCGCGCGGTAGTGGCCGATGTCGGCGATGTTGCCCGCGTCCTTCAACACCTGCTGGCGGCGTTTGATCTCCCCGGCCAGTGAGGTGTGGACGCGTTCGACGAGTCCGGCCTGGTTCTCCAGGTTGGTGATGACGCCGGCGACGTGCGGCAGGCCGGTGAAGGGGGCGAACGTGGCGCCGCCCTTGTAGTCGACCAGGACCATCGCGAGGTCGTCGGGCGCGTGTGTGGTGACCAGGGCGAGGACGAGGCTGCGCAGCAGTTCGCTCTTGCCGGAGCCGGTGGCGCCGACGCACAACCCGTGCGGGCCCATGCCGAGTTCGGCCGACTCTTTGAGGTCGAGGAGGACCGGCTGGTGGTGGTCGTCGAGGCCGATCGGCACGCGCAGGAAGTCGCGGTCGCCGCGCGGTGCCCACTGGCGGGGCAGGTCGAGGGCGGCCATGTCGTCGATGCCGAGGAGGTGGGGGAAGTCGACGGGGCCGGACACGGGGGCGCCCTCGGCGGCCGATTCCGCGGACAAGCGCAGCGGGGCCAGCGTCCTGGCGAGTCCTTCGCCGGCGGCGGGGCCCGTTTCGTCGACGAGCCCGTGGGTGCGCAGGGTCTGCTGATGGCGCAGGTCGTCCACGATGACGTTCTCGCCGTCGACGATGATGCGCAGCGAGACGTGGTCGGGCTCGTGGCGCTGCTCGGCCAGCAGGTGGACGACGGTGACGCCCATGGCGTCGAGCGGGACCGCCGTATCCGGGCGGGGCAGGTCGGCGGCGTTCTCACCGTAGGCGTCGTGGATGATGACGAGCCGGTCGGTCAGGTCGAGGGCTTTCTTGTCGGCCAGGCCGCGCCGCACCTCGGCTGCGTAGGAGGCACGCCGCTTCAGATCTCCGCCGATCACTTGGGCGAGCTGGTTCAGGTCCGGTGCGATACGGCGGGCGGCACTGGGGCCGTCCGCGCGGTCGGGGGCCTGCGGGTCGAGGACGTGCGGGAGCCACTTGGCCCACTCCCATTCGCCGATGTGCTCCCCGGGCACGGCGAGTGCGAGCGCCGCGTCGTCCGGGGCATGGGCGGCCGCCGTCTGCATCAGCAGGGCCCGGGTAATGCGCAGCACGCCGTCGCGGTCCCCGACGATGCTGACGTTGCCTGCCCGGTCCAGCGGCACCGTCAGCGGATGATCCGGGGTGATCGCGTAGCGGGCCTGCAGGGCGCGGGCCTCGTTCAGCATGAACGGGTCGGGCGGGGTCATGGCCCCACCGGCCGCGTTCTGCGCGATGGCCAGCTCTTGGACGGGGATGTCGCCGATCCCGATGCGTGCTTGCAGGAAGTCGGCGTCGGAGCGTCGTCGTTCCCACAGCCGGGCCGGGTCGCGCACCAGGTCGTACAGGGCTGCCGGGGTCGGGTGCAGGAAGTGGGCGGCCCGGCGGCGGCCGTCCTCGGCCTCGGCCAACTCGGTGCGCAGTTCCTCGAGATACTCCAGGTACCGCTCGCGCTGGGTGCGCCGCTGCCGCTGCGCTTTGCCGCGCTGGGACAGGAACAGCGCGACCGCGCCGAGCAGCGCGATGACCAGGACGACGGCGCCGAGTCCCGCGAACTGGCTGGAGCGGATCACGGTCATCATCACGACCGAGCCCATGACGCCCGCCATGGGCAGCAGGGCGGTGGCCGCGCTGCCTGTCTTGCCCTCGGGCAGGTTCGGCGGCGGTTCGATGGTGCGGGCCTCGACCGGCGGCAGCGGGCGGTGTGAGCGGGCGGGGCGGTGGATGAGGTGTTGGGTCATCGGACGCGCACCGCCCGCTGCATCGCCTCGGCGGCCAGCTCGGCCGCGGCCCGCCGGGTGGCCTCGCCGAGCCGGTCGGTGCGGATCGGGCCGCCGCCCGACAGGTGCCGGTCGTAGGGCACGTGGACGACGGTGACGCCGGTCTCGCGCAGGTGGGCCATGGCCGTCTTCAGCTCCAGGCTCGGATCGTTGCTGTTCGTGGTGAGCGCCACGACGGTGGAGGCCAGCGCGGCATGCGGCAGCTGGGCCAGCCAGTCGAGGACGGTTCGGGTGCCGTTGATGCCTTCGGCGGTCTGCGGGGCGACGACGACGCGGGCGTGCGCGGTGTCCATCGCGGTACGCGCCACCTCGCCCGGCAGACTCTCGCAGTCCACCACCGTCACCGCGAAGTAGCGGCGCAGGGCGAGCGTGACGGTGCGGTAGGTGGGCATGTCCAGCGGCGCGGTCAGCCGGCCCTGGCTCGCGGGCAACAGCCAGCCGCCATCCGTGACGGGCACCAAGTAGCCGGTCACGTCGGTGAGTTGCATGGACGGCGTGAGGATCTGGGCCAGGTCGGCGCACGCCCAGCGCACCGACTCCGCCCCGAGTCGCACCGGCAGTGTGCCCAGCGCGGAGTCCGCGTCCAGGGCCAGGACCGGGTCGTGCCGGTAATGATTGAGGGTGCGGGCCAGCAATGCCGCCGTGGTGGTCTTGCCCACTCCGCCGCGGATCGAGGTCACCGCGATCACGCGGCCAGTGGTCACCGGCTGCTGCAGCAGTCCGGCGAGCCGGGTCTCCTCGGACACCTCACGCGCCGCGGACGAGGCCAGCTTGCGCAGACTCCGCCCGGTACGCCGCACCACCGAATCCCCGTGCTGCGGCGCCCCGAGCGCCAGCGCGAGCCGAGGATCCAGCGTCGGTACGGAGTCCGGAGTCGTGACCGGGCCCTGGGGCCGACGGGCAGGGCGCCTTGCCGGAACCGAGCCGGTCGCGGGCGGCCCAGCCGGCTCTTCTTGCGATGCCGTGGGCGGAGGCGGCGGGGACAGAGGATTCGGCTGCCCCGGGTGGGGGCGCTGCTCCTCCGTGCGGCGCACAGGCAGCGGGGAGCGGCCGGCGTCCACCTCGCTCTGCTGGGCGGGCGCACTGAGTTCCCGCAGTACGTCGTTCTGCCACCGGCCGGAAGTCGTCATCACCGTCACCTCACGCGAAGGTGCCGAGCAGCCGCCCGTACACCCCGAAAACCCCGAGCAACAGCGGGAACAGCGCGATGACACCGACCGTCTCCAGGACGTCCCCCAGCTTGCGCAGCCGTACCCGCACATGCTCGGCGGGCTGAACGGCGAGTACGCCGAGTGGCACCAGCGCGAGCACCACCAGCAGGGTGAGCGGCCCCGCGGCGCCCTTCTGCCCCAGCCACAGCCAGGCGAGGCAGACCACGACGGCACCCGATGCCACCAGCAGCGCGACGACCTCGGCCACCAGCGGATATGCCCGCGCGCGCAGCGCGAGCACCAGCGCGACCGCCACCGAGAGCAGCACCGTCCACACCGTCACCGTACGCACCGCGAACACCCCGGCCAACGCACCGGACAACGCCAGCACCACCGACGCGAGGGCCAGAGCCCGGTGTGTAGCGGCCATTGCGGTCGCCACCTCCAGGCGACTCACCGACGAACCCGCCGCACGCCGGTCGTCCAGAGCGGACAGGCCCGACGCCATCAACGCGAGCCGCGGAAGCACACCCAGAGCCACCACGGATACCACAGCCATCAGCGCCGCGGTCTGGGCCGCACCAGTGTCCCCGTCGGCCGACTGCACGACGAGCGCGCCCTGCCAGCACACCCCGGACCCGGTCAACGTCGCCGCGCCCACCAAAGCGCCACGCCCCAAGGGCGAGAACCATCCCAGCAGCAACAGCGCCACGACCGCCACCGCGGCCACCGCGGCCCAGCGCACCGGCCCGGACCAGCCCTCGGCATCCGCGAACGACCAGATGCCCAGCACCCCGACGGCCGTAGCTGCGGCGATCAGTGCTGTGCCAAGGCCCTTGCGGCCGACCCGGCTAAGCAGCGCGCCCGTAGCGGCAGTCACGACAGCGGCGGCAACGAGGACGCCAGCGACGCTCTTCGTTGCGTATCCCTCGCGGGCCATGAGCGACGCGGCCACGGCCCAGGCGACACACGCGGCTGCGGCGACGATCTGCCGTGCCCGCGCATCCCACCGCCAGGCCCGCACATCCACATCACGGGCCACCTCGTCGCTCACGTCATGAACGACCGGAGCGGACGGCGCATCTTCGACCCGTACCAGCCGCAGTACGCAGCCGTCCGCCACCCCGGCGGACTCCAACGTCGCGTCCGGCTCCAGCGCACTGCCGTCCGGCCGCACCAGGTGGCGCGCCTGCGGACGCTGACCCACCTGATCATCCAACAGCCGCAGAACCTCGGGAAGCAGCAGCCCGACAGGCTCCTGTGAGGGCAGCACCAGATCGATACGGCGCCGCTCACCGATCAAGGTGATACGGCTCAACGCCGTGCGGTCGACGGTCTCCTGGGATATCACGCGATCGAACCTATCATCGGGCCGAATTGGTACTTTGCGGCGATGGTGCGGGCGGAGTGGTCGTTGTCGGAACAGATACGGACGTTCCGATACCGTTCTTGCCGATCACCCGGTGCGAAATGAACGACCAACCTACGCACCCGGCACACAACACCGCCGCGATCACCACCCCCGCGAACGCCTTGCCCAGCCGCTCATCGACGGTACGTCGCCTGCGCTGCGCCCCGAACAACATCGCATCCCGAAGCCGCCGACGTCGTACGGCCACCGACTCGAGAAGCTGACTGTCGTAATCCTGGGCTGACATGGCAAAAATTCCTGTTTGATGCGGTTAGGGGCCGAACTAGCGCACCTGGTAAAGGTAGTCCGGGGCTGTCACGACGTGGCGCGACTATAGGCTCGGAACATGAGTGACATGTACGCCCTTGATCTGGCCTTGGAGTTGTCGGGAGCGACGCCTGCTCCGTTCGTCGATGATCTGCGCTGGCACCTAGGCGTCGCCGACGAACGAGAGGCCGACGAAGATGAGTGGCCGCTACTTGCCGGTCGCGGCCCCGCCCTCCATGCCGGCGGCGCACTGGTTGCTGAGCTCGTCCATGCCAGCGACACCTGGTACCTCACCGTTCATCAGGAGGTGCACGAAGAGAACCTCGATGACGTGGACGCACTCCTCAATCGCCTGGTGAAGCACACCGTGAGGGAGGGTGTCATCGGGCAACTCCGTTTCTATGAGGACGCAGTTCCTGACCTCTTGATCAACAGGGCCGGGACGCTGGCCAAGGTTGCCTTGCTGCGTGAAGCAGCCGCCGAGGAATAAGAGTTAGGCCCCCTCGGGGTCGGGGCTCAAACACAAGACAGCCTCCGCGTTCGCGAGCATTCGCGTGACTTCGATGGGCAAGTGATGAAATTCCTCCATAACCACGTCGTATGGCTCCACGCGGTGGGTGAGGCCATCCAGTCCCTCGGCTTCGACGAGATAGCGGAACCCGGCGGGAGCGTCCGAATCCGGAGCCTTGATCCACCTGGCGTTGTAGTGCCGTACAAGGACGTCACCGAGAAAGGACGTCAGGTCGCTGTGGAGCGTGATCCAGTCAGACTGCTCGAACTCGTCCAAGGGTAGCCGTGTGACGTAGTTCTCGAGCCGGGGGATCAGCGCGAGTGGATCCGCATCGAACTGTTCTGGGGCGACCCCCACCATCGCCGCCAGATCGCGAGCATTGCGGTGCGCGCCCTCTGCCCATTCCAGGGCAGCAACTGCCCCCGGCTCCGGGGTCTCGCTGTGCATGGAGAATTGCCTTTCGACTCAGCCGGGTACCGACGCTACTTCTTGGGCGTCGGGCCGTATTCGACAAAGATGATCTTGGCCTCCGTTAGATAGTCCCGAAGTTCCTTGGAGGGTCCCGCATGGGTGAACGACCATCGTGGATCGTAACTCGGGTTCATGCGGCGTAGCGCGAGGTCCTTATGGATCTGTTCCTTGATGTGCTTGCTCAGCGGAACCTCGCCCTTGACGGTCTGCTTGGTTCCGTCGTGCAACGTGATCGTTCGGTACTGCCGATACGTCTTGACCTCGACGGCAAGTACTCGCCCGTCCGGCATGTCCACAGGCACATCGACCTTGCGGCCGCCCGTCGCCGTGACCGGGTACTTGGGGTGCGTGTTGGTCGGTACCGGATAGTGCCGTTCTGGGCCGCCGCCGTACACCTGCCGGTGATAGTCCTCGCCCATCTCCCAGCGGACGCGGTTGTCGTGGGCCCTGCGTACATCGTCCAGCGTGAGCGGACCGTCCCCCGGTGGCAGGGCCGGTCGAGAGAAGACCGGCTCGTGGCCGTGATACGGGTCGTGGGCGGATGCTCCACCGTCCGCCCCTGCTGCCGCGGCGTCGTGACCGAGGTCATCGGCGGACGAAGCGGCAGACGAGTCGCCGTGCCCTTCGGTTCCGCCGCTGTGGCCGCCCGGAAGTCGACCCGACTCAGCTGCGCCGTGCCCCGCCGCACTTGTGCCTGTCGAATCTGTCGTGCCGCGCGAATGGGAAAAGGTCGTGTCAGTACCCGAGCCGCTGCCCCGTCCAGCACCTTGACCGACCTCGCGGACTGCCCCACTCGACGTGTGCCCTGCGGCGTGACCTGCGGTGCCGACGGAGTTAGATCCTGCATGCGCGCCGGCCAGTTCGGGACTGAGGACATTGCTGCCGGCAGCGTCCATCCGCGCCCGGTCCGCGGCCGACACCTCGCCGGGTGCCTGATCGACGTGCTGGTGCAAGCTGCCGTCGGAGTTGAGAAGATGGCCTTCGTCGGTGAGGTAGACGACCTTGCCGGTGGCGTTGTCAAGGTACGGGATCGCCGTCTCAGGGATCGTCGGGGACTTGAAGGCGTCTGCCCGCTTGAGCAGGTCGAGTGAGGCGCCAGAGTGGAGGTTCTTCAGCGCGGTGAAGGTGTCGCCGACCTTGATGAAGGCGAACTTGCCGGCCTTGCCGACATACGTCATGGGGTCGACGACGCGGGCGACCTTGCCTGTGACGGACAGCGTGCGGGCGACCGCTCCGGCCTTGCCCGCACCGGAGGCGGCGCTGCCGGAGCCGCCGGTGAAGACGGCGGTGAGTCCGTTGAAGACGACCTGGCCGGCCGCGCGCGAGGGGTTGGTCTTCCAGGTGTCCCAGGCGACCAGAGCCTTGCCGGTCTCCTTCATGGTGGTGCGTGAGTCGCGCAGCCAGGAGGGGAGTTTGTCGTCGGGGGCCAGCCAATAGGCGGTGCCGACGATCGGCACACCGGAGATGACGATGCCGGTGGCCAGCTGGCCGAGATGCTTCCAGGCCTCTCCGGCCGCGTCTCCGCCGTCGGTGCCCACCAAAGTGCCCAGGCCCTTGATGGTGCCCCACACACCGTCGACGATGAAGCCGTCCCACACGAAGCTCTTGATCTGGTGGCCCAGCCAGGCCAGCCCCTCGTACTCGCGCTCGGCGGCCGAGCCCCACGGTGTCTGCTCGGCGTGGTCGAGATCGCCGGCCTTGTAGCCGTACATGTTCTCGCCGTGCGAGCCGTCGTCCGTGGTCAGCGGTGTGCCGTTGATCAGCGACATGATCTTGTTGTAGGCGGTGCGCTCGGCGGCCTGGAACGCGGTGACGGTGTGGTTCACGTCGTGCCACAGGTCGTTGTTGTGGTCGACCTTGTCCTGGTCCTTGCGCCAGTCGTCGTCACCGGACACCGAGTTCACGAACGCGGTCGCGTCCGCCTTGAGCGCCTCCAGCTTCTTGACCAGAGGCTGCACCTCGGTGCTGTAGGCGGACAGCGCGGTGGAGACCTGCTCCAGGTCGTCGGCGAACGCGTCCGTCTTCGTCTTCACCGGCAGCGTGGTGGCGAACAACTGGTCCGCCTCCGGGGCCTTGTAAAACGCGGACAGACCCTGGAATTCGGTGTGCACGTCCGAGCCCGCCGAACGGAACTCGCCCGCGTGCGTGGTCAGGTTGGTGACATCGGTGTCCAGGGTGGCCAGGTCCCCGATGAAGTGCGGGATACCGGACGGGTCGATCAGCTTCTCGCTCACCGCTACCGCCCCTCCGTGCGACGTCCGGTCTGGCCCGCGCCCGGCATGTCGATCTTCGGCTCCTTGGACGCCTCTTCCTGGGCGTTCGCCGCCTGCTCGACCGAACCGTGCATGTACGCGGTGGTGGCACCGGCCGCCCCGTTGAGCGACTTCTCAGTGCGCTTGGCGATGTAGAGCAGGTCCCGGTTCCAGTGCTGCGCGAACTGTGCCAGCGCCGCCCCGACCACCCCCGCGGTGCTGGTGTAGGGGCCGAACTGGCTGGTGAGCGTGCCCGCCGCGGACGGCGCAGACTCCAGGTCACTTTGCATCGCACCGCCGGCCTTCGACATGTTCTTCGCCGCAGTGCCCGACTTGGACAACACGCCGGACACCCCGGCCGGGTCGATGTCCCACCCCGTCACGACAAACCCCTCATCCCCGTACCCCCGTGTATGCGGGGGTCCTGGCCCCGCCCGTCGCCTGGCGCCCGATCAGCCGATGTTGTCGACGGCTGCCTTCGCCTTGGCCAACGTCGCCTGCGCGGTGACGTCGTTCTTCTCCAGCGTGGTGCGCACGAGCCGGATGATGTCGCGGACCTCGCCTGCCGCCTTGTTCCAGCGGACTTCCTTGCCGTGGTACTCCTCCGAGACGCCGTCGGCCTGGTAGTCGGCCATCGCGGCCTTCACCGCGCTGTCCCGATCGCCGAGCACGGTCTCCAGACGGCCGATGATGCCCTGCAGGCCGCCCTGCACCTCGGCGGAGGCGCCGGTGTCGTAGGAGCGCCGGTCCTGAGTCCCCATGATCTGTCTCCCCGTTCGGTTCAGCCGTGGAAGCGGGCCGCGTCGAAGTTCGCGGCACTCATGTTCTGCTGCGCGTTGTCGGACTGCTCCGTGTCACCGGTGCCGAACGCGGTGTCCATGCCTCCCTGGCCGCCCAGGATCGAGGACAGCGAGCCGTTCAGCGCGGCGGTGATCTCGTCCGCATTCAGCTTGAACGAATCGAACATCGCCTTGCCCTCGCCGTTGAACTTCCCCTCCAACGGCTGAGCGGCGGCGATCAACTGCTGGATCAACGTGCCCAGATCGTTGCTGGACCCGTCCGTGCTCCTAGTCAGCGTCGACAGAGTCGTCGACCCCATGTCGAACTTCATCGCTCCCCCTTGGTCAACTTGGGCCCGGCGCACTGCTGCGCACCGCGCGGCACGTGAGCACCGTACGTCCCATAGTTCCTCGAACATCCTCTCCCATGTCCGGTTGCAGCGGCAATGTGATTGAGCAGCAGTGGCGCGAATCATGCACCGCATCCCGGGATAGGGGCGTGGGGGAGTGCCAGGTTCCGACTGCGCCACGCGGCACACGACGTTGGGATAACTCTTTGAACATGCAACAGGCCATGCCGGGGGCCTGCACGCTCACGGTGATGTCCTGCGCGGCAGTACCCGAGCTCGCCGCCGCGCCGTGGGAAGTCGTTGCGCGTGACCGATCCCCGGTGACCTCCCACACCGAGCCGATGCGATCCCGCTGAGGAGGGCGACAGAATTCCTGAGCCACACCCCTGTGTCCCGGGGCGATTTCGGCCAAGTGCGGTCGGGGCAGAAGGCGAAGCGGGAAGTGCTGCCGGTCCTGTGGGCGCGAGCAGGTCTGTGTAGCGGTCGGTGTCCGGGGATGCGGCCGGACCCGAGCGGCTACACCCCCGGTTATCGTGATCTGCATGTCGCCCACACACCTGCTGCTTATCGGGGACCATGCGGCCTTGAGCCGGGTCGCGACCGAGCACGGGATCGTGCTACCAGCCGGGCGGTTCTGGGCGGCGCGGTTGTTGGAGGACGGCCTGTCGTCGTCGGCGAGCGGAGCTTCACCGATGGTTGCCGTTTGAAGGTGTCCGGCCTGGCGTCGGCCTGCGCGATCTGGTGCCGAACTGGCCTCGCTCCTGCGCCCGTATAGCGAGGACTTCGGCGCTTACCGTTTCAAGTCGGCGTGGGCCAGAGCCGGAACGGCTTCCCGGCGATGGTGTGGGACCGGGCCCGACCGATTCCTCGCGGGCGGGCCCTGCCCGGCGCCGCCGAACCTCGACACTTAATCTGTCGGTTTCACTGCGAACATCACCATCGTCGGCGAGGTGCCCTCACAGGCGGCGACACTGGCGGACATCGAAGACGAGTCGGTCGAGCCCCTTCGCGAGGTTGTCGAGCCGGTGACCGTGGATCACGCCGTGAGGTGGGATCTGACGACGCACCTGCTCTCGCCCAGAGGCTGGCCTTCTCCGCCACCGTCAATGGCACGCGTCACGACCTCGTTCAGACGCAGGCGTATCTGTCTCTGCCGGACATCGATAATCCAGCCCATCGCGCGGTGATTCGGCTGGCGCTGACCGCCACCGAGGCTCAGCACCATGATGTTCTGGGGGAGTTCCAGGACCTCATCCGCACAGTTCACTCCGAAACGGGGGGCGCGAAAATAGCAATGGGCTTCTTGAGTAAGTGGACCGGTACGAAGGTCCCTGACGGCCGTGTCACCCCGAAAGCGGCGGCAGAGGTCCGCGGCGCGCTGCTCGCGCTGAACAACGCGGACGTGCCGTACAGCGTGCGTGAAGGGGAGCAGGGAGAGAAGGCGGACTTGGTGGCGGAGTGCCACATCAAGCAGGTGGGGGTGAGACTGAAGACCAGCATGCGTCTGGTCCCGGAGAAGCACGAGGTGCGTGTCCTCCACGAGCGGTGGGAGAACCGTTCCGCCGACTACGCCAATGAGCAGTACGGACGTGGCCACGCGCCGGCGGTGTTCACGCAGCGAGAGACCGTGACGGGCCCGACGGCCGTAAACAACGGGTCGAGCCGTTCCGTTTTGACACCAGGGAGATGACGACCCCCCCTGGAGGTCACGGTGCTGCGCGCCGGGTGGACCGGGCGGGGGGCGTTCAGGCTCTGACGATGGGAGGTGCTTCCCAGCGCAGCGCGGAATGAAGCAATGGCCTCATACACCTGACGGTCGACGGCGAGATCTACCCGACGACGTATCACTGATAGTGCCCCGCCGAGTTCAGGCGGCATGTTGGTATTCGTGGAGCGCTCCGCCGAGGCGGTCTCTTCGGCGTACGGCGAGGCGGGCGACCTGCGCGGGGGTGAGCGGTTCCGGGACGGCACATAGGGGTGTTGCCTGATGCAGCGCTTGGCGGGAGTTGACGGGCCCAGCCGGATGCGTGAGGCAATTCTCCCGGGCGTTGTGACCGTCCTGTTGATAGGCGACAACGTCGGCAGTATCAACCTCGTCGCCGTCTGCCTCGCCACACGCCCGGATTCGCGGCAATGCCGGTCAGGAGGGAAACGCCAGCCCCCGTCACATCGATCCCACGCTGATTAACATATGCCGTCCTGGACCCACTCCTGCAGCCGGGCGAACGGCACTCACGCCGTCGCCACTACCTTCCGTGGCGACGCCGCCCGACGACCAGAGGTAGGCAACGTACACCACTGGCCGGCTTGTCACCGGATGCACCCGCTCACCGCTCACCGCTCACCGTCTACGGATCGATGGCGACGCCCGTTTCCCGGAAGTGCCGCCGCAGGGCGCCTCCGGAAACCGGCGGCGGATCAGAAGAGCCTTGCCCTCGCGGGCAACCACCGCACCCGCGATCACCATGTCCTAGCTCGCGCCGGCCCCCAACTCTCCGTCTGTGTAATGCCATACACCGCATGGTGCGCACTGTCGGCGGCCCTCTGTCGTGGGCTGCCTTCTTCGGGGCGCGTGTTGTTGAGCGCGCCTTCTGGCAAATGCGCCGGGTATTTGCCCCTCGATGGCTGGTTCCTGCACTTGTCGATATTTCAACCGAGCTCCACTCTGACCAGGTCAGCTGACGACCACAGGGGGGGGCTCATGGCGTTCTTCGGCAACGGCAACGCGGACCTGTTACGGCAGATCATCTGCCAGCTCGGCAAAGTCGGCGAAGACCTCGCCGCGCTCAAGCAGCAAGTCTCTGACCAGCAACTCGCCATCGACCAGACCCGGCACGAAGCCAATGCCGAGATCGCCAGAGGTCTTACCGAGAACCGAGCCGCAGTCAACACCGGACTCATCGAGGACCGGGCCGTGATCCGCGAGGGTCTCGCCAGCATCAATGACAGATTCAGCGACCCGCTCATCCACATTGGCTCCGAACTCGGTGTGATACGTGCCGGTGTTGCTCAACTCGACGACCAGCTCAAAGCGTGCCCCGACAACGTGACCTCCACCGGCGCCGTCGGCCCCGAGGGCGAATCAGTGCCGCCGGAGGCCGAACCGCGGGCGGGATCAGTCGAGCAGGGAGACGCGCACGCACCCGAGCCAGACCCGAAGCCCGAACAGCCTTGGGCCGTCGAGCCTGACCCGGGCATTCTTCGGGCCGCCGCCGGCATCGCCCATGCCACCGTCGAAGCGCACCGCGACACCTGGGCATTCCTCATCCAAGTCGCCGCAAACGCCCAGCACTTCCATATCCCCGGCAAAGTCAAAGACGATGACGGCTTCGTCAGCGTCCGTCTCTCCGGACCCAGCCTCGTAGCCGCTCTCACCAGCCTCGCCCACGTCACCCACGCCACTGACAACACCGTGACGCGCGCCATCGCCAGCCATATTCAAGGCAAGATCACCGCCGCGGTGCAGGCCATCATCGACCGGCCCAGCAGCGACGGCAGCGGAAGTCCGAACCGCATCGTCATCGACGACCAAGCTGAAGACGACGATGCCGACAGGGGAGGCAGCGAAGGAAACGATCAGCCCGACAACGAGTGAACGGTGCAGCGCCCCCCGCGGCCGGATGCCTGCGGGGGCGCTGCAACAAGCGATCCCCGGCACACGGGACCAGGGTCTGCTTGCACGATCGGGTGACATCTTGACCTGGCTTGCCCTGTAAAGCGTGTTGCACAAGGCCGTGTTCGGGCAGGTCAGGGCCCGTGAACGCGGTTCTCTGGTCATGATGCGAGGGCGAGGTTGTGCATCTGGGCGACGGCCTGGACGGCGTGGTGGAGGCCGTCGCCGTGTTGCCGGCAGTCGCGGAGGATCTTGTAGTTCTTCATCCGGCCGATCACGTGCTCGACCCGGGCGCGGACCGTGCGGTGGGCGGCGTTGTCGGCCTCTTCGCCCGGCAGCAGGGCCCGTCGGGGGCGTTTGCGGTGCGGGGTGACCATGCCGCAGTTGAGGTAGGCGCCGTCGCCGAGCACGGTTACGCCCTGGCAGTGCTCGGCCAGGCCGGAGGCCCGCCAGGCGTGGGCGTCCGCGGTGGTGCCCGGCACCGGCCGGGCGGCGGCGATCACGAGGCGGGTGTCGGCATCAACGATGACCTGCACATTCGCCGAGAACCGGTAGTTGCGTGATGACGTGCCGAGGTGCCTGTCCCGGACCGGGATCAGGGTGCCGTCCACGATCCACAGTCGGTCCGCGCCGCCGGTGG